>JAWOAQ010000241.1:0-13635 GCA_046498495.1 Salinibacter sp. | reverse complement strand
TCCCGACGGATCATCACTAATCTACGATTCAATGATAAGTAATGCTCATTATGGCTATGAAGAACAGATAATGGGTCCCCGGGGAACAATGGAGCTTGAAGCGGGGAGGTGGCCGGGGTCACGATTGGGCTCGACCACCTGCTGCGGTACGTCACCGTCAGCGGCCTCATCGGCTTCGGGACAAACTGGCTGGCGATCACGATGCTGTTTCGCCCCCGCGAGCCACGGCCCATCTGGGGGCAGGGCCTGGTGCCGGCCCAGCGTGAGCGCGTCGCCTACCGCCTGGCCCAGGCCGTAAGCGACGAGCTCATCAACAAGCGCATCATCATGCAAAAGGTGCGCGAGAGCGGCCTGACGGCCCGGTACCGCGACCTGTTGGTGGGTGTGGCTGGCGACGTGGTGACCGACGAGGACGTGCGCCACGACCTGAAGGCCGTCCTCCGCGCGTGGCTTCGCGACTTCCTCGCAGCCCCCGACGTGCAGGACCGCATCGCTACATTCACGGCCGAACAAATGGAGCAGAACGCGGACGGCCTCTCGGGCGTGGCCCTGCGCACCTATCGCCTCTTCCGGGAAGACGACTTCCAGGCGCAGCTTCGGATGGCTGTCCAACGCCTGCCGGAGGCCGTAGAGCCGCTCCTCAACGAACTCGATCCGGCGCTCGACCGCGTGCCCGCCACCCTGGAGCGCCACAGCGACGCCCTCGAAGACGCCCTGACCGAACTCATCCTGCGCCTTGTGGATACCCTTGACGTAGAACGCATCGTTTTCGAAAACGTGCGCGCCTACGACGAGGAGCAGCTGGAGCGTCTCTTGCGCCGGACCACCAATGAGCAACTCAATTACATCAAGTACCTGGGCGCTGCCCTCGGCATGATCGGCGGCCTCATCATCTGGGCGCCCCTCGGGGCCCTCACAGTGGTCACGGCCCTTGGCCTTACGCTTTACGCTGTGGATGAGGTGCTGTACCGCAACAGGTCGTCCGCCCCTTCTGCCTCCTGAGTGTCCCCCACCGGGCCCCTCGGCGCTTTCAGACCCGGCACGCCCGTTCCTGCTCCCCCGCTTGCTGCCCTCCTGTCCCCTCGTGCCCATGAACGCCCCCGAACCCCTCTCCGGCGTCGACGCGGCCTGGCTGCGGATGGACGACCCGACCAACCTGATGACGATCACGGCCGTGCTCGCCCTGGAGGATCCGATTGACGTGCCGACATTCAAGGCGCTGCTGGAGGAGCGGCTGCTTGGCTTCACGCGGTTTCGGCAGCGGGTGCGCGACCCGGAGGGCACGCCCGCCTGGGAACTCGACCCTCACTTCGACCTCGACCAACATGTGCGGCGCGCCGCCCTTCCGGGCGAGGCGGGGGCGGACGAACTGAAGGCCCGGGTGGGAGAGCTCATGAGCACGCCGCTCGATCGATCGAAGCCCCTCTGGCACATGGAGCTGATTGAGGACTACCAGGGCGGCAGCGCGCTCATCGCCCGGCTGCACCACTGCATCGGCGACGGCATGGCACTGGTGCAGGTGCTCCTGTCGCTCACGGATGAGCACTTCGACCCCTCGCGCTTTCCCCGCGACCGCTCGTCCCGCTCGCTGCTGCCGGGCATCGTGCGGGGAGCGCTTCAGTCCGTCAGTGGGGCGGTGCGGGCCGGCGGCCGCCTGCTGGGCGAGGGCGTGGAGTCGCTCCTGAATCCGTCGCACGGCCTGCACCGGGCCAAGCAGGGCATGAGCCTCGGCGCGGCCCTCTCGAAGTTCTTGCTCCTGGGCCGCGACAGCGATACGGTGTTCAAGGGCGACCTGCAGGTCGCCCAGCGTGCCACGTGGTCGGGTCCCCTGGCGCTCACGCGGGTGAAGCGCATCGCCCACGCCCTCGACGCGAAGGCAAATGACGTACTGCTCGCCGAAGTGGCGGGCGCCTTCCGGCACTACCTGCAGGCCCACGACGCCTCAACCGAGGGCGTCAATGTGCGCGCCCTCATCCCCGTCAACCTGCGGCCCCCGGAGCAGGCCTTCCGGCTGGGCAACCGCTTCGGGCTCGTCTACCTCGACCTGCCGGTGGGCACAAATGATCGACTGGAGCGCGTGCTTTCGGTGAAGGCGCAGATGGATGAAATCAAGGGATCGTCGGAGGCCATCACGGCGTTCGGCGTGCTGGAGGGACTGGGGCATCTGCCGGTGGAGGTGGAAGAGCAGGCGGTGCGCTTCTTTGGGCGCAAGGCCAGCGCCGTGATGACGAACGTGCCGGGGCCGCAGGAGAAATTGCACATGAAGGGACGACGGATCCAGCACGTGATGCCGTGGGTCCCACGGGCCGGGCGCATCGGCATGGGGGTAAGCATTTTCAGCTACGACGGCGAGGTGCGCATCGGCATCGCCTGCGACGCCCACCTCGTCCCCGATCCCGACACGATTGTGGAGGGGTTCGAAGACGAATTCGACGCGCTTGCGCACGAGGTGCTGCCCCCCGCATAACCAGGCGGCTCCCGCTACGAGTGGGTCGAATCGTCCTGTTTCTTCTCTACGGCGTCGGCCAGGCGGTCCAGCTGTTCGGCAAGGGCGTTCACCCGCCCGCGCAACTCGTTGAGGTCCTGGCGGCGCGGGACGCCCACCCGCCGGAGGGCCCCGTCGATTCCCGCCCGGGCTCGCTTCTCAATTGCCTCCACCGCCTGGGCCCCTTCGTCGGCCAGTGTCTGTACCTGCCGGGCTCGGGTCCGGGTCTGCTCGCGCCGTTCCTGCTCCCACGACTTGCCCTCCTCCACGAGCGCGTCGAACACCTGTGCTCCCGTTTCCTGCGCCACGGAGAGCACGCCCAGGCCGGCGAGCCACACGCTCCGGGCTCCCTGCACGGCCCGGGACGCCAGCCCCATCAGATCTACACCTCCGGCGTCCGAGGCCCCTTTGCGGGCCGATTTGCCGCGCTCTTTGTTCGCTCCGCGCGTGACGCTGATCGTGGGCTTGCTTTCATCACTCATAACTTTTCGCTTTGGGACGTTGCACGTTTAGCGTTGCACGTTACACGCTTTGTTCAGTACGTTTTCTCCACGTTCGCGGCCACCGTGTTCATCCCGCGGAAGACGCCCATGTTGGACATGATCTGCATCATCGATCCCTCGATCGTGTAGTCCGGTGAGGCGAGGGCCTCGGTGGCTCCCATCTCGCCCTGATCCATCTTCACCCACACGTCGTAGGAGGCGGTGGCGCGGGCCATCACAGTGCTCTTGTCGACCGGTTCCTCTCGCATCTCGTCCGAGGGAGCGTCATCGATCCACAGGTCCACGTCGACCACCCGGCCGTCCTCAAACGTGTAGGTGGCCGAGATGTCCTCCCCATCGGGCGTGTCGAGGCAGCGCAGCTCCACGGTCTTTGAAAAGGAACTGGCGGTGTTTTGAAACTCCTCGTCGCTGTTGAGCGCCTCGACGAAGTGTTCGATGTACGCGGGCGTCCAGTAGCGGGGGGCGTCACTCATCGGGAAAGCAGCATCTAGTCGAGAAGAGAAGTGCATTCAGACCCTGAACGAGCAGATCGAGGAAGAGTGTCACTGCCAATCCGGATGGTTGTTCTTCTGTCTCTCCCCCCAACCGAAGAGAACTGCGCCTAATGGATGCCGGCCCGGGGCGAAGCGGCCTCATTCCTCCGACCGGGGCTGGCACGGCGACGGAGGAATCGGGGCCTCAATAAATTACGGTGTAGGAAGCCCTTCCCTCACAGTGGGGTAACAACCCGAACCCCCACGCGGGAGTGGGAGACAGGTGAATCGGCCGGATATGCCTCCGATTCCCATCCCTGGATCCCTTTACAATATCGACTGACGCACAACATGGCGCTTATCCGCACTCGACGCGCACAGAGCACGTGGCCCATCGACAGCGATCTTTCGTGGGAGGCCCGGGGCCTTCTGGCCTACCTCCTCGCGCAGCCCGACGATTGGGAAATCCAGATGGATGACCTGGTAGCAGCGGCCCCCTGCACGGAGGACAAGCTCCACCGCATCCTCACGGAGCTGGAGGAAAACGGCTACGCCAACCGGGAAAAGAAGCATCAGTACGACGGAACCTTTCAGTGGACGACGGAGATTCGGGCCCAGGCAACTGATCCCGAAGCGCCCGCCCAATCCTCGGCGGACGCAGGGTGGTCCGCCAATTGATTCGCTCTCGCAACGTGGGTCGCCTCCTCGCCCCCCTCCGCTCCATCTTTTCAGGTGAGAGGATGGCTGGCGCGAGGATACACCCTCCGGTTGTCTCTTCCGTCCGCGTCGACCTCCCTCATCAGGGGACGGGTGCCCGGAGACGCATCATACGGACACAACGGGCGCCTCGTCTAGGAGGGCCGCTGCCAGTAGGCGGTTGGTGCTGGTCAGGCAGGCACGGAGACAACAGTCGACCGGGCCCGCAGATGCGTGCGCATGCGCCCGGTCCTCCCTGACCGTCACGCGTCGTCCGCCCGGGGCAGGTGCACCGTAAACCGGCTGCCCACCCCCGCCTCCGTCTCCACCTCAATCGTCCCCTCCATCGTATCGACCGCCTGTTTCGTCACGGCCAGCCCCAGCCCCGTTCCTTCAAACTCTCGGTTCAGGCCCTCGGACCCCTGTCGAAACGGCTCAAAGATCTTGTCCGTCATCTCCGGCTCCATCCCAATGCCCGTATCCTCCACCTCCAGCGCCACGGACCCGTTGTCGGCCCAGGTACGGATCTGAACGTCGCCCCCTGCCTCGGTATACTTTACGGCGTTAGAGACCAGGTTTTTCAGCACGATGCGCAGCGCCTCGCGGGGGGCCGCCGTGCAGAGCGCCTGGTCCTCGTCCGGCCCCCGAAGGTCGACATCTTTCTTCTCGGCCTGATGTCGAAACTGTTCGGCTACCTCTCGGGCTTCGGCCCGCAGGTCCGTGGTTCCGTCCGAGTCCGCAAGGCCCCCGCCCTCCAGGCGCGATAGGTTCAGCACGGCATCGAGGGTGCCGAGGAGCCGGCGGCCGCTCTTGTGAATCACTTCGGCAAATCGATGGACCGAATCTTCGTCCTCGACCGTCGTTTCGATCTCCTCCGCAAAGCCGATAATGGAGGTAAGGGGCGTGCGGATCTCGTGGCTCATATTGGCCAGTAGCGCCGTCTTCATCTCGCTCGCCTGCTGGGCCTCCTCCTTCGCGTCGCGCAGTTCGTCTTCTTGCTCGTTTCGCTCAAGCACGGTGGCGGCATGGGCCGCCAGCACCTCGATCAGGTGGCGGTCGAACGTCGTAATGGTTCCCGGCTCGGTGTCCCCGACCGAGATCGTGCCGTAGGCTCCCATCGGGACAAACGCGACCGATCGGGCCTCTCCGTATTCGAGGGGGTCGTCGGCGTTGCGCACATCATCGGCGGTCACTGGGGTACCGTCCCGGAATGCCTGCGCGATGAGGCTCTCGCCCTCGACGTCCACCGCCGGGCGTGGCGGCATCCGGTCAAAGACCGCCGGCGAGTGTCGCACGGGCACAAGCTTCGTGTCCTCCAGCAGACGCACCCCCACAAGGGGATACCCGAACACCTCGTGGATGAGCCGCAGGACAATTGCCCCTACGTCTTCCTGGCGGTCGGCCCGTAGCAGGCGGCTGACGGCTGCGTACAGCGCCTCGACTTTCTCTTGCCGGTCTTCAAGGGCCTGCTCGCGCCGCTCCCGCTCGGTAATATCGGACAGCACAACGACCCGGTGTCCCTCCGTCGGGTCCGTGCCAAAGTCCATCTCCACGATGCGGTAGTACCGGGGATCCGTATCGTCGTCAATTTCCAGGAGGGCGTTTTCCTGTTCAATCTGAACGGCCAACGCCGGAAAGACCGACCCGAGCGGCTTCCCGATGGCCGATGAGGGATCCAGGTCTGGAAACAACTGGGCCGCCCGGTGCCCCACGTCCGTGATGCGTTTGTTTTGGTCGAGCATGATGGTGGGATCGGACAAACTTCCCGCCAGGCGGACGGCCTCGAACTGATACGTGTAGACGAACAGCACCCCGACCGCAAAGACGGCCACACCGATGGGCTCGTGCGTCAGGTCTTGCAGGGTCGGAGCCACGTGCCCAACAATATTCAAGGCAGCCGGCAGCGCCGTGAGAACCGTAAGCAGCGCGAGGGACCCGGTGCGCGTTTTGGTCTTCAGAAACAGCTCGAACAGCATCAGGTAGCCCGTTGACGCCAGCGCGTAGGCCACCCCCATCACCACCCAGTACAGGGTCTGGTGCTCCACGACGAGGCCGAACGGGCCCGCCCCCGCCGGCTCCAGCGTGTAGTAGAGCTCGTGGAGGGGGTTGGTCACTTTCAAAAGAACCACCACCGCAAAAAGAACGACCGCGAACTGCCGTACCTTGGGATTTCGGTGGAGGGCGCGGCCGGTGTACGCGGAGCAGAACCAGAGCCAGGCCCACACCGTCCCGAACCCGACGATGAGGCTTCCCTGGTAGAAAAAGTTTTTGGCGAGGGACGAAACGGGGAGGAGGAAGCCGATGTACGTGGCGGCCCAGACGCCGCTGGTCACGAAAAAGACGACCAACCCGCGTCGGGTGTCGCTGTAGGGAATTTGGCGGGCCCGGATAGCAGCCCCGAAGCAGACGAGTGCGGACACGGAAAAGGCCAGGAGGTAGCCAACGTACACTGGGCTCTCAATAAAATCGAGCATTCCTCGTGCCTTCGTCTTGTGATGTGTCGTGTGTTATCTGTCGCTGCCCCTCACGCGAGACGGGCGTGTGGGTCTCCTCTCCTACCCAAACCGTGCCGGTGGACGGGTTGGGGGAGGGGTTCGTTTCCCCGCTCGCTAACGGACCAGGGCCTCTCGGACGCCCCCCTCATACGCACGTTTTCTCCGCCCGTCGCTGCACCACGCCCCCGGGCCACGGGGCGTCAATCGTCCGCCCCAGCACGGCGAGAGAGGGATCATCGGATACGAGCCGGGAAGCCGGCATCGTTCGATCAGCCCCTTGAAACGCCGAGAGGATCTTTCGCTTCCTCGGGCCTGGGTCGATTTTATAACTATGATGATAACTATCATGCGAGGGGAAGGCCAACAACGACGCCCCAAACCAGAACCGTCCCGTGGAAAACAGGATGCCGTCGTGCGTCCTGCCCCGCCGGACAGACGCCGACCGTCGTTCCTGGGTTCACACAGAAAAGAACCGTAACAATGCGTCCGTCCGGGCCCAGCGCGGGAAGCACGGGCGGCCCCGTCTCCCTGAGGGGCGAAGTGGGATCGCAGCACGGACGGCCCCGAAATGCCCGGTCGTTTGCGACGTGGAGGCACGGCTGCCCCCCATGATGATATCCAACATCATGGCAGAACAGGCGTGCAGGGCGGCCAATGCCCAGGTGCTGTGCGGCCGACCGCCGGCTTCCAGAAGATTGGGGCGCTACGTTTTGGAGAACCACGCATTGGCTCCACCGTAGAGCCGGTGGTGTTATCTTGTGGCTCACAAGCGGACTCCTTCGTCGATACGACTCTCAACACGTAGCCCCTGAAATGTTCGAAGCCGTCCTGGACAATGCTGCCCTCGCCTCCTCCATTTACGTCAACATCGCACTTGCGGGGCTCACCATCATCGTGATTGCCCTCATGTCGCGGAGCATCCGCGATTCCAGAGCCAAGCTGATCACGATGTCGACCCTGATGATCTCCGTCGTGTCCATCTCAAGCTATATGGGACTGGCCTCGGGCCTGACCATCACGCCGCTCACCATGCCTGAGGGCCACCCTCTCGCCGGGCAGGAGGTGATCTCCCTGTGGGGACGGTACTTGACCTGGGCCTTCTCTACTCCCTTCATCCTGCTGGCGCTGGGCCTGCTGGCCCGGAGCACCATCGACAAGATCTTCTCGGCCATCGTCCTGGACGTGTTCATGTGCCTGACGGGCCTCGCCGCCGCGCTCACCACGAGCAGCTATGCTATGCGCTGGCTCTGGTACGCCCTCAGCACGGCGTTTTTCGTGGGGGTGCTGTACTACCTGCTCGTCGAGTGGCCCGCCGAGGCTGAAAAGGCCGGGACCGCCAACATCTTTGCGACCCTGCAGTGGATGACCATCATTTTGTGGATTGGGTATCCGGTCGTCTGGGCCCTTGGGAACGAAGGCCTTGCCCTCCTCGAGATCGGGGCCACCTCCTGGGCCTACAGTGCGCTCGACATCTTTGCGAAGTACGCCTTCACGATCATTCTTGTCCTTTACGTCAAGGACGAGCCGGAGTCCGTCGTGTCTGCCTCCCCGGCCACCCCGTAGCCCCTCGGAGCGGACGGTGGCCTCGGTCGCCAAACGGGGCCGCCGGGTGTGGCGGACCGCAGGCGGGTTCCGGCCGGACGCGTCCCGCCCGCGGCCTCGGGGCACCTCAGCCGTCGCCCTTTCTGGACGGGAAAAGCCTCACCCCGCATGCGCCAGTCCCTAACGGTTTCGGTCAGGGTTTTGCGGAGACGTTGTGATTCGCGGCCCCGGAGCGCGCACGTTCACGGCCGCAGTCCGTATGGGACTATACTCTCTTTCTTTCTACAGATCCCTTTCCGTCCATGTCTCTCCCTGACCTCCCCGATGCCCTTGGCCACGCCCTCTTCAAGACGGCCGCTGAAGAGTCGTTTGATGCCATCACCGTCACCCGCGCCGTCGGGGACGAATCCCCCTCGGAAATCATCTACGTAAACGAGGCCTTCACGGCCATGACCGGGTACGAGGCCGAGGAAGTGGTCGGTGAAACCCCTGGGATGTTGCAGGGGCCGAAGACCGACCGGGAGGTTCTCGACCGGCTCGACCGCAAAATCCAGCGCGGGGAGATCTTTCACGGCGAGACGGTCAACTACCGCAAGGATGGGTCGGAATTTCTCATCGAGTGGAAGGTGGTGCCCGTACAGCACGACGCAGACAATACGTATCACGTCGCGGTGCAGCGCGACGTCACGGAGGCTCGCAGCGCAGCGTAACGGGGCGCCCGGGTGGACTCGTGCCTCGGTGCTGCTACCCGAGTGTTGCCCGAATGGGACGCCCCCTGCATCCCTCTTCTTTTCGTTCCCCACACCTTGTCCATGCCTGCTTCCGACAACGCTCTCGACCACGAGCATTTCGTCCGGGCCGCCATCGACGAAGCCCTTTCGGCCCGAGCGGAAGGGAATCCGCCCTTTGGAGCGGTGCTGGTCGGCCCCAATGGGACGGTCCTGGGCCGCGCCGGGAACACGGAGGGGCGCACAGGCGACTGCACGGGACACGCCGAAACCAACCTCGTTCGCCACGCTTCCCAGGAGTATGAGTTGGAGCGGCTCAGGCAGGCGACCCTCTACGCCAGCACGGAACCCTGTGCCATGTGCGCCGGGGCGCTCTTCTGGGCTCGTATTGGACGCGTCGTGTTCGGGCTGCGCGCCAAGCGCCTCTACGATATGAAGGGCGACGCGGGACGCCAGCTCGCCCTTTCCTGTGAGGAGGTGCTTGCACGAGGCAACCACGAGGCCGAAGTGATCGGTCCCGTGCTGGAAGACGAAGCCGCGGCGGTGTTCGACCTCCAATAGCCTTTCCCCTGCGGGGTGGACGCCCCGACTGTCCGCGAACGCGACGCGTCAGGCGTTCACGTCGGGCGGGTCGAGAGGATGTCGGCGTCATCCGAACCTGCGCTCCAGTGTCCGGCGCTCCTCCGTGCCCGTCGAGGGCGGCGGGGAAGGGGAAATTTTGACGTCGAGGTGGAGAGGCCCATCCAACGTCGGGGAGTGCATCGGTCCCACGCCCCCTACGAGGCCATTGACGCCGGCAGTTCGGCCTTCTTCGTCTCAACCTCGCCCGCCCCATCGCCTCCGGGCGCCGGCAGGTCGTCGGGCACGTCCGGCTTCGTCGTCTGCACGGCGCCCGGGTCGGCGGTCTGCTCGGGGAGCGTGGCGGCCGGGACCTGAATGTCGGGCGCGTCGGGCTTGAAGTTGAGCATCACCTCCAGCACGCCGTCCTTCGTCTCCGGCTGCATGAGCTTGTGGCGCAGCGTGGAGGCGTTGCGGAAGCCCTTGAAGTAGCTGCTGTAGTTCTTGCGCATCTCCAGGACGCCGGTCCGCTCGCCCAGCCACTCGCACTTGAGCGACAGGTGCTCGGCCACCACCTGCACGCGCTCCTCCCAGGACGGCGGCGGGGGCAGTTCGCCGGTCGCCATGTATTTCTTCGCCCGGTCGAAAATCCACGGGTTGCCCAGCGCGCCGCGGCCCATCATGACGCCATCCACGCCCGTCTCCTCGAACATCGCCTCGATGGCCTCGGGATCGAGGGCGTCGCCGTTGCCGATGAAGGGCATGTCGCGCACGCCCTCCTCCTTGATTTTGCGGAGCCACTCCCAGCGCGCGTCGCCCTTGTACTTCTGCTCGCGGGTGCGGGCGTGGACCGTGAGCGCCGCCACGCCCATGTCCTCCAGCATGCGGGCCACGTCCACGATGTGAATCGAGTCGTCGTCCCAGCCGAGGCGCGTCTTGACGGTCACCGGGCGGGTGGCCTCCTCCATCACCGCCGCCGTGATGTCGCGCATCTTGTCGAGGTTGCGCAGGACGCCCGCCCCGCCATCCTTCTGCACGATCTTGCGCACCGGGCAGCCAAAGTTGATGTCGATCACGTCCGGCCCGGCCGCGTCCACCATCGGCGTGGCGTTCCGGACCTCGTCGATCTCGCCCCCCCACACCTGAATGCCGATGGGGCGCTCCTCGTCGAAAATCTCGAGTTTCTGCTGCTCGTGCTCCTGCTCGCGGAGCAAGCCCGACGACGACACGAACTCGGTATACATCATGTCGGCCCCGTACCGCTTGCAGAGGATGCGGAACGGCGGGTCGCTCACGTCCTCCATCGGGGCGAGGAAGAGGGGCCGGTCGTCAAAGTCGAGGTGGCCGATG
This sequence comes from Salinibacter sp., assembly GCA_046498495.1. GTDB lineage: Bacteria > Bacteroidota > Rhodothermia > Rhodothermales > Salinibacteraceae > Salinibacter. The sequence goes on along the minus strand of JAWOAQ010000241.1, from coordinate 2,805 downwards.
CGCATAAGGCCTGTGGGCTCGTACAATCAACAGATGCGATGCAGGGAAACGCGGGCGCCGCGGGCGGTGGTTCCAGAAGAACGCGGCGAACGTTTCGGGGAGAACGCGTATAAGCGCCTCCGCATCGCGGACTGTCGGATCGCCGGCGGTCCGCCGGTCATGCGATTGTCCAGTCCCCTTTTTCCCCGATCTCTGACCTCGTCATGTCTCTTCTTTCGCGCCTCCGCTGGACGCCGATCCTCCTCCTCCCCTTCGCCGTGCTGGTGACCGGCTGCGGCGGGCCCAACCTGTTTGAGCGCATGGGCTCCCCGTACTGGGGCTTCGGCGGCACCCTCGTCATTGTGCTCGACCTCGTGGCACTCGTGGACCTGTTGGGCGACGAGGAGCGCTCCACCACAAACCGCGTAATCTGGACGCTCCTGATCGTCTTCTTTCCTCTCGGCGGCGTCATTCTATATTTTCTCTTCGGGCGCGACTAATTACGTTGTCACGCGAATGCTTTGGGACCCGAAGCGACGGGCACAGCTTTCCCCGTCTCGCGGCCGTCCCTCAATGACAGAACGCGTGCGTAGATGACAGACCGGACGCCCTCCCTCACCGCACCGCCCCCCACGCTGCGCGGGCTTCTGGCCCTCGGCCTCCTGCTTCTGATCGCGGGCTGCGGAGGCACGGATCGCGCGGCGACCGACGACCCGGCCCCCTCCCGCTCGCCGGACTCGCTCTACCGGGCCGCCATTGCGGATGCCCGCTCCGCCGAACCGTCGGACATTGTGACTACACTCACCCCCATCGTTCCCCACAACGACGATCTGGTGTGGAAAAATCGGCGCGACTCCACCCGCCGGGTGCGGGTTGTCACCTGGACGGGCTCCCGTGCGTCGTCCATCCCGGCCGCCGGGGACACGATGACCATCACCGAGGACCTCTGGGTCACTGCCGTGCCGGAACTACGGTCCTTTTGCCAGGACCTCCCCCAGACCGGCGACCGGCTCGACCGTCGCATCGCCCAGCGCCTCGGCCTGCCACCGGACGTCGACTACGATCGGTTCGTAGAGCTCTGGGTGCGCCCCCAAGACCTTGTGCGTCCCTGCCCAGACCCCGAGGTGAGCGACCGCGAGTGCGAGCTGCGTACGCCCGTCCCCGCCCGTCATGCGTCGGTCAGCGACGCGCATCAGAAATGGTTTCGGGACCTAAAGCGCACGTCGTACGGCCCAGATGGCTACCCCTTCACCGGCCTCGGCTACACGTACGACTGGCACCCGGACACCGACGACATCGGCCCCAGCGAGTTCGTCCTGCGCCCCGACAGCACGGCAGGCGCTCAGTCCCCCGGGCGCGCCGTCGTCCATACCGTCCAGTCGACGGACGCCTACTGCCGGGCGGGCTCGGGACGGTAACCTTTCGAAAGGATTAACACGCCAGCCCCTCGCGACAATTACGTTGTTTACTGTCCGATCCACCTTCCCCACTGCACCTGTCCCGTCCCAATGCCCCTCCGCCGCCTCGTCCTCCTCGCCCTCCTGCTCGTCCTGGGCGCCGGCTGCGCCTCCCCGGACTCCCCCGACGCGTCCGAGCCGGACCCCGACGCCCCGCTCCTCCTGATCTCGATTGATGGCATGCGGTGGGACTATCTTGACGTGCACGACGCCCCCACGCTCTCCCGGCTGGCCACCGAGGGCACCCACATCGACCGCCTCGTCCCGGTCTTTCCCTCGAAGACCTTCCCGAACCACTACTCCATCGTCACGGGCCTCTATCCGTCCAATCACGGCATCATCGCCAATAACATGTACGACCCGGCGATGGATGCCTCCTTTAGCCTCGACGACCGCGACGCGGTTGAATCCCCGGACTGGTGGGGCGGCGAGCCCATCTGGGTCACCGCCGAAGAACAAGGCCTTACGGCGGCCACCTACTTCTGGCCCGGCTCGGAAGCCCCGATCCAGGGCGTGCGCCCCTCCGACTGGTTCCGGTACGACGGCAGCGTCCCCGGCACCACCCGTGTGGACCAGGCCCTGGAGTGGCTCGACCGCCCGTCCGACACGCGACCCGACTTTATGACGCTCTACTTTAGCCGGGTCGACACGAAGGGGCACTACCACGGCCCCACGTCCGATTCGGTGGCCGTGGCCCTGCAGGAGGTGGACGGCTTCCTACAGCGACTCGTCGACGGCCTGGAGGCCCGCGGCATCGAAGACGAGGTTAACCTCATTGTCACGTCGGACCACGGCATGACACCGACCTCGAGCGACCGCACCATCGTCCTCGACGAATACATTGACCTCGACGACGTGCGGCTCATCGACATGAACCCCGTCGCCATGATGGAGCCGAAAGACGGCGCCTCAGCTGAGGCACTTGTAGAAACGCTCGACGACGTGCCGCACCTCTCGGCCTACCAAAAGGGCACACTGCCGGACACCCACGACGAGGTCATGCGTATGTTCGCGCGTCGTGCCGCCCGCTCCGTAGGTGATGCTGACATACGACGGGTGCAGCGGCACAAGGTCCGATATGGTTTGGAACAGTTTCTGCCAGGAGCGCTCCACCTTCGGCGGAAAGAACTCGAAGCTCACACTGATGTTGTCATTTTCAAGGATATCACGAATCGGCATACCGTCTCCTACTTGTTGATCTCCAGGATCCCCACCAGACCGTGGCCGCATCCCTGTCCCTCTTGCAGCTTCATCACCACGTCTCGCAAGGCATAGCCCAGTTGCGGTTCGATAATGTTTTCCCGCGGCAGTCCCATCCCGTACCATCCGGTCCCCGCGACCACCCGGTTCATGCGCTCGACCATCTGGA
>JAWOAQ010000226.1:0-14446 GCA_046498495.1 Salinibacter sp. | reverse complement strand
CGACCGGGGCCGCCTGGAGTGGGACGGTGGTGCGGCCACCGTGACCGACGTCCAGAAGTCGCACGGCGACGTGCGGCATGCCATTGGCGAGCTGGACGGGACGCTTCCGGACGAGGGGGCGGAGGTGGAGGGACAGATTGACGCGGATCGGCGACAGATCCTCCGGCGCATGCACACCGCGCAGCACGTGGTGTCGAAGGTGGTGCTCGACGAGTTTGGGGCGCAGACGGCGGGCAATCAGATCCACACGGACACCTCGCGCATCGACTTCAAGCCCGCCACCTTCTCCGAGGACGACGTGGCGCGTATTCAGGAGCGGACGAATGAGGTGCTCAATCAGGACCTTGCGGTGACGAAGGCGGAGATGCCGCGGGCCGAGGCGGAAGAACAAACGCCCGAAGGCCGCGGGCTCCTCGACCTCATCCCCGACCACGTCGACCCGCTCCGCATGGTCGCCATCGGCGACTTCGACCTCTGCCCGTGCGGCGGCACGCACGTCGACCGGCTGGGCGAGGTCGGCCGCGTCCACATCACGAATCGCACAACGAAGGGGGCCGATATCGACCGGATCGAGTTCGTACTCGAAGGGTGAGGATGATTCGTCGCGGCTCCCCCACCACCCCCGCCCCTCCGATGTCCGTCACTGCGACAGCGCCCGGCAGCGTCACCACCATCTTTGCGCCGCAAGACGGCGAGGCGTCGTTGGGCGTCAGCTTCGCGATTGCTGACGGGGCCACCGTCACCCTGGAGTCGGCCTCCGAGACGGTGGTATTTTTGGACGGCGAGCGAGCGTCCATTGCGCCTGTGACGGGCGTGCTCGACCGGCTGAATGTGACGGCCGCTGTGCGGGTGGAGACGGAGGTACCCATTGGCTGCGGCTTCGGCGTCAGCGGGGCGGCGACGCTCGCCACGGCCCTCGCCGCCAACGAACTGGCGGGCCTGGGCCGCTCGCGAGACGAGCTCGTGGAGGCCTCGCACCGGGCGGAGGTGGAAGCGGGCACCGGGCTCGGGGACGTGTTCATCCAGGCCCGCGGGGGGCTGGTTTGGGACTGTGGGGAGGGCCTTCAGCGGATTCCCTGTACGGATCCGCTTGGCTACCAGAGTTTTGGGAATATCGCGACGGCCGACGTCCTGGGAAATGCGGCGGCGGTACGGACGGTACAAAAGGTTGGGAAGACCGCACTCGCGGATCTGGATCCCGCGGCCGGGCTCCAGCCGCTTTTTGAGACGTCCTGGGCCTTTGCCCGGCGTACGGGACTCGTCACAGAGCGGGTGCAGCAGGTGGTGGCCGATCTCCGGGCGGCGGGGCGCACCGCGACAATGGCGATGGTTGGGGAAACCGTCGTGTCGGTCGGCGAGCACGACGCCCTCGACCACTCCACTCGGATTACGGCCGTGGGGGCCCGGCTCCGGTGAGCGACGGACTCTTGGCCGCCGATCCACGCATGACGTACGTCGGTCTCGGACGCGCACGTACCGCGGTCGGGGTGGCCTGGACGGCCCGCGGCAGCATTCGTGCCGACTTCAAACGCAGAGGTGCCGTGAACGGGCAGTACGGATCTTCGATGTACGCAGCGTCAATGCGGGATGAATTGGGCCCGGCGGCGGGACGATCGATGCATAGATGAATTTCAATAAGGCATGCCGGATTCACTTCCCTACAGTTGCTTGCTATGTCGTCCATTGAAGAACGTGTAATTGAGCGCCTCGGCCTGGAGGCCCTAGACCGTCGCATCGCCGGGTGGATGCGCCGGAACGGACTGTTCGTCCTGCGCATCGGGCTGGGAATTGTCTTTATCTGGTTCGGTCTCCTGAAGCCCCTGGGCATGAGTCCGGCCGAGGAGCTGGTGCGGCGCGTGGTGTACGTCGTGCCGCCGGATCTTTTTCTCCCAATTCTGGGCTGGTGGGAGGTGGCGATTGGCATCGGGCTGCTGTACCGCCCCTTCAATCGCACGGCCATTTTCCTGCTCTTCCTTCAGATGCCAGGCACGCTCCTGCCGCTTGTGTTGCTGCCGGAGGTGTGCTTTACACAGGCGCCGTGGGGCCTCACGCTGGAGGGACAGTACATCATTAAGAACGCCGTCCTAATCGGGGCGGCGCTGGTTGTGGGGGGCACGGTGCGGGAGCCCGATTCGGCGCGAGAGCCCAGTTCGGCGCGCCGTTGAGGGAGGCGCCAGGTCGAGAGGGGAGGGGCGGAAGAGGAGGCCCGGCGGCCCCTCTCCAATCCAAAATCCGAAATCCGCAATCGCTACACGTCCCACGTGAGGATGTCCTGCTCGGATTTGTCGGCGTCCTCCCATTCCTCGGCATCCTCGAGCGGCGGGGTTTTCTCGGTGATGTTATAACCCATCTCGCGCCACTGGTTGGACAGGTACTCGTTCCACTGGATGTAGTGCTCGTACTCCTCGGGCAGCTGGTCGTCCGGGTAGATGGCCTCGACGGGGCAGACCGGCACACAGGCGTTGCAGTCGATGCACTCGTCAGGCTGGATGGCCAGGAAGTTGGGGCCTTCGTAGAAGCAGTCGACGGGACAGACCTCGACGCAGTCGGTGTACTTGCAGTTGATGCAGGGCTCGGTGACGACGTAGGGCATACGGCGAAGAAAGAAGAGACAAATCGGCGGGGAGACGAGGCGCCGGACTGGGACCGCCGACGCGGATGTGTAATAGCACGGGCCGGGTGTGCAGTTCCACTGCTCCTGTTGGGACGGGACGCCTTCGAGAAACGATCCCGGAACGAGACGGCGGGCCGCAGAGGGACGGGGCGGACCGTTTATCCGTTGCCCCCTCCATGGGCCGAGGAGCGCCCTCCCTCCGGGTCGAAGAGGTTGGGATCGGGACCGGAGGCCGAGCGGTCGAAATGGTCGTAGGCGCGCTGCAGCGCCACGCGACCCCGGGGCGTCCGTTCCATGAAGCCCTCCTGGATGAGGTACGGCTCGTACACCTCCTCCAGGGTGCCGGCCTCCTCGCCCACGGACACAGCCAGGTTTTTGAGGCCGGTGGGCCCGCCGTCAAAGTTATCGATGAGGGTAAGGAGGATGCGCGTGTCCATGTCGTCGAGGCCGGCCTCGTCCACGTCGAGTGCATTGAGCGCACGGTCGGCGATGGCCTGGGTGATGCGGCCGTCGCCCTCCACCTCCGCAAAATCGCGCGTGCGGCGGAGCAGGCGGTTGGCCACGCGGGGGGTGCCCCGGCTGCGGCGGGCAATTTCGTAGGCGCCCGCGTCGGTCGTGTCCACCGACAGGATGCGGGCCGAGCGCCGCGTGATTTCGGCCAAAAGGTCGGCCGTGTAGTAGTCGTAGCGGAAGTCGATGCCGAAGCGGGCACGGAGGGGGGCCGTGAGCAGGCCCTTCCGCGTGGTGGCGCCCACCAGCGTAAACGGCGGCAGGTCGATCTGCACGGTGCGGGCATTCGGGCCCGAGTCGATCACGATGTCGATCCGATAGTCCTCCATCGCCGAGTACAGGTACTCCTCAACGACCGTGCTGAGGCGATGGATCTCGTCGATGAACAGGAGGTCCCCTTCCTCCAGGTTCGTGAGCACGCCCGCAATGTCGGCCGGCTTCTCCAGGACCGGCCCGCTGGAGGTGCGAATGCGGGCGGCCATCTCGTTGGCGATGATGTGAGCGAGGGTCGTTTTCCCTAACCCGGGGGGCCCCGAGAGCAGCACATGGTCGAGGGTCTCGCCGCGCTGGAGGGCCGCCGTCATGAAGACGTTCAGGTTCTCCTTGATTTTGGCCTGCCCCACAAACTCGTCGAGCGACTGGGGGCGCAACATCTTCTCGATGTCGGTTTCGGAGCGCTCGGCTTCGGGGTTCAGGGCGTCGGGTCGACCATCGCTCATGGACAGGAGGTGAGACATCGTACGGGGAGTGCGAGCAAAAGGGTAAAGCCTGGGGGAAGGGCAGGGTTTCATGGAGGCAGAGCACACCGCGGCGGCCTGTCCGGGGCCGTGCGGGCCGTAAACTTTCGGGAGTCGGATTCGTACATCGTCATCCAGTCCGGAATAAAGTTTGCCGGGCGTCTTCCGTTTTGGGCGGGGTCGAATGCGGAGGGCGGGCACTTCCGGTTCCTCGGGGCCGTCGAGGCACGCACGCTGCAGAAATCGTCCCAGGTCGCATGCTCGAACTTCAGCAAAAACAGGAGCTCAAGCAGAAGCTCTCGCCGCAGCAGATCCAGTACATCAAGCTGCTGCAGCTGAATACCCTGGATCTGGAGCAGCGCATTCAGGAAGAGATGGAGGAGAATCCGCTGCTGGAAGAGGGGCTCGACGAAGAGGAGCAGCGGGAGGAAGACGAACTGGACGTCACGGCCGAGGAGATGGAGAATGAACTCGAGACCGACGACGAGGACGAGGAGTTCGACGTCGAGGATCTGCTCAATAACACCGACGACCTGTACGGCTACAACCGTCCGGACTATTCCGACGAGGAAGACCGCGACCGTCCGATGCCGGCGGACCAGACCCTCGCGGAGCAACTGCAGGAGCAGCTCTCGTTTTTGAACCTGGACGACGAAGACGAGCTGATCGCCGAGCAGATTGTCGGGTCGATCGACGAGGATGGCTACCTGAAGCGCGATGCCGAGTCGATCATGGACGACATCTTGTTCAACCACGGCGTCGAGGTCGACGCGGACGATGTGGAGCGCGTGCTGCGCCAGGTGCAATCGCTCGATCCGGCCGGGATTGCTGCGCGTGATCTCCGCGAGTGCCTCCTCCTGCAGCTCTACCGCATGGAGGCGGACGTGGCGGGGCGCAGCACGGCCATTGCCATGCTCGAAGACGAGTACGAGGCTTTTACCAAGAAACACTTCGACAAGCTGACCACCCGCCTTGGGGTCGACGAGCGCGAGCTCAAAACGGCCTTCGACCTTGTGCGGCAGCGCCTTGACCCGAAGCCGGGCGAGGGGACGTTCTCGGAGGAGACGAACTACATCACGCCCGACTTTACGGTGGAGTACGTGGACGGGGAGTTCGTGATCACCCTCAATGGCCGCAATGCCCCCGACCTTCATATCTCGCGCCACTACCGCCAGATGCTGCAGAAGCTCAAGGCGGAGAAAAAGTCCGACGACGAGGGCGAGGTGGATGAGGAAACGCGCGAGTTCCTGAAAGACAAGTTCGATTCGGCCCGCTGGTTCATCAACTCCATCAACCAGCGCCGCCACACCATGACGCTGGTGATGGATGCCATCGTGCAGCTGCAAAAAGACTTTTTCCGCTACGGAGAAGGACACCTAAAGCCGATGATCCTCAAGGACGTAGCGGAGATCATCGATATGGATATCTCCACGGTGAGCCGCGTGGTGAATGGAAAGTACGTGCAGACCGAGTGGGGCGTCTACGAGCTCAAGTACTTCTTCTCGGAGGGCCTGGAGACGACCGATGGGGAGGAGGTGTCCAACAAGGAGGTGAAGGCCAAGCTTCAGCGCATCGTCGACGATGAGGACAAGACCGATCCGATGTCGGACCAGGAGCTGGCCGATGTGCTGGCGGAACAGGGCTTTAAGATCGCGCGCCGAACCGTGTCGAAGTACCGCAAGCAACTGGGCATTCCCGTTGCGCGGCTCCGGAAGGAAATTGTGCTCGACGATGAGGAAGACGAGTCGGCGTAATCAGAAGCGGCCGTGCGACAGCGAGAGCGTCAGCCCGGCAAACGGGGTAAGCGTGCCGTTTCCCAGGAGGTCGTTGGCCGAGGTGCCAACCATGAGGCCTGGTTGCACGCGCGCCCAGTTCGGCATCACGGACAGGGCGATGTGATGTTGGGTGCGACGGGGCGACGAGATGACCGCCCGGCCGGTGACGCTGAGGCCAGTGATGGTCTGTTCGCCTTCGTGCCAGAGCTGTGCGTCGTACTGCAGGCGCCAGGCCGTCGCGCTGCTGTCGCTCGCGGCTGTGCCGCCGTCCGATGGGGCAGGGATTGAAAACGATGCGTAGGTGCCGCCGGCACGGAGGCGAAGACTGGTCGTTCGTCCCACGGCCAGCCGTGTGTTCGCAAGGGCCGAGAGCGAGAACTCCTCGGGCCGAAACGCAGCGAGGCGCCCCATGTCGGCGGCCTGGCCGATGCGTCCGGCCCGCTCCGACGAGGCGACCGGCAGGCGTGCGCCCACTTCCAGCAACACGGGAACGGTTGTGCTGCTGACGCCCAGCCCGACGTACGGGTTGCCGAGAGCGGTGGAGGCCCTCCCGTTCGAGCCGTCGTACCGTGCCACGGGAAGCTCCCCTGCGACCTCAATGTTTTCGCTGAGTGAGGCGGTCCCCGTGACAAACGTGGCCCCCGACAGCCAGCCAGCATCGGAGGGGGCGTCCGGCACGATGGCTTCGACCACGACCTGATTCGGGACGTAGGGGCGCGACCAGATCGTTTGGGCCTTGGCGGAGAATCCCACGAGGCCCAGGAAAAGAACCACCGTTACCAGCGTGCGCATGAGGTTGCAGGAAGCAGACAGGACGAAGCAAGAGCGATGCTTCTCCTCCAATGACCGGCTGTCGGCCAGGTTCGGGAGCGCACAGAATGAAGACTCGTTGACACAGGAGCGGCACGGAGTCCTGGAACCATTTCGGAAAAGAAAGGGTAGGGGGGTACCCCACAATAGATCCAAAGATCATCCGGCCCAGGCAGCCATGAGCACGACCCAGAAGAATACCCTATCGATCGACGGCATGCACTGTGATCACTGCGTTGACGCGGTACAGGACGCGCTGGAAGCGATAGACGGGGTGACAGTGGAGTCCGTCGCGGTTGGCACCGCCACCGTGACGTACGACCCGTCGGTTGTGTCGCATAACCAGTTGGCTGCGGCCCTCGACGACGCCGGTTACACACTGTCCGCATAACGCATACGTCCGTTCCTTCTGTTTTTCCTGCCCGTCATGCCTGTCCGCGACGCCGACCGTGAAAACATTCAATCTCGCCTGCGCCGTATTGAAGGCCAGATCCGTGGCCTCCAGCGCATGGTGGACGAGGACCGTTACTGCGGCGATATCCTCGATCAGATTCATTCCGTGCAGCAGGCCCTAAAGTCCGTGGGACGGGAGATCACGCGCAATCACCTGGAGACCTGCGTGACCGACGCGCTCCGTTCCGGCGACGAGGAGAAGGCCGAGGCGACCTACGACGAAATCATGGGGCTGCTAAAGAAAGAGCTGTAGGGGACGGGGAGCGCGTGTGCGCTGAGGGCGCGGGGAAAGAAAGGAGGACGAGTGTTTTCTGTGTCCAAACCAGGATCACCTGCACAATGAGTGACTCAACGAAACAGACCGAGCCGACATCAGAGGACGCTGCCCTGTCCGGCGATGGGCTGCCGGCCGAGGAGGACGCCTGCCCCGCCCCGCCGAAGGCCAGAGAGGAGGGGGCCACGACAGAAGACGCCGGGGGCCTGCGCCTCACGCTGCCGGTCGAGGGCATGTCGTGCGCTTCCTGTGCCCAGAGCGTGGAAGGTGCGCTCTCGCGGGTGGAGGGCGTGGCGGGGGCACATGTCAACTTTGCCACCGAGCGTGCCGAGGTCGCGGTGGCGGAGGGCGCGGACGTGGCGACGCCGGCCTTGGTGCAGGCGGTCACGGACAGTGGCTACGAGGTGCGCACCGCCGAGACCACTCTCACCGTGCAGGGCATGAGCTGCGCCTCGTGCGTCTCGCGGGTGGAGGACGCCTTGGCGGCCGTGGACGGGGTGCTGGAGGCGAACGTGAATCTCGCGACCGACCGCGCCACGGTGCGCTACGTGCCGGGTGTGGCCCAGCCGGCGGCGTTCACGCAGGCGATCCGCGATGCGGGCTACGAAGTGGTTGACACCGAGGGGGCATCGGACCGGAGCGAGGTGGAGAAGCAAGCGCGGGCCGAGGAGAAGCAGTCGATGAAGCGACGGTTTTTCTGGGCGCTCGCGTTTACGCTTCCGGTGTTCACCTTGGAAATGGGCTTCCTGCACATCCCGGCGATGGAGGCCTGGATCACCGACCAGGTGTCCACGCAGACGCTCTACTACATTCTGTTCGGCCTGACGTCAGTTATCATGTTTGGGCCGGGGCGCTACTTCTACAGGCACGGCTGGCCGGCCCTCAAAAGCGGGGCCCCCGACATGAACACGCTCGTCATGATCGGGACGTCCGCGGCGTACGGGTATTCGGTCGTGGCCACGTTCCTGCCAGGTGTGCTGCCGGAGGGCACGGTGCACGTGTACTACGAGGCGGCGGCCGTCATCATTACCCTCATCCTGGCCGGCAACTACATGGAAGCCCTCGCCAAGGGGCGTGCCAGCGACGCCATTCGAAAGCTCCTGGACCTGCAGGCGACCACGGCGCGGGTGGTGCGTGACGAGGAGGAAGAGGAGATCGACGTGCGCGACGTGGTCCCCGGCGACGTGATCCGCGTGCGGCCCGGCGAGAAGGTGCCGGTGGACGGGGAGGTGCTCGACGGGGCGTCGCACGTGGACGAGTCGATGGTGACGGGCGAGCCGGAGCCGGTGCGCAAGACCGGGGGAGATGAGGTTGTGGGCGGCACGATTAATGAGACCGGCAGCTTTACCTTCCGGGCCACTCACGTGGGAGAGGAAACCGTTCTCTCCCAGATCGTCGAGATGGTGGAGCAGGCCCAGGGATCGACGCCGCCGATCCAGTCGCTCGCCGATCGTGTCGTGAAGGTGTTCGTGCCCTTCGTACTCGTGGTGGCGACGATCACGTTCGGGGTCTGGATGGTGTTTGGCCCGGATCCGGTGCTCACGTTTGCCCTCGTGACGGCGGTGTCCGTCCTCATCATTGCCTGCCCGTGTGCCATGGGCATCGCGACGCCGATTTCGGTGATGGTGGGCACGGGGCGGGCCGCGGAGCTGGGCGTGTACGTGCGGGAGGGGGCGGCGCTGCAGGCCCTCCACAGGGCCGACCTCGTCGTGTTCGACAAGACGGGTACGCTCACGAAGGGGCGGCCCGCGGTGACGGACGTGCAGCCGCAAGGGGATGTTGCGGAGGCCGATGTGCTCCGCTGGGCCGCCGCGGTGGAGGCGCAGTCCGAGCACCCGATCGGCGCGGCCCTCGTGGACCGGGCGGAAGACGACGGCTTCGATCTGCCCGAAGCCACCGATTTTGAGGCGGTGCCGGGCCACGGCGTGACGGCGACGGTGGAGGGCAAAACCGTGGCTGTGGGCGCCGCCCGGTTGATGGAGCAGAGAGGCATTGCGGTTTCTGAGGCGGCCGAGGCGACAGCCGACCGGCTGGCCGACGCCGCCAAGACGCCGATTTACGTGGCGGTGGACGGCACGCTGGCCGCCGTGGTGGCCGTGGCGGACCCGATCAAGGACTCGACGCCCGCTGCGCTGGACGCCCTCCACGAGCTTGGCATTGAGGTGGCCATGATTACGGGCGACGACGAGCGCACCGCGCAGGCCATTGCCCGCGAACTTGGCATCGACCGGGTGCAGGCCGAGGTGCTGCCGGACGAGAAGGCGGCAGCGGTAAAGGCCTACCAGGCAGAGGATCGGACGGTCGCGTTCGTGGGCGACGGGATCAACGACGCACCCGCCCTCGCCCAGTCCGACGTGGGCATTGCCATCGGCACCGGGACCGACGTGGCCATCGAGAGCGGCGACATCGTGCTCATGGCCGGGGACCTGCGGGGCGTTCCCAATGCAGTCCACCTGTCGAAGAACACGCTCCGCAACATCAAGCAGAATCTGTTTTGGGCGTTTGCCTACAACGTGCTTCTCATTCCTGTGGCGGCGGGCGTGCTGTACCCGGCGTTCGGCCTCTTGCTTTCCCCCGCCCTCGCTGCCCTCGCGATGGTGTTCTCCGACCTCTTCGTGATCGGCAATGCCCTGCGGCTCCGCCGCCTCTCAGTCCCGCTCGGGGGAACGGGGCGGCCCGGCCGAGCTGTGGCTTCGGCGTAGCCCGTCCCCTCTCTCGGAACGGTCGGTGTCGTGCGAGCCTCCTGTCTTCGTCAGCCCGGGAATGGGCGGCGTGTGGGGTAGCACAGCCAGCGGCCCGACCGCGAGACGATGTTCCCATCCTCGGTCCGCTGCGGGCCGTGGTGCGCTTTGATTCTGAAACTATGTCGGTCGAGGCGCTCACGGTGGCGACGGACACGGCCGGATGTCTATCCACGCTACTGTCCACGTCCCGATAAGATCAGAGCTCGACACCCCCTCAACATGTACATGTCCTGATTGCGGTGCGGCCCTGCAGGACGTGCCGGCGTGGGGCGTGGGGACGGGCGTGAATGACCTCGGGCTGGGGGCACGCCTCCGATACGAGGTGCACCGGAAGGTTGCCCCGTATGTTGGATACAATCATCACTGGAGCTTCGGCGAAACCGCCGACCTGGCCGGTGACCACGCCCGCAGCGGTGCCTTCGTCTTCGGCGTGCGCATCTGGCGCTAGCCGGTCGCTCGCAGCCGAGCCGCACGCCTCGCTCAGTCCCAATCTCCTATTCTGCAGATGATGGAGGCACGTCAGGACACATCGGTGCCGTCGCAGTACGACGCCTGGGCGCGAATCTACGATCTGCTCTGGGCCCGCTACATGAACCAGACGTTGCCCGTCGCACAGCAGACAGCGGCCGTGCGGACGGGCGAGCACGTGCTCGATGTTGCCTGTGGGACGGGCGCACTGCTGTCACGCGTTGCGACGGAAACGCCAGGGGCCGAGCTGACCGGGGTGGATCTGGCGCCCAAGATGGTCGAACGGGCACGGAAGAAGCTTGCCGATGAGCCAAATGTGCACGTCGAGCGGGCCGACGCCCACGACCTTCCGTATGCGGACGACACGTTCGACGTCGTTGTGTGCGCGAATACGTTCCACTATTTTACCCATCCGGAGCAGGTCTTGGAGGAGGTGCGCCGTGTACTGGAGCCGGAGGGGCGGCTCGTGCTCCTCGACTGGTGCCGCGACTTCTGGACGTGCCGTACGATGGATGCAGTGCTCCAGTACGTGGATCCGGCGTACGAGACCTGCTACACGCGGGCCGAGCTTACGACCCTACTGGCACGCGCCTCGTTCGAGGTGCCCGATGCGTTCCGCTACCGGTTTGACGTTGTGTGGGGGATGATGGTGGTCACCGCCCGTCCCTCCTCCGATTGACCTTCTCGTGTCGTCTTATCGTCTGACGCTTTTCCTCCGATGCCCCACGACCACAGTCCAACCGACGATTCCGACGGCGCCCCGTCCCACGACGATCATGGGGACGGACACGACCATCACGAGCACCACGCTGAGATGGTCAAGGACTACCGCCGCCGCTTCTTCGTGAGTCTGGCGGCGACCGTGCCCATCCTCGCCCTCAGCCCCATGATCCAGCAGTGGCTGGGCCTGGGCGAGGCCCTCGGCTTTGCGGGCGACACGATGGTGCTCCTCGGCCTTTCCACCTTCGTGTACGGCTACGGCGGCTGGCCTTTTTTGACGGGCCTGGTCGGCGAACTCCGGGACCGCACGCCGGGCATGATGACGCTCGTGGCGTTCGCCATCACCGTCGCGTACGCCTACAGCGCGGCGGTGGCCCTCGGCGTGCCGGGACAGATGTTTTTCTGGGAAACGGCCACGCTGATCGACCTGATGCTGGTGGGACACTGGATCGAGATGCGGTCCGTGATGGGGGCGAGTCGGGCCCTTGAGGAGCTCGCGCGCCTCATGCCGAACACGGCCCATCGCCTCACTCAGGAGGGGGCGACCGAGGAGGTACCGATTGCCGATCTGGCGCCCGGCGATCGGGTGCGCGTCAAATCCAGCGAGAAGATCCCGGCCGACGGGACGGTGGTGGAGGGGCGGTCGAGCGTGAACGAGAGCATGCTGACCGGGGAGAGTGTGCCCGTGGAGAAGGTCGAAGGCGACGACGTGATCGCGGGGGCGGTCAACGGCACGGGCTCGCTCGTCGTGGAGGTCGAGAAGACGGGCGAGAGCAGCTATCTGAACCAGGTCATCGGGCTCGTCCGTGAAGCGCAGGAGTCGCGGAGCCGCACGCAGAACCTGGCGGACCGGGCGGCCTACTGGCTCACGCTCATCGCGCTCACGGCGGGGGCGCTGACATTTGGGACGTGGTACGCCGCCCTCGACGAGACCTTCGTCTTCAGCCTGGAGCGGGCCGTGACGGTTATGGTGATCACCTGCCCGCACGCCCTGGGCCTCGCCATTCCGCTTGTGGTGTCCGTCAGCACCGGCCTCGGGGCGCAGCGGGGCCTCCTCATTCGCGACCGGGGCGCGTTCGAGCAGGCGCGCAATCTCGACACGGTGGTGTTCGACAAGACGGGCACGCTCACGGAAGGACGCTTCGGCGTCACCGACGTGCTCGTCTTTGAGGACAACGCGGAGGCGGACGTGCTCCGTCTGGCGGCGGCCGTGGAGCAGCACAGCGAACATCCGATTGCGGCGGGGATTCTCCGGGAGGCGGAGGACGGCGGGCTGGACGTGCCGGACGCCGTCGACTTCGAGGCGATCACAGGAAAGGGTGTGCGCGCCACGGTGGCGGGCACCGAGGTGCGCGTACTGAGTCCGGGGGCCGCCGCGGACGAGACGGACCTGCCCGAGCACGATGCGCAGACGCTCCAGGATCAGGGCAAAACCGTCGTGTACGTTGTGCGAGGTGGCACTGCACTGGGCGCGCTGGCATTGGCTGACGTCATCCGCGAGGAGTCGCGCGAGGCAATTGAGACGCTGCACGCGCTGGACATCGACGTGGTGATGCTCACGGGCGACAACGAACGGGTTGCGCAGTGGGTGGCCGACGAGCTGGGCGTGGACCGTGTGATCGCCGAGGTGCTCCCGGACGAGAAAAGCGAGGCAATAAAGGCGTTGCAGGCGGAGGGGCGGTTCGTGGCGATGACGGGCGACGGCGTGAACGACGCCCCGGCCCTTGCCACCGCTGATGTGGGCATTGCCATCGGCGCCGGGACGGACGTGGCCGTGGAGACCGCCGACATCGTGCTGGTGGAGAGCGATCCGCGCGACGCGGTGGACGTGATCCGGCTGGCGAAGGCCACCTACCGCAAGATGGTGCAAAACCTGTGGTGGGCCACCGGCTACAACGTGGTCGCCATTCCGCTGGCGGCGGGCGTGCTCGCCACGGCGGGGATTCTCCTGAGCCCGGCCGTCGGCGCCGTGCTCATGAGCCTCAGCACGGTGATCGTGGCGGTCAACGCGCGCTTCCTGTCGCTGGAGTAGTCGAGGCCGGAGGGTACATGCTGGCCGATCTGAGCACCCTCAGGGGGCCCTGTCTCCTGCTGTTCGCCCCTGCCTGGGGCGCGAAGGGCCATCGAAATGCGCTTGAACCCCGAAGGGGAATTCACCATATTACCGATATCCGCTTGTCGTCTCTCGTCCGTTTGTACTGTGCCCCGTCCCATGATTGAATCGGCCC
Organism: Salinibacter sp.; assembly: GCA_046498495.1. Lineage (GTDB taxonomy): Bacteria > Bacteroidota > Rhodothermia > Rhodothermales > Salinibacteraceae > Salinibacter. The sequence goes on along the minus strand of JAWOAQ010000226.1, from coordinate 1,113 downwards.
CGTCCCCCCGCATCGATCCTCTGGGCCCGCGCCCTGAACGAGAGGCCGCTCTGGAGACCCTCCGGACGGCGTTCGATGGTCTGGATACCGAGTATCCCCTCGCGGACGGCGGCACGGCCCGCCGCACGTACCTCGACAGCGCGGCGTCGACCCTCCGCTGCACCGTGGCCGACGACATCGTGCGGCGTGCGCTCCGCCACTATGCGAACACCCACTCGCAGCTCCACTTCGGGGCGCGCATCATGACGCACCTCTACCACCAGGCCCACGAGATTGTGGGGCGGTTCGTGGATGCGTCGGACGACTACACGGTGGTCTTTGGCGGCAGCGGCGTCACCGCTGGGCTCAACCGCATGGCGCGGGTGCTGGCCGAGCGGCGGCCCGAGCGCGACGTGGTGATTACCACCCTCATGGAGCACCACGCCAACGACCTCCCCCACCGCAAGCACGTCGGCAACGTCGTGCACGTGCCGCTGGAGAAGGACCCGGACGGCGACGCGGGGCGGGTGGACATGGCGGCCCTGCGGCAGGCGATCGACGAGCACGCGGACCGGCTCAACTACGTGGCCGTGACCGCCGCCTCCAACGTGACGGGCGTGATCAATCCGGTGCACGAGATCGCCCGACTGGCGCATGAGGCCGGCGCCCTCTGCGTGGTCGACGCGGCGCAGTCGGCGGCCCACCTGCCGCTCAGCGTCCAGGGCAATGAGCCGTCCGAGGCGCTCGACGTGCTCTGCATGAGTGGGCACAAGATCTACGCGCCGGGCAGCCCCGGCGTCACCGTCGCCCGAAAAGCCCTCTTCGAAGGGTTGGAGCCGCAGGAGGTGGGGGGCGGCATTGTGGACCGGGTGGAGACGGACCACTACGAAATTACGGATGCGCTGCCGGAGCGGGAGGAAGCCGGCACGCCCAACCTGCCGGGCGCTCTCCGACTGGCCGCTACGCTCCAGTTGCTCGGGCGCATCGGGATGGACGTGATCGAAGAAGACGAGCGCCGCCTCACGCAGTATGCACTGGAGGAACTACAGGCGATCGACGGCCTCACGATCTACGGCTCGCACCGCTTGGAGGTGGCCGACCGCATCGGCGTCATCACCTTCAACCTCGACGCCC
>JAWOAQ010000153.1:0-5788 GCA_046498495.1 Salinibacter sp. | reverse complement strand
AAAAAGCTCATTCTCTTCTTCAAACTGCATCATAGCGCTGCTGTGGTATTCACGATATGCTTCTGTACCATCTTTACCTCCATACATCATAATGTCGGTGCGCCTCGGCACCCAGTCAAACTCCTGCCACCGCGTGGAGATCGACGCCCGCCTGGAGCAGGACAGCGGCGATCCGGCCTACGAGACGGTGGCCTCCGCCGAGTGGGACGGATACGAACGGAAAACCCTCCAGGGCTCTGTCACACAGGACCGCATTCCGGACGACCTGGACGTGCGAATTACATCGTTCAACACCGGCTTTTCCGACCCCGACTGCCCCGATCCGTCCGACACCCCCAACTTCGTCCTTCTCGACTACCTGGAAGCCAACTATGTGCGCCACCTGGAGGCCCAGGACGGAACGCAGCGCGTTGTCGCTCCCTCCGCCGGCGAGACCACATTGACGCTGACCGAATACGCCAGCGATACGGTGCAGGTGTACAACGCCTCCGATGGACAGCGCTACGCGGTGGCCCCATCGGGCGATACTGCGTCCGTAACGGTGGTCCCCTCCACCTCCGATACGCCCCTGTGGGCCGTCGGCACGGACGCCCTGAAGGCCCCCGCCGCCATTCTGCCGGACACGCCAAGCAACTGGTCCGTCGCCGACGCGCAGGGGGCCGACTATGTCATCCTCACCACCGAAGCCCTCCGCCCCTCCGCCACCGCCCTGGCCGACTACCGCCGCACACAGAACGGCTACGACGTTTCGGTCGTCAACATTCAAGACGTGTTCGACGAGTTCGACTACGGCCGGCCCACACCCATCGCCATTCGGCGCTTCGTGCGTACCCTCCAGGACTGGTCCCCTCCGCCCCAGTTCCTCGCCATCTTCGCCGACGCGGACTACCCGGTGGACACCGGAACGCCCGATCCGCGCCCCGACTGGAACGTGCCCTCCTTCGGCTTTCCTCCCTCGGACGGCTGGTTCGCCATGCAGACGGACGGGCCGGACGACTGGTCGGAATCGCTGGCGATCGGGCGCATCCCGGTGCGCACCAACGCCCAGGGCGACCTCTTCCTCGATAAGCTCCAGACCTACGAGGGCACCGACCCTGATGCGTGGCAGAAGCGCATGCTGCTGTTGGCCGGCGGCACCAGCGAGAGCGAACAAGAGGCCTTGCAATTCTACTCCAATCAGTGGGGCGAGCAGGCCACCGGCACCCCCGACACGCTCTACCCCGCCGGCATGGATACGCTCCGCTACTACAAGCAGGTCGACGACGCCCTCGACACGAGCTTTCAGGACTCCCTCGCGACCGACCTTGCACGCGGCGCCGCGTGGCTCAGCTACTTCGGCCACTCGGCCGCGCAGACCTGGGAAATCGTGACCGATCCGCCCGAGGAGTTCGACAACGCCGGCCGGCTGCCCATCATCGTCTCGCTCGGATGCAAAACGGGATCGTTCGCCGGGGCCCGGTTTGGGAGCAACACGCGCCCGTCCCTCGGCGAACAGTTCGTAACCGGGGCCCTCAACGACGATGGGACCCCCGTGGACGGCGCCGAGAACGGGGGCATCGCTCACTGGGGCACCTCGGCCCTCGGCAACCGCCTGCCCTCCGCCCGGCTCGGCGACGCTCTCAACGAACGCGTCTTTCTCGACACCATGCGCGTCCTTGGAACCGCCATCCAGGAGGCAAAAGCCGACATTGCCGACAACTTTGGGCAAAGCAGCACCTACCAGCGCCACCTGCTCACCTACAGCCTCCTGGGCGACCCCGCCACGCGTATCGCCATGGCCGACCGGCCGGACTTTCAGGTAGCAGAGGACCAAATTGATGTCACCCCCTCGGCCCCCACCCCGTCCGATCCCCTGTCGGTCTCTGTGACGGTGCAAAACTTTGGCCTCGTGCCCCGCGACAGCGTGGACTTTCGTCTGACCTGGCAGCGGCCCGACGGCTCCGAGACCGAACGCGCGCAACAATTCCCTCGCTTTGCCCTCCAGGCCGAGACGGATCGCTCCTTTTCCCTCAGCGAGCAGGCGCTCGGGACAAACACCTTCCGCGCCACCGTCGATGGGCCCGATGCATACGACGAGGCCAACGAACTCAACAACCAGGCCTCCACCGAAACGGTGGTGTTCGACACCGGCATCGACCTGCTCCAGCCGACCGACCAGGGCATCGCCTCCTCCCGCACCCCCACCCTGCGCGCGAGCGTGCTCCGCCAGGCCGACGAGACCGTTCCCGTCCAGCTCCAGCTCGACTCGGTCCCGGACTTTAGCTCACCGATGCGCCAGGAAACCCGCATCGACGCGGACTCCCCCCGGCTGGAATGGACCCCCGACGCGCCCCTGGAGGCCGGGACGTCGTACTACTGGCGCGCCCGCCTGGATCAGTCCGATCGTCCCACAAACTGGAAGGAGGCCCGGTTTACCGTTCGGCCCGCTGCCTCGTCCGACGGCTGGGAGCAGCAGGAGCGCCTGTTTTCCGCCAACGAGCAAACCCGCCTCTCGCCCCCGCCCTCCACCTGGTCGTTCACGCGCTTCGACCGCAACGTGCTTGCGTTTTCGGAGCGGGGCAGCGGGTCGCGCCCCGACGGCTTCGTCGTGGACGGAACGCAGCGATACGAGTACCTGACCCTCGGCTTTGGCGTCCTCGTTACGGACGGCCAGAGTGGACGCGTGAAGGACTCGGGCAGCTTTGCCACGTACGACCTCCCCGACAACCTCGCCGAGCGCGAGGGCGGCGACCTCCAGGAGGCCGTCGATTCGCTTTCGGCATTTCTTGACCGCACGGTGGAAACGGGCGACTATGTGTTCGTACGCACCCGGCACCTGGCCCGCCAAAACGGCCCCGACATCCAGCAGGAGGTAAAGTCGCTCTTCCAAAACCTGGGATCGGATCCGACCGGCGATGTCTACTCCACAGCCATCGACACCCTCTCCTACCGCCATCTGTGGGCCCTGAAGGCCCGGTATGGCCACCCCGACTCCACGGTCGAGCGCGTCTCGCCGCCCTCCGAGGCCGACGAGGTCAACGAAATCACCCTCGTTTCCGACCCCTCGTTCCGCCACGCCGGGGGAACCACGACGACCGATCTCATCGGGCCCGTTAGTGCATGGGAGGCGTTGGAATGGGAATCGACCTTTGCCAACTCCGGAGATGACCTTCGCCTCGATGTGCTGACGCCCGACTCAACCGCTCTCCTCGAGAACCTTCAGGGGCCCACCGGCGAGGAAGATCTGAGCAGCATCGACGCGGAGAAGCATCCGCGCCTGCGCCTCCGGGCCACCCTCACGGATTCGACCGACCGAACCGCCCCCGATCTCTCACGGTGGACCGTTCGCTACACGGGCGTGCCCGAGTTGATGATCGACCCGGTCGGCCTGCAGGCCCTTCCGGATACGCTTTTGGAAGGGGAGTCGTCCACCGTCTCCGTTCCTATCCTCAACCTGGGCGCCGTTGCGTCCGAGCCGGTTCGTGTACGCTACGAACGCACCGGCCCCTCGGGCACGACCACAACACTGGCCGTGGACACGCTCAACGCCCTCCCGCCGCTGGAAGACACTACGAGCACCTTTACGTTTTCCACGTCCACCGACCACAGCGGGGCCAACGTCCTCACGGCGACGGCGGAGTCGGACGGACCGCCCGAACGCATTGGCTACAACAACACGGCCCTGCGCAACGTCTACATCATGGCCGACGAGAGCCCCCCCACGCTCTCGGTGCGCTCGGAGGGGCGCGAGCTTCCCGAGACGCCGGAGGACATCCAGGCGCTCCAGGATCCTCGACTCCCGTTCGTCCCCACCGCCCCGCGCCTCCGCGTGCAGGTCCGCGACAACAATCCATACCTGCGGCTCACCGACACCTCCAACGTCGAAGTGTATTTCAAGGAGGGCCTTCCGCCGAGTGGGCCCGGCCTCGTGTCGGAATACCGCCGCGTGCCGTTTTCGGCCCCAACGCTTTCCTTTGACCCTGCTGGCGACGACGGGGAAAACCAGGCCCAGGTCCTCTACGAACCCGACCTGCCCGACGAGGACGACACGTACACCCTGAAGGTGGAGGCCTCCGACGCGCAGGGCAATGAGGCCGATCCCCATACGGTCACCTTCCGGGTGCAGCAGGACCAGGTCATTGAGGACCTGTACCCGTACCCCAACCCGATGAGTGATCACACTCGCTTTGCCTTCCGCATCCGGGGCGGCAACACGCGGCCGAGCGACTTTCAGCTTCGAATTTATACCGTGAGCGGTCGGCTCGTGCGGGAATTTGACGGCACGGACGTCAATGAGGGCGCCGGGCTCCGCCGCACGGGGTGGAACTTCCTGTCGTGGAACGGGCGCGACGAGGACGGCGACCGGGTGGCGACGGGCGTGTACCTCTACCGCGTCCGGATGGACGGGGAGGACGGCACGTTTGAGGGCGACGTGGAGAAGATTGCCGTCATCCGCTAACCGCCCCGCCCGCCCCGTCATGCACGTGCTCGTGCTTCCGTCCTGGTACCCCACAACCGAAGCGCCGCGCACGGGCATCTACTTCGTGGAACAGATTCAGTGCCTTCAGGACGCCGGGCTGCAGATGGGCGTCGTGTACCCTGAGCAGCAGAGCCTCCGCCGGGGCTCCTGGGCGGCCCTTCGGCGAAAGCACTGGCAAACCGAGTGGACGACCGAGCACGGCATTCCTACGCTTCGGCAGTACGGATGGAACGTGTGGTGGCGCTTTCCGCCGGGCCAGCGGGTTCGCGTCCGAAGGGCCGTGCAACTGGGCCGCCGGTACGTGAAGCGGCACGGCAGGCCCGACCTTCTCCATGCCCATAGCGCCCGATGGGCCGGGGCCGCCGCGGCCCGCCTCGGGGACGAACTGGACGTGCCGTACGTTCTGACGGAGCATTTCACCGGATTCCAGCGACAATCAATTTTTCCGTGGCGCCTCCCTCTGATTCGAGAAGGATTTCGCAGAGCCAGCGCGATCACTACCGTGAGCACATCGCTCAAACAGACACTCGTCGATCAAGGCTTTATTTCTCCATCAGAGGTAACGATTCTTCCCAATCTCGCCCCTACCTCCTTTTTTACTCTCCCTTCTACACGTCGCTCTCCTCCACCTTTCGAGTTTATAACGGTGGCCCAGCTTCACCGCAAGAAAAACATTTCAGGGCTTCTGTATGCGTTCAGTGAGGCATTTTCAGGAGACGAAACCGCCACCCTCACCATCGTGGGCGACGGCCCCGAGCGGGGCGCCCTGGAGCGACAGGCAAACCGCCTCGGTGTGCGCCCCCAAATCACGTTTCGGGGGGCACTGGACCGACCCGCCCTTCGCACGGCGCTCTGGGACGCCGACGCGTTCGTCCTGCCAAGCCACCACGAAACGTTCGGGGTCGTGTTGATCGAGGCGATGGCAACCGGCCTGCCCGTAATCGCCACTCGCTGCGGCGGGCCCGAGGACATCGTGACGCCGACGACGGGACGGCTTGTCCCGCCGGATGACCCGGCGGCCCTCGCCGATGCGCTCCGCACGATGCACCGGACGCATGGCACATACGAGGCAGACGTTGTCCGGGCCTCTGCGCTCGACCGGTACGGGCCCGAGCCGTTTGTCCGACGCACCCGGGCCTTTTACCAGCGCACCCTCTCGGCCTAACTCCTGTCCTGTACCAGGCGACGGGTCACCTGCACCAGGCGCCCCTCCACCGCGGCCCACCGGTACTGCGGCGCTGCGGCCCGCGGCCCAGCTATCAAAACAGAACGCCATAAAATGTCTGCGAAGGATATCTTTTGCTTCCAAATAACACGAAGGTGTTTTGA
>JAWOAQ010000133.1:0-19133 GCA_046498495.1 Salinibacter sp. | reverse complement strand
AGCGGGAAGATGGCCGCGCGGATCGGCGCCACCTTCGGGTGGAACTGGAGGACCGAGCGCGTGTCGCCCTTCACCTCCTCCTCGTAGTAGGCGTCGCAGAGGAGCATGAAGAGCGTGCGGTCGAGGCCGGTGGACGTCTCCACGACGTACGGCGTGTAGCGCTCCTCCTCCCACGGGTCGTAGTACGACATCTTCTTGCCCGAGTACTCCTCGTGCCGGCTCAGGTCGTAGTCGGTCCGCGAGTGGATGCCCTCCAGTTCCTTCCAGCCAATCGGGAAGTCGTACTGAATGTCCACCGCCGCGTTGGCGTAGTGCGAGAGCTGGTCGTGCTCGTGGAAGCGGAGGTTCGACGGATCGATGCCGAGGCTCTGGTGCCACTTCATGCGGCGCTCCTTCCATTTCTCGAACCAGTCGAGCTCGGTGCCCGGCTTCACGAAGTACTGCATTTCCATCTGCTCGAACTCCCGCATGCGGAAGACGAACTGCCGGGCCACGATTTCATTGCGGAAGGCCTTTCCGATCTGGGCCACGCCGAACGGAATGTGCTGGCGCGCCGGCTCGCGGGCATTGTGGAAGTTGACGAAGATGCCCTGTGCGGTTTCCGGCCGGAGAAAAATCTTCTGCCCGTCCACCGGCCCCATCTGCGTCTCGAACATGAGGTTGAACTGGCGCACCTCCGTCCAGTCGAACGCGCCGGACTCGGGTGCCGGAATCTCCTCGTCCATGATGATGTCGTGGAGCCGGTCGTTCATGTCGTCGCCCGCGTTCAGGGCGTCGACGAGGCGCTCGTAGACCTCTTCGGCGTGATCGTCTTCGCCCTCTTCCTTCAGGTCGCGGATGTAGTCCTCAATGAGCGTATCGGCGCGGTAGCGGTTTCCCGATTCCTTGTCGTCGATGAGCGGATCGTTGAACGCCTCCGTGTGGCCCGACGCGTCCCACGTCTTCGGGTGCATCATGATGGCCGCGTCCAGGCCCACGATGTCGTCGTTCTGGTAGACCATCGACTGCCACCAGAGGTCCTTCACGTTGCGCTTCAGCTCCACCCCCATCGGCCCGTAGTCGTAGGTCGCACTGAGGCCGCCGTAGATCTCCGACGACTGCACGATGAAGCCGCGCTGCTTGGAGAGGGAGACGATGGTATCGAACAGGTCGTCGCTCATGGACGCTGGAAACCGTATTGACGAAGAAAGTACCGCGGGTGCCGTTAAAGTCTATCAACCGCTTCTGCTGGATGCAATGGGAAGCGGTCATTGTTCATGGATCATTGGTGTGCTTTCTGATCTATCGGCCGCGCACCTTCTTCTTCGCCGTGTGCACGGACTTCGAAAGAATTGCGCAGAGCTGGTCGGCCTCGTCGGTGATGGCGCGAAGCCGTTGACTGGGCAGCAAGTCGGCCTTTCGGATGAGCCGGAGCCACGTCTTGGTCTCTCGCATCTCCTTTAGACTGATGCTGAGCTTGTGGGCAAAATCGCGCCGACTCTCTGCGGCACAGCCTTCCGAGTAGTTTGGCGCCGGCGACGTCCCACTGCGTACAATCTGGTTCGCAATGTGCTGCCCAAGCCGCGTCTCCGGCAACGCATCCGCCACACGTCCAATCCGCACGGCAAAGTTGATGAGGCGATCTTCAAGCTCTTCAGGGGTGACGCTGCCATTTCTCATTTTATCATTTTCCATTGTCTCATTTTTCCCATGATCAATGAGATAAATGAACAAATGACCAATGAATCCTACCCAATAACGCCGCGCTCGGCCAGGGAGGTGTGCTCGGTCCCGGCGATGATGAGGTGGTCGTGGACCGGAATGCCCATCGTCTCCCCCGCGTCAACCAGCTGCCGCGTAATGCGGATGTCCTCACGGCTGGGCTCGGGGTTGCCGGAGGGGTGGTTGTGGAGACAGATGACCGCCGCCGCATCGTCGAGGATGGCCTGCTCGAAGACGCCCCGGGGCTCGACAATGCTCGATGACAGACCGCCTTCGCTCACGGTATAGTCGCCCATGATGACGTTGGCCGTATTGAGGTGGACGACCTTGAAGACCTCTTTGTCCAGATCGCGCAGGAGCGGGCCGTAGACATCCGCTACGTCGGCGGGACACGTCACCTGCACTCGCTCGTCCTGCTGACGCTGCGATTCGACACGACGCCCGGCCTCAAACGCAGCGGCAAGCTTGGTGGCCTTGGCCGGCCCCACCCCCTGCGTGCGGGTCAGCTCTTTGGGCTTGCGCTGCGACAGGTCGTGCAGCGAGCCGTAGGTCCGCAGCAGAGACCGTCCGAGCTCCACGGCCGAGAGGGCGCGCTCGCTGGTGCGGGTCCCAGAGCCTAACAACAGCGCCAGCACCTCGGCGTCGGAGAGAACGGTGGGCCCGTGCTTTAGCAGCTTCTCACGGGGCTGGTCCGATTCGTCCCATTCGTGGATGGGGACGTGGTAGAGCAGATCGGGCTCGTCGGCCTCTGTCGACGCCGGATCGGCCTCCTCGTTGGAGGGACCGGGCGCATTCGATTGGGACGATGAATCGGGCGACGGCATGGGACCGGGGGCGTTGTTTCCTGGCTGTGGGTCGACCAGACACATCTCCCCCGCCGTCCCTAACGCCACGCTCCCTGCCCCGCGCTACTCCACCACCAACTCGTTGAGGAGGTGGGCATTGGAGGGGCTGTTCTGCATGTGCCGCAGCAGCGCCTGCATCGCCTCGATGGGCGAGCGCGAATTGAGCGCACGGAACAGCTGGTTGTGTTTCTTGCGGCGCACCTCGCCCAGCAGCCGCTCCTCGTTCCGCGTCCCACTCTCGCGCAGATTGACGGCCGGGAAGATGCGCTTATCGGCCATCTCGCGGTCGAGCACAATCTCCGAGTTACCGGTGCCCTTGAACTCTTCAAAGATCACCTCGTCCATCCGGCTCCCCGTGTCGATGAGGGCCGACGCAATGATCGTGAGCGAGCCGCCGCCCTCTACGTTCCGAGCCGCGCCAAAAATCTTGCGCGGCACCTTGAGTGCTTCGGCGTCAAGGCCCCCGGAAAGGGTACGACCACTACCGTCAACCCACAAGTTAAACGTACGCCCCAGACGCGTCAACGAATCGAGGAGAAGCACCACGTCTTTGCCCATCTCAACTAGGCGCTTCGCGTGCTCCAGCGCCAGGGTGGAAACGCGCACGTGATTGTCTTCGCCCCGGTCGTTCGAGGACGCAAACACGCGGGCCTCCGTGGTGCGTCGAAAGTCCGTGACCTCCTCCGGCCGCTCGTCCACAAGAAGAGCCACAAGCTCGCATTCCGGATGATTCTGTGTCACCCCGGCAGCGATTCCTTTGAGCATGACGGTCTTTCCCGCACGGGGGGGCGAGACGATGAGGGCCCGCTGCCCCTTCCCGAGCGGCGCCACGAGATCCAGGACCCGCATCGATATATCATCGGCGCCCGTCACCAAGTTGAGCTTTTCTTCGGGGTAGATGCTGGCGCCGTGATCGAAGGTCTTGAGCTGCGCCCACTCGCCGGGCGGCATGCCCATCACCGAATCAATCCAGCCAACCTGCATGCCCCCCTTGCGTCCGGGCTTCAGGTCTCCCTCTACGATCACACCGTCGCGGAGGTTAAACTTGCGGATGAGCGGCGGAGGCATGAACGGGTCGTCGTCATCCTTGGGAAGATCCGGCCGCAGCTCGCGCATAAAGCCGTATTTCTTATCCCCAATCAGCTCAAGGAGACGCTCAAACTTCTTCTGATTGTTGTCGGACATAGTCTATTGTACAGTGAGTAATGAAGCGGACCGGCCCGTCCCCGACAGGAGAAGCCGCCAGTACGCGACCGATGTGGATGGGCTTGTCGTGCTTCCGTCCGGCGGTCCGGAGTGACGGCAGGCAGTGGCCTCCGCGGTGGCGGAGCCCCTCAGCGATTCTTTGCGTATCATCGGATCCCCACAAGCGGGGGTATTGAGGCAATGAGACGAATCGACGAGAGGACGCGCTCGGACACGTTCCGAGAAGCACGTTCCTACAAGGGGAAACGATGGGCTTTGCAGCGAGCGATGACCCTCTGCATACGACCGGAGCAGGCCTCGCTCCGTCTTGAACGACTCATAGTCACCGTTAAATCATCCCGTTCGTCGTCGACGCATTCTCGCGATCTCCGGACTGCACATCGGGTTCCGGCTGCAGTCCGACGTCGGAGATCGACAGGCCCTCACGCCGGGTAGGGGGAGTCTGACAAGCCACGTGGCCCTGCTCGCGGTCAAAGACCGGGTGGAGCCAGAAGACAAACGCTGTGACAGTCAATTCCGGAACAACGTCGTAAAGAGATGCTCTCCCCTCCTCCGGTTTCCCCTCTGTCCACTCTCCTACGTGCGGTGACCTTTCACCACCTTCACGTTGAGGCGCGCGGCCCAGACGGGGCGCCTCCCCTCCTGCTCCTGCACGGGTGGGGAAGCGACGCTACCGCCCTGCGGCCCCTGGGACAGGCCCTTGCAGACACGCATCGCACCTACGCCGTGGATTTGCCAGGCCACGGTGCCTCGCCTCCCCCACCTGAGCCGTGGGGCGTCCCGGACCACGGTGCCCTCCTCCAGTCTTTCATCCAAAACCAAATCGAGCGCCCCGTTACGATCATCGGGCACTCCAACGGTGGCCGCATCGCCCTCTATTTGGCCAGCACCCCTGCCCTGTCGGACTGGGTGGAACGGCTGGTGCTCATCAGCCCCTCCGGCGTAGCGCCGGTGCGCTCCTGGGGACAGGCCTTCCGCTCGGGGCTTGCCTCCGCGCTGAAGGCCCCCATCCAGGTCCTCCCGTCTCCGCTCCGCGCGCCGGCCGAAGACTGGCTCCGGCACACCCTGCTGTGGCGCTGGCTGGGCTCCGCAGATTACAATGCGACGTCCGGTGTCATGCGGCAAACGTTCGTCAAGACCGTCAACTTCCACCTCGACGAGGCGCTCGACCGCATTCAGGTCCCGACGCTTCTGTTCTGGGGCACCGAGGACACGGCCGTCTCCCGACGCCAAATGGAGGTGCTCGAATCCCGGATTGCGGACTGCGGCCTCGTCGAACTGGACGGAGCGGGCCACTACGGCCACCTCGACGATATTGACACCGTCCGCTCCGGCATCCGATATTTTTTGGAGCACTCCTAAGGGCGCTTTGCTCCTGCTCTCGGCCTGGCCCTCTTCCTCCGCATGACTGTCCCCCTCCTGCTTCTGGCCCTCCTTGCCACGCTGTTCGCCGGCTGGCGGGCACTGCGCCGCGTCCGCTTCTTCCTCCACCTCTTCCAACTGGAAACCTACAAGTTTGACCGGTACGGGCGCTGGCTCTCGGATCACATACGATCGGCGGTGCTGCGGCCCTCGCACGGGGCCGGGCTGGTGGTGTTGGGACTGGGAGGGCTCGGCCTGTCAATGCTCAACGACACGTGGGGGGCCGGAGGGGCTCTCCTGCTCTGGCCCCTTGCGTTTCTTTCCTCCCGCCGCTACCGCAGCGATCAGGAGAAAAAACCGCTCGCGTTTACGGAGCGCATGACCCGTCTGGCCGTCCCCACAGGCCTGCTGACCGCCGGCCCCGTCCTTCTCGGGGGCCTCGGATGGTGGAGTACGGGCACGCCCGCTGGGGCGCTCTGGTACCTTTTTGGGTTCTGGGTTGCCGACCTCGGGGCGCCCCTCTGGGTCGCCCTCGCCGCCGCCCTCATGCACCCCGTCGAAACCTCCATCCAGGAGGGCTTCAAGCGGCAGGCCCGCCGGCGCCTGCGCGAACGTCCAAACCTGACGGTCGTGGGCGTAACGGGCTCCTACGGAAAGACAAGCACCAAATTCATTCTCGCCGAACTGCTCCGGCAAAAGTACAACGTCTACGCGACGCCAAGCTCCTACAACACCCCGATGGGGATGTGTCTCGCCATCAACGAGCACCTGAAGCCTGAGCACCAGGTGCTGGTACTGGAGTATGGCATCCGCTATCCGGGCGACATGGACACCCTCTGCGACATCGCCGAGCCGGATGTGTCGGTCGTCACCACGGTGGGCATTGCTCATCTCGACACGATGGGATCGCAGGATGCCATCGCGAGCGAAAAGGGCCGCCTCGTGGATCGGACGCCCGCCGGCGGCACCACCGTCCTTAATGCCGACAACACGTGGGTCCGCGGCATGGCCGATCGCGCCGACGGCACGGTGTGGCGCGTGTCGGTGGACGGCCGCTCGGATGCCCACCTGACCGCCCTAAATGTTCGGTATGACACCCAGGGCACGTCCTTCGTGGTCCGTGACGATCAGGGCACGGAAGCTACGTTCCGGACGCAGCTCCTCGGCGCGCACAATGTGCTGAACGTGCTCCTGGGCGTCGCCGTGGGGCGCAGCATGGGCCTCCGGCTCCGCCAAATGGCCCACGCGGCTCGCCGCATCGAACCGATTGAGCACCGACTGCAGCTTCGGCAGGAGGGCGAGATCACCGTTATCGACGACGCATTCAACTCCAACCCGGTGGGCGCTCGGAACGCCATCGAGATTCTGGGCCAAATGGAGGGGGGACGTCGCGTGATTGTGACGCCCGGAATGGTCGAAATGGGCGACCGGCAGTGGGCGGAGAACAAAACGCTTGGCACGCATATCGCCCGGCACGACATCGACTGGGCCGTGCTCGTGGGCAACGAGCAAACCGCCGCCATTCAAGAGGGCCTCGCCGAGGCGGAGTACCCAGCGGACCGGGTGATGGTGGTCAACTCCCTCTTCGAAGCACGAGACTGGCTGTCCCCTCGCCTCCAGTCCGGTGACGTGGTGCTTTACGAGAACGACCTGCCGGATCAGTACGAGGGGTGAGCGCGAAGTGTGGTGTTGGGATTTCGGGGCGACCAAGGGGGAATCGGGACATCGATGGGGCTTTGCCGACAGCATTGCCCGCAAACGGCAACCTCATTGCCTCCCATGTTTTGGTGCCCCTACAACGGCCCGAGCAAAGACGGCCCAGTAGCTACAGTTCGGGGTTTGGATTGTGGTGGCAATCGCGTACATTTCCCCACTGGACCCAACGCCCCGATCCTGCTCCCTGCCTCCATCCCCCTGCACATCCCCATGCTCGACCACGAACGCAAGCTTTGGGCCGACGGATACGAGCGGGTGGCGGGGCTGGACGAGGCGGGACGCGGGTGCCTGGCCGGGCCCGTCGTGGCCGCCGCCGTCATTCTGCCGCCCGAGGTGAAGATGCCAACCGTCCAGGACAGCAAGACCGTGTCGGAGGCGAAGCGACTGTCTCTCCGAAAGAAGATTGAGACGCGGGCGGTAGCCTGCGCCATTGCCGCCTCGTCCCCCGCAGAGATCGACGACCTGAACATCCTGCAGGCCGCCCTACAAGCCATGCGCCGGGCCGCCGCCGCGTGCGAGCCCGCCCCCGAGTTTCTCCTCGTGGACGGCAACCAGTGGACCCGTGACCTGGTGGACGCCCCCTGGCCCCACAAGACAATCGTAAAGGGCGACGCCACCAGTCAGTCGATTGCGGCCGCCTCCATCCTTGCCAAGACGGAGCGGGACGCCCTCATGCGCGACCTCCACGACGACCATCCCGAGTACGGCTGGGAGTCGAACGTCGGGTATCCCACACAAGCACACTACAACGCGCTGGAGGTGCACGGTGCCACACCGCACCACCGCCAGTCGTTCACGCTCTTCCGCGACTGAGCACTCACGTCCACTCGCGGGCCTGCACCGTCTCGAAGGCTGCCTGCGTCACCTCCGGCACCGTCCCGGTTGCGTCCACGGTCGCGTCTGCCGCCTCGTATCGCGCCCGCCGGGCCGACAGAAGCCCCTCGATGCGATCGCGCATCTGATCCTTGGGGAGCGGCGCCCCCTCTTCGTCTTGCAAGAGCGGACGGCGATCCGCCTCGTCCGTCACACGGGAGAGGATCGTGTCGGGATCCACCTCCAGGTACACGACGCGCCCGTGCTCCCGGGCAAACGCCCAGTTGTCGTCGTCGACCAGCGCCCCGCCGCCAAGGGCCACCACCAGGTCGTCGACCTCCGTCGTTCGGCGCAAAAAGTGGGCTTCCTGGGCACGGAAGGCATCCTCTCCCTCCGCCTCGAAGATGTCGGAGATCGAGCGGCCGTCGTGCGCACGGATCAGGCGGTCGAGGTCCCAGAAGACGGAGCCCAGCCGGGCCGCCAACCGCGGCCCCACGCTGGATTTTCCACTTGCCATGAAGCCCGTAAGATAGATACGCATTTCGGAATATGGAGCTTGAGATTTGGAATGTGGCGTCCGGCGTTCCAATTTTGTCTTCCTCCCTTCCCCTTCGCCCCTCCCAATCGCCCCGGACGTATGCCGCGCTACCGACTCCTCATCGAGTACGACGGAACCGACTTCCACGGGTGGCAGATCCAACCGAATGTCCCCACGGTCCAGGGGGCCCTGGAAGAGGCTGTAACGACCGTCACGGATGCTAACGTCCGGGTCACCGGCTCAGGGCGAACGGACGCTGGGGTGCATGCCCGCGCCCAGGTTGCGCACATGGATCTGCCCTCTGCCCACGACCCGTTCCGGCTGCGGGGGTCCCTGAATGCCTTGACGCCCGATGCCGTGGCCGTCCAAAAGATCGAGCGCGCTACGGACGATTTCCACGCCCGCTACGATGCCCGCCGTCGTCGATACCACTACCGCGTGCACACCGAGCCCTGTGCCCTGGAGCGCCACACCCGCACCCTCCTGCGTCCCGTGCCCAATTTTGCCCGGATGCGTGCCGCCACGCCCGACCTCCTGGGTCGGCACGACTTTAGTTCCTTTTGCCTCACGCAGTCCGATACAACAAATCGCGTCTGCACGCTCCACCACGCCCGCTGGGTGGACGAGGCGCGGCGCGGCTTCTGGCGGTTCGACGTCGTCGGGACGCGCTTTTTGCACGGCATGGTTCGGGCCCTCGTCGGCACGCTCGTTGAGATCGGCCGTGGGAAACGCCCGGCGGACAGTGTGCCGTCCGTGATCGCGGCGCAGGACCGACGGGCCGCCGGCCCCTCGATGCCCCCGGAGGGGCTCATTCTTGCGTCGGTGCGGTACAACGCCAGCCTGTTTGTGAACGACGACGGGACACCGCTCGTACCGGCCGTTCCTTCGGCGTCCTCCGCGTAGCCGGGGCAATTCGCCCCCCGGCCCGCACAGACCGGTGCCGCCCCATCCTCCAGCGTGCGCTCCGCCGCGGCTCCAATGCGGGCCGGCCCGGGACAAATCCCGGGACGAATGAACGACGCGGGTAACACTTCGGCAGGCAAGGGCGTCTACGGACCGACCGGACTCCTTCTCTCCATACAATACGTCCGCCCCATGGACCTCGACATCCGTACGGTGCTTCGCTGGCTTATCCTTGGCGTTCTCGTCCTCATCGGCCTCAGTCTGCTCGGCGTGGTGGTGAACATTGCGGGGGCCTTGCTCTCCGTGGTGCTAAAGGCCGGGGTTGTGATTCTGATCGTCCTCGTCGTCATCCGCGTGCTGGAGGGCCTCCGCGGATAGCACAAGGAGGATCTCTGGCTTTTCTGCGGTGCAGTTTCGAGGTTGAGGGGTGGCACAACGTTATGTTTTCCAAACCAGCCCCCCTCTTCTCGTGGACACCCTGGATGCCCCCGCTCCGCCCTCCGTCGATGACCCGGCCCCCGCCTACGGCGTGCCGGCCGAGGCGCATTTGCTGAAGCAGGTGATTGTGCACACGCCCGGACAGGAGATGGAGCTTGTGGCCCCGGACAACCGTGCTGAGCTCCTCTTCGACGATATTCTATTCGTGGGGCACGCGCGGCAGGAGCACCTGCTGATGTGCTCGGTGTTCGAAAAGATTGTTGGCCGCGCCGACACGGTGCTACAGGTGAGCGACCTCCTGTTGGAAACCTTCGAGCAAGAAGAGGCGCGGCACATGTTCGTAGAGAAGCTCTGTCGGAGCCTGCCGGAGCAAAACCTTGGGGCCGTGGAGGGCGAACTGAAGCAATTTTCGCCGTCGGACCTGCAGCAGTTTGCGCTGACGGGCGAGTCGGAGCTTCCCATCCGCGTACAGCCCGTGCCCAATCTCATGTTCACGCGCGACTTGGCCGCCGTCGTCCACGACCATATCATTCTGAGCCACGCCGCCACGGCGGCCCGGACGCGTGAGAGCATCATTATCAACGTCATCCTGAACTACCACCCCCGGTTTGCCCCCCACAGCGACAAGGTCATTGAACTGCCCCCCGGGGTCACCTTTGAGGGCGGCGACCTGCTCGTGGCCAGCCCCGACACGTTGTTGATTGGACACTCGGAGCGCACCTCGTTCAGTGCCATCATGGCCATTGCCCATGAGGTCTTCGAGCGCACGCCAATCGAACACATTCTGGCGGTTGACCTGCCGAAGCGGCGGGCCACGATGCACCTCGACACGGTGTTCACCTTCGCCTCCCCCACCGAGGTGATCGTTTTTCCGCCCCTCCTCGACACCCACGGCTTCGGGTACTCGGTGCATCTCACGGCTGCCGACGCGCCGGGCCGATTCGTCACGGACATGCGCATGAACCTGCGCGATGCGCTCAACGATCTGCTCGATCGCGACCTCACGTACATCCCGTGCGGCGGCGGGGAGCGACTGCATCAGGAGCGCGAGCAGTGGACCGACGGCGCAAATGTGTTTGCCGCCGCCCCCGGGGCAATCCTGGGCTACGAGCGAAACCGACGCACCTTCGACCGCCTCCACCAACAGGGCTACCGTGTCGTCTCGGCCGAAAGCTTTCTCTCCTACTTCGAGTCCGGCAGCTTCGACCCCGGCACCGAAAAGATTGCCATCCAACTGGCGGGCACCGAGCTATCCCGAGGCCGTGGCGGCCCCCGCTGCATGACGCTTCCCCTGGCGCGCCACGAAACCCCGACCCGGACATAGGGCGAGGCGTAAGGCACAGCCCTCCGAGCGGCCCCGCTGTTCCCGGAGACGCTCTCGCGTCAGCAGGAGGCCACCGGCGCCGCCCCCGCGTCGGGCTCAGATGCGACTGTAGTACTGGTCGTCATCGTCCTCGTCGCTGTCCACCATGTAGTCGTCGGCCCCTACGTCGAGGTAGGCCATGAGCCAGTCAAGGGCCCACACGTCGGTCTCCGCTCCGCCCCAGGCATATCCTTTCTGCGTCCGGTCGGCCACCTGCTCCCAGTCGACCGTCCAGTCCTCATATACAGAGAAGGAGAAGGGGTGGTCGTCGGTCTCAAAATAGAGGGCGCCCTCCGCCGGATCGTACACGCTTTCGACCCCGTCGTCTTCCCGGCCAAGCTTCGCCCCCAGAACCAGTAGAGGCACCTTAAACCGGGTGTCCAGGGTGGGGACTTCTTCTTCCTGGCTGACCAGGAAGTTTGCAAGGGTGACACACCCGTCGCTCACCTCCAGTGCGGCCTCCGCCGCCTGGCGGGTGGTGGGGTCTGCGTCAATAGAGTCGAGCGCGGTCTCGACAAGCGGTCCCACCTCGACGGGCCCCTCCCCTTTGGTCGTATTCTCTTTGCGCGGGATTGTAACTGTTGGGTTCTCGATGTCCACGGGTCTGTATGTGGTGATGGTGAAACCGGGAAACAGGGCGGGCTCGCCTGGGCCCCGTGCTTCGGCAATGGTGGCGTAGGTATGGTTGTACACAACATGAGTGCGGTCGAGCGAACATGCAACCCGCCGCCTCCTCAAACCTGGATGGTCGCCGAGAACAAACGCCTATGTTTCTTCCCCGGCGACTTCGGCCTCCAGATCGAGGGCCGCCTCGACGAGATCGTCCTCCATTCCACTCAGATCATCGTGCTGGGCCACGTACTGGCGAACGGCATCTTCGAGGCTCGACTCGCGCGTAACCACGGTGCGTCGCTTTCGCTCGGCCGGCTCGACGGTGCGCTCGATGGCCGCGATGGTGTGGGCCTCCGCCAGCGCGTCTCGGATGCGGGTCTGGTCCACCGCCGCGAGCTGATCTTCCTCAATCTGATACCGCACGCGCACGACCGCTTCTGCGACGTCCGCTCCATCGAGGGCGGCGAGGATTTTATCCGTTGGCGCGTCGGCCTCCCGTACATCGACCTCAAATGCAAGGAACGGTCGGGCCGGGGTCTTGCGAAAGGTCGTTTGCGTTGGGGAATCGGCGCCCGGATCGATGTCGACGAAAAAGTATCCTTTGGGCGCCTCTCGTTCCGCAAACGTGATGCGCTCGATGCTACCGGCGTACACCACCGGCGGGTGCCCGTCTGGGTTCCGCACCTGGGCCCGGTGGATGTGTCCGAGTGCCACGTAGTCAATGGGGCGCACGGCCAGCTGCCCAACGGTAAATTTGGGCTCGGATGCGATGAGGGTGGAGCGTTCGGAGCCAGCCAGTTCGGCCCCCTGCACCGTCACGTGGCCGGCCAGCACCGTCGGAGCGTCGGGCGAGAGGGGGCGCTCGTCCCCGGTCGGGTCCGTGCCCGTGCCCGCGTCGAGGATGTCATCGGCCCGGCGCTGGATGTAGGTGACGTATTGCTCCTCGATAAACTGTCGCAGTTCCTCCGGCTCCATCGAGCGGTACTCGTCTTTCGTGAGAATCTGGCTTCGGATGGGCCAGGGAAGCGGAATGAGTTGAAGGGGGCCGCTCTTGGTCTCGATTACCTGGACGGCCGCTGGAGGCTTGCGATAGCACTGCACGTCGCCGTCGACGTACTCGAAGATGTCGAGCGACGAGGCCCGTCCGTACGTCACCGGGTGGTCGTGATTTCCAATGATAAGCACGATGGGCACGCCCGCATCGGCCAGGGGCCGGAGGCACTCGGCAAAAAGCTTTTGCTGGGTCGGCGTGGGGTCTGCTGTGTGGTAGGCGTCGCCGCAGAACACGAAGGCATCAACGTCTTCCTCGAGGGCTCGCTCCACAAGTGCCTCAAACGAACGCTTCACGTCAAGCAGGCGCGTATTTAGGCCCGTCTCCGGGTCGCGACGGCCGTAGGTTTTGGCGCCAAGGTGAATGTCCGCGGTGTGGAGCAGCTTCACAGGAGCAAGTGGACGTGTTGAAATGACAACGGGAAGCGGAGGCGGCTCTTCCTCGGAGGGCGCCTGTCTCTCACCAGCCGACGCGGCCCTCGTCCTGGGTCTCTGTGGTATCTTCCGGGGCGCCATACTCTTCAACCATCGGAAACGTGACCTCGTCGGAGAGCGTCAGGCTATCGGATTCGGTGGCGCGACGGTAGAGATCGCCGACGAGGAAGAGCGCACTGTGGGCCCCTTGCCCCCACCAGCTCGTCCGGAACGTCAGCCGCGGATCGTCGAAGCCCACCCAGGCGCCACTCACCAGCTCCGGGTGCATGAGCATAAACCACGTGTCGGCGGCCCGCTCGGTGGTGCCGGTCTTGCCGGCGAGATCATAGTCTCCCAGGTCAAATTGCGTGCGGATGCGCTGGCCCGTGCCGTAATCGATCACGCCGCGCATCATATCAACGACCGTGTAGGCCGTGCGCTGCGATAACACCTCGCTGGGCGTCGGGGAGGCCTCCCAGAGCACATTGCCGTAGCGATCCTCAACCCGTGTGATGGCCACCGGCTGGTTTCGGATGCCGCCGCTGGCGAGAGTGGTATAGGCCGAGGCCATTTCCAGGAGCGTGGCGTTGCTCGTGCCGAGGGCAATCGACGGCACCTCGTCGAGCGGACTTCGGATGCCCATGCGGCGGGCGTAGCGGGCCACCGTACTGGGATTGAGGTCGAGCGCCAGGCGAGACGTGATCGTGTTCTTTGAGTTGGCCAGGCCCTGGCTCAGGGTAAGCATCTCCCCGCTGGACTCCTGATTGTAGTTCTTGGGGCTCCAGGTGGTGTCCGCGCCGGTGTCCTCCCAGGTAAAGGTGCTATCGAGCAAAGTATCATACGGAGACCAGCCATTGTCGATGGCCGCTGCGTAGGTAAAGGGCTTGAACGTGGAGCCGGGCTGGCGACGTGCAATGCCCACCTTATCGTACTTGTCGGTGCGGAAGTTGCGCCCCCCAATCCACACCTTTACGTGCCCGTTCCGGGGGTCAAGCGAGACGAGGCCGGCCCCAAGCTGGCTCCGACGGCTTTTAATCGAGTCGACGAACGCCTCGTTGTCCCGCAGTTGGGACAGGGCCTCCTGCTCGCTGTGTCCCTCCGCGCGCAGGCTGTCGTAGCGCGTCGACTCGCGAAGGGCGTCGGACAGCACCTCGGGGTTTGATTCCCAGAAGTGCTCAAACGGCTCGTAGTCCTCACCAGGCGTGAGGTCGCGGTAGTCCTCAAGGGATTCGCTATAGAGCGATCGATCGGAGGCGCTCCACTGATACTCTACAACTTTTTGAAGGTCCGTCATATTGTCTTCGATGGACTCCCGCCCCATCTCTTGCAGCTCCGAATCCAGGGTCGTGTACACCCGCAGGCCCTCGCCATATATGTCGTGGCCACTGAGCGGGTGGTCGGGATCGCGGGTCCAGCTTGCGAGGGTCGTCCGAACGTGCTCGGCAAAATACGGCGCGAGGCTGGTGTAGAGCTCCGCCGAGTGATACTCGGCCCGGACGGGGGTGTCCTTTCGGTCCTCATAAAATGACGGGTCAAGGTGCCCCTGATCCACCATCAGCCGGAGGACGACGTTTCGACGACGCTGGGCATTTTCGGGATTTCGGACGGGGTTGTAGTAGGAAGTTGCCCGCAACAGTCCAATGAGGGTGGCCGACTGCAGCGCATTCAGATCCTTGGCCGGCACTCCGAAGTAGGTCTGGGCTCCCGCCTCAATGCCGAATGCGTTGTTTCCAAAGCTCACGGTATTGAGGTACATCTCCACAATTTCCTCTTTGGTGTAGCGGCGCTCCAGCTTCACGGCCGTGACCATTTCCTTCACCTTGCGCTGGATGGTGACGGCGCGGCCCACCTCCTCATTGTACAGGTTGCGGGCCAGCTGCTGGGTAATGGTCGATGCCCCTCGAAAGTCACGAAACGTGATGATATCAAACGCCGCCGCCACAATGCCGATGGGGTCGACCCCCCAGTGCTCGGAGAAGCGCCGGTCCTCCGTGGCCGTAAGGGCGTGCACGACGTGCGACGAGATGCTGTCGTAGGGGGCCCACGATCGGTTCTGGGACGCAAACCGCGCCAGTTCTTCTCCATCGGCCGTGTAGGCAACGGTGGCGAGCTGCATCGACGGGTTCTCCAGCCGCTCGGTGGAGGGAACCTCGTCGGTTAGGGTCCAGACGTACGTGCCTCCGACGAGGCCAACGAGGAGAACAAGCCCCACAATCGCAGTAAGGGCGACGGCGGCCTGGGCCTGCTGCGGATCGGAAATTCGCTGATGGAAGAATCCGCGAAAGCCACTGGTGGGGCGGTCGTTGGGGGCGCCCGACGGCGCCCGGGCCGCCCGGTCTTCAAAGTACTCGTCGAGTTCGTCTTCGGAATAGGACCAGTCAGACATGGAGCAAAAATCCAGGTTGAGGCCGGGGATCCTCCGATCACTTTTGCATTGGCGGGCACGGGCGGAGGGGGCGGGCGGCCCTATGTCGCGTCGGCGGCTTCAATGGCGACGGCGCGCGTGCCGTTCCAGCGTTGCAGGTATAGTGTGCCCTTCTCTAAACGGCCGAAGGTCCGCTGTTCGTACCAGTTGCCCGTGTTAATGTACACCCCCTCGGGCCACGCATGAAGGGCGGGCACGTGGCTGTGCCCCATGGCCACGATGTCGGTTTTGTGCCGGCGCACGTGGGTCTGTGCGTGGGCCCGGAGCGCATCGACCACTGCCGGATCGGGCGCCTCCTCGTGGAGGCAGCGGCTCACCCAGCGCGCAAGGCCAAGGCCAAGGTCGGCCGGCAGGAGCGAGCGATAGAGCCGTACAGCAATCGGGTGGCGGAGGAGCGGACGGAGCCAGGCATACAAGGAGTGCGTGGACGCGTGGACGTCGCCATGGGCCAGATGCACGCGGAGGCCGTCGTGCTCAGCCTCCAGCGCCCCTGATACGACGCGCACCCCCAGCTCTTTCGAGAAATAGTCTCGGTGCCAGGGGTCGTGATTGCCAACGAGATACGTAATGGGCACGCCGCGATCCGACCACCGGGCCAGTAGCCCCTGGAACCGCGCGAGCCCCTTCGGCACCAGGTGGCGATACTCAATGTAGCCGTCGAACACATCGCCGACCAGATAGAGATGATCGACACGGTTGGCGTGGGTTGTTAGGCAGTCGATGAGCGCCGCCTCGTTCGCACGCTCGGCGTCCGCGGGGCCCCGGCCAAAATGCATGTCGGAGAAAAACAGAACCACAGCACCCACCGCTCCACAGAAACAGACGAGAACATCTCAACTGTTCAGAGACGCAACCTATCCGAAACCTCACGAAATGGGCCGGGCCTTCACCGAACGGAGTGCCAGTCCGGCCCGTAGGATTGGGTTGTAGTGTTCATTGCGCCACTCATCTGTGCGCCCCCCTGGCCGCCCCATGCCCCGACAACGCACCTCGTACCGGCCGCCGACGCAGTTCTCCGTCATGCCGCCGGTCATCAAAAACCTTCTCATACTGAATGGGCTCTTTTTCCTTGCGCAGTTCGTAGCGGGGCAGACCCTCGGCTCTTCCTCCCCGCTGGGAAACGTACTCAATTACCTGGCCCTCTATCCGGTGGGCGGTCCGGAGGAGGGGTTTGCCATCACCGGCGGGCGGTCGCTCGGGGAGGTGCCTGGCTTCTTTCCGTGGCAGGTGATCTCGTATGGCTTTCTGCACGGGAGCTTTGGGCACCTGTTTTTCAATATGTTTGCCCTTTGGATGTTTGGGGTCCAGGTCGAAAACCGGTGGGGATCCCAGCGATTCGGGGTGTTCTACTTCGCGTGCGTCATTGGGGCGGCCGTTACGCACATGGTGTTTGCACCGATGCTAACGGGCATGGACGTGGCGGTGCCAACGGTGGGGGCCTCCGGCGGGGTCTACGGCATCCTCCTGGCGTTCGGTATGATGTTCCCAAATCAGCCGATCTACCTCTGGTTTATGGTTCCGATCAAGGCCAAGTGGCTCGTGATCGGCTTCGGGGCGCTGGAGCTGTACTCCGCCGTTACGGGCACGTCGGCCGGCATTGCCAACTTTGCCCACCTCGGGGGCATGGTCTTCGGCTTTCTCCTTATTCAGTACTGGCGCGGCAAGCTGCCGGTGACGCCCACCCGGCGGATGCGGTGGTAGCCCATGCCCACGCCCCGGAACGCAACCCACGCGGGGCCGGATCGGTATAGCGTTTTGGCACGTGCGCTTCACCGTCGCCGCCTCGACGCAGGCGAGGGGAGGCACGTTCTACTGCTCTGCACTCAGGGGGTCTAACAGCCACTCGACTGACCGTGAATCAATTCCAGTCCTGGTATTACCGACAGCCCGTGGCGCTGCGGACCATCATCGCAATCAACGTGGTCGTGTACGTTGTTGCACAGGTCCTGCATGTGTGGCCCGCCGGGCTTGAGTTTATCATGGAGCACTTTGCGCTCCACCCGGTCTTTCCGGACGTGCTGCTGGAGCCGTGGCAGGTCGTCACGTACAACTTTATGCACACGAGCGGGGGGCTCGGGGGGCTACTGCACGTTGGCTTTAACATGCTGTGGCTCTTTTGGATTGGGCGGGAGTTTGAGCAAATGCACGGGTCGCAGCAGGTATGGACTGTGTATTTAACGGCGGGCGTGGGCGGAGCCCTTATGTGTTTGCTTCTTCAGCCGCTCTTTCCCACCATCTCCGGCACCGGTGTGATGCCTGTGGTGGGCGCCTCAGCCTCGGTGCTCGGCGTCATTATGGCGGTCGCCATCATGTACCCGCACAAGCAGATCGCCCTGCTCTTCTTCGGGGTGGTCCGGCTCCTGTACCTCGTGATTGGCTTCCTGATCATTGACGCGCTTCTGATGCTCTCCACGAGCGGGACGGCCGTGGCGGCGCACTGGGGCGGCGCCCTTACTGGCTTCCTATACGCGAAAAATGTGCGTGGCGAATTGGGCCTCCCGGCATGGCTCGGGGGGACGGGGGCGTCGGGGCGGTCGTCCGGCTCCGGCCTCTGGACGCGCGTCAAGGGCTGGTTTGGCACGACCCCGTCCCCTTCGTCCTCCTCTCGCTCCTCGGCCCGCTCCTCACCCGCCTCCCGCCCGGGCCCGGACGACGCCAAGCAGCGGGTCAAAAACCGATCGAAAGAGGTCGATCGCATCCTCGACAAAATTAGCGACGAGGGGTACGACGCCCTGAGCGACGACGAGAAGCAGACCCTCTACGAGGCAAGCCAGAAAGGGTGATGCCGACCGCAGCGGTCGGCGCGCCCGAGGCACACCCCCCCTCCCGCTGGGAAACATCCGTCAATCGCCCTTGAAATGCATTGGGGCAATAGACACGTTCTGGGGACGAACCGGTGGACCGTGGAGCCTTTGCCGAGCCGCCTTGTATACGCTGTGATCACCATATCCCGACCAACCTCCTCCCTCCCATGGATCGTCCGCGTCGCGAAACGCGCCCCGTACAGGTAGGCGACGTACAGATTGGGGGCGACGCCCCGGTCTCCGTGCAGTCGATGACCACGACCAAAACCCACGAGGTGGAGTCGACCCTCGACGAAATTGAACGCCTGGCTGAGGTGGGGGCCGACGTCGTTCGGGTGGCTGTCCCCCGCCCCGAAGACGCCGACGCCCTCGCCGATATCGTGCAGGGCGCGAGCGTGCCCATCGTGGCCGACATCCACTTCAACTACCAGTACGCCCTGAAGGCCATCGAGGCGGGCATCCAGAAGGTGCGCATCAATCCCGGCAACATCGGCAAGCCGGAGTGGGAGCGCGAGGTGCTCCAGGCCGCCAAGGACGCCGGCATTCCCATCCGCATCGGCGTCAACTCGGGCTCGCTGGAGGAGGACATTCTCGAAAAACACGGCTACCCCAAGCCGCAGGCCCTCTTCGAGAGCGCGATGCGCCACGTGGAGGTGTGCCACAAGAACGACTTTGAGGACATCGTCATCTCGGTGAAGCACTCCGACCCGTACATGATGATCCAGGCCTACCGCAAGGTGGCCGAGGCCACGGACTACCCCCTTCACCTGGGCGTCACGGAAAGCGGCACGCTCGACACCGGGACCGTGAAGAGCTCCATTGGAATCGGGGCGCTGTACCTCCGGTACCCGGGATGCGTTTGTGGAACTGGCCATGGAAGGGGGCGCCAAAAAATTCGAATGGATCGCCGACCTGAAGAAAAAAGACAAAAGCGCTTATAAAG
>JAWOAQ010000130.1:0-6544 GCA_046498495.1 Salinibacter sp. | reverse complement strand
CGCGACTTCGCCTCCGCCCTCAGTGTATTTGATGGCGTTTTGGATCAGGTTGCGCGCAACGAGCTCCACGCCCCCGGCGTCGGCCCGGGCCCATACCGGCGTCTCGCCCATCTCGACATGCAACGCAATGCCTTTCTCGTCGGCCGCGGACTGGAGGTCGCCAACGATAGGCCGGGCCTCCGCGGTCAGGTTGATCGGCTCTGCAGAGAGTGTGCGCCCTCCGCCCTCCAGCTTCGAGAGATTGAGAACGCTGTCGAGCGTGTTCATCAGGCGGCGGCCGCCCCTCTCGATCAGACCGGCAAAGTGGACGGCATCATCGTCCGGATCGGCTTCCTCCCCGATGACCTCCGCGAAGCCGAGGATGGAGGTGAGCGGCGTGCGAATCTCGTGGCTCATGTTCGCGAGGAGGGCCGACTTCATCTCATCGGCCGCCTCGGCCGTCTCTTTGGCCTTGACGAGCTGGCGCTCGCGACGGGCCCCCTCGGTTACGTCCTGGACCAGCAGGAGACCCTCCGACTCGCTCTGGCCCAGCAGCGGGACGATGTGGATCCGGAGGGTGCGGCCTTTGATCTTGATCCGGCGGTCCGTCCGGTCCCCCTCCAGAGCCGCCCGGTACCGCTCCACCAGGGGGTGCTCTGCCTCGTCGGGCCCAATGTCGAGCACGGTCCCGGCCTGTCGGCCGATGAAGTCGGATTCGTCCAACCCGTACGTTCCAATCAGCTCCCCGGCCGCCAGTGTGTACCGGAGGCGGCCGTCGAAGAGGAGGACCGCACCGTTGGGAATGTTTTCCGCGAGGGTGCGGTAGCGCCGCTCGCTCTCAGTCAGGTCTCGTTCCCACCTGAGTTCGCTCAGAACCTTGCGGAGGCTTCGGGCGATCGTTTCGATGAACTGGATCTCCGACTCGTCGAGGCGGCCCGGGTCGGCAGTGCCAACGGCGAGGGCCCCGTCGTCGTCCAGCGGCACATACGCGCAGGCCGAAAGGCTGGAGCGGTCCACCTCATCGTCGATCACACTGGGGTCCGCGTAGATCTGAGGCTTCCCCTTCTCAAGGACCGTCCAGAGCGGAGTATATCCCTTTTCAATTCGAGGCATCGGGCCGACCGCTTTTCCATCGGCGGTGCCAGCTCGCACCAACACGTCGCCGTCTCGGAGGTACACGGCGGCCTCCTCAAGGCCGAGGGCCTCCCCAAGAGTGCTTGTGACGATTTGGGCGGCCTCTGCCTCGGTGTTTGGGTCGATCAGGTTCCGCGTGGCCTGATGGAGGGCCTGGAGCCGCCGCTCCCGTTTTTTCCGCTCAGTGATGTCGGTCGCGACCCCCGCGATTCGCTCGGGGGCACTGTTTGTGTCGCTTTCGAGGGCGTGCAGGCTCACCGACAGCCACCGCTGTCCTTGCGTGGGATGCTGAATCCGAAACTCCTGGTGTTGCGGCCAGGCGGTTTCGGCTCCGCCCTGGGCCCCGTCTTTCCCCTCGGTCCCCATCGCCGCCTGCAGATCGGGAAGGTCGGCCGGGTGGACATGGCGGGTCCACGCGCCCGGATCCTCCGCCAGGACGCTAGCGTCGACCCCGTAAAGCGATTCGGCGGCGCTGTTGTGGTACAGCATCTCTTTGTAGTCGGCGCTCGCAATGAAGAAGGCATCCGGGACCGCTTCTGCGAACCGCTCGAATCGCTGGTTGGCGCGTTCGAGGGCCCGCTCGCGCTCACGCTCCTCGGTCACGTCCCGCTGCACAGAGACCCAGTGCTCAATCTCGCCATCAGCGCCGATTACCGGCGAGACGCTCCACTGAGCCCGGTAGGACTCGCCGTCCTTCTTGTAGTTGATTGTTTCGCCCTGCCATTCCTCCCCCGCCCCCAGGGCCGCCCGGAGCGTCTCCAGCACGTCCCGCTCGGTATTCAGGCCCTGCAGCACCCGTGGCGTCCCCCCGATGATCTCCTCCGCGGACCAACCGGTCATTTCCTCGTAGGCCTCGTTTACGTACTTCACCTCCAGCGTTGCGTCTCCTGGGCGGCCCCCCTCTGTAATCAGGACCGCCTCGGTGGCCTGTTCCACCGCTGCGGAGAGCATTCGGAGCCGCCGTTCCTGCTCCTTCCGCTCCGTGATGTTCGTGACGGTGGCGAAGGCCTTGACGGGCGTATCGCCCTCATACACGGGCGTCACGCGGGCCTCAAGCCAGACAAATCCCCCCGCTCCGGCCTCCACCCGAAACTCCCCGTACCACGGATTCCCCGTCTCAATCATTGTCTCCAGGGCCTCTTCGACCTGCCCCGAATCCTCTGGATGGACTAGCTCGCGGAACTCCTCGAACGTGCGGGGGGACGACCGCCCGTACACGCGCTGGAGGATGCTGTCCCAGTGGACCTCATTGGTCTGGAGGTCCCATTCCGCGATGCCGGTCTCGGTCCCCGACAAGACCAGGTCCAGCTTGCGCTGTCGCTCTTCCAGCGCCTCCGTCCGGCGCCGCCGGTCGGTAATGTCTTGCTGGATCCCGATGTAGTTCTGGAGCGCGCCGTCCTCGTCGTAGACTGGCGTGACGGAGAGCCGCTCCCAGTAGGGCGTCCCGTCTTTGCGGTAGTTTTGGATCTCTACGGTCACTGGCTCGTCGGCATCGATGGCCGAGCGGAGCGTCTGGATCGTGTCCGGGTCGGTCTCCGGGCCCTGGAGGAGCCGGGGGTTTCGGCCCAGCACTTCGTCCCGGGCGTAGCCGGTCATGGCCTCAAACCCCTCGTTCACGTACACCAGGGGATTGTCGTCCCCGGTGGCGTCGGTGATCTGGATGCCCACGTTGGCCTCGTCCATCGCCCGTTCCTTCAGGCAAAGCTCCCGGGCCCGCTCCTTTTGCTCGGTGATGTCCTTGCCCGTGGCCAGGATGCGCGTGGTGCCGTTTCCTTCGTGGACGGGAATCACCAGCGTGCGGATCCAACGCATCCGGTCCTGCCCATCTTCGATACGAAATTCCCCCGACCACGACGTATTATCGTCGAGGACCGCCTCAAGACGCTCTTCCACGTATTCCAGATCGTCCGGGTGGACGAGGTCGGCGAACGCCCCGAGCGTTTTGGGGGCGCGCCCGAAGACGGTGCGGAGCGTCTCGTCCCAGTGGACGTCGCCGGTTTGGGGGCTCCACTCCGCGATGCCGGTCTCACTCGCGTTCAGAAGCAGCTCCCGCCGTCGCTCCTGCTTCCGACGCTCGGTCATGTCCCGCACGGTGCACACGAGCTGGTTCTCCCCCGACAGGGTCAGCGACAGTTCCGCCGGGAAGGTGCTCCCGTCCGGCCGTGATCCGGTGACGTACCCCTGCCAGTAGCCCTCCTCCTGCAGGACCGGAAAGACGGTCTCCTCGAGGCGCTGGATTTCGTTCTCGTCGTAGAGCATTCTCCACGATTCTCCCAGGAGCTGTTCTTTCTCGCCAAATCCATAGAGGTCTACGTGCGTCTGGTCGACATACACGTACTCTCCGTCGAACAGAATAGCGACCCCATCGGCGGCGTCTTCAATGGCCTCATGGAGGGTTTCCAGCTCGCGCCGCTGGTCCTCGCGCCGAGTCACGTCTCGTGCCGAGACGATGAGGGAGGTGACGGTTCCGTCCTCACGGGTAACTGGGCGGATGCTGCCGCGCACGATGAGCATCCGGCCCTCGCCTGTGATGTGGTCGGACTGGTACGACACGTACTCGCCCGCTGCGGCCCGCTCGATCCACTCCCGGAGGTCCGCCTGGAGGGTCGCGTCGTGGGTCCACCAGGGGGTGTCCCAGAAGGGCGTCCCAACCACATCGCGTCGGTCGGCCTCAATGAAGGAGAGCGCTGTGTCGTTGATCCGGCGCAGCGTGCCGTCGAGGTCGAGAAGGCCGGTCAGCAAGTCCGGGTCCTGGAAGATCGCCTCGAATCGGCGCTCATTTCGGCGAAGCTCATGCCGCCGCTTCATGGTTTCGGTCCGGTCCTGATACAGCCCCGTCATCTTGGTTGCTTCGCCCTCGTCGTTACGGGCAACCATTCCGTGGGCCCGGAGGTATCGATCGGCTCCGTCGGGGCCGGGCACCCGGTATTCGACCTGGCAACCCTGTTTGTCCGGGTCCCCCAGGACCGCTCCCATGGCCTCCTGAAGGTGGCTCCGGTCGTCCGGGTGAACCTGCTCGAGGAGCTCGCCGGTGGAACGCGGCGGGCCGTCGAGCCCGAACATCTGCTGGACGGCCTCGTCCCAGACGCGGTCGTCCTCCGGAATCGACCACTCGAACACGCCGGCCCCGGCGGCCTCCAGGGCCAGCTGAAGGCGCTCTTTCTCGTGCTCAAGCGCGTCCTCTTGGACCCGGACCGACGCCTCGGCCTGCTTGCGCCGGTGAATGTCCCGGGTAATGCCCGCCAGCTTGAAGGGCCGCTCCAGACTCTTGGGGCCTGGTGTGTCGCCGGGCTCGTCGGGCGGTGCGGGTTGGCCCACCACGTGAATCGAGGTTTCGACCCACCGGGCCGTCCCGTTGGGCTGGAGGAGGCGGTATTCACCGCTCCACTGTCCGTCGGCGAGAAGCGTCTCGATCGTCGGGAGGTTGGCCTCGTCCTCCGGGTGAGCGGCCGAGCGCCAGAGCATGGGGTCCTGCACGAAGGCACCCGTGGGCCGTCCGTAGACGCGCTCCTCGGAGCTGTTGGTGTAGAGGATCTCCGAGCGGACCGGGTCGGCGTCGGTGGGGCCGGCGGGGTAGATGCGCGCCTCCCAGACCACGTCGCCCAGCGCCGAAAGGAGCTCGTTGAGCCGGGTGTCGGTCGCGTCGAGGGAGGCGTCTGCCCCCGCCGCCTCAATTTTGTGCCGCCGCCGCTCCTCAAGCCGGTCGACGGCCATCTGGGCCAGATGGTCGAGCCGCTCCAGTTTCTGCTCGGACGGGGAGCGGGGCTCGGTATCGAGCACGCACACGGTCCCCAGCACGTGGCCGTCCGGGGTCGTCATCGGGGACCCGGCGTAAAATCGGATGTGGCGATCTCCCGTCACAAGGGGGTTGTTCACGAACCGATCATCGTCGGTGGCGTCCTCCACCACGAGCTGCTGGGCGTCCCCGAGGGTGTGCACGCAGAAGGAGGTGTCCAGGTCGAGCTCCGGGACGTCGAAGCCCACGCACGCCTTGTGCCACTGCCGGTCGGCCTCAACGAAGGTGATGAGCCCGATGGGGGCATCGAAAAGGCCGGCGGCCAGGTCCGAGATCCGGTCGAAGGTCTCCGACGGAGGGGTGTCAAGAATGTCGTACCGGGCGAGGGCGCGGAGCCGGTTCGGATCCGCCGCACGGCCGGAAGACGGATCGTCTTCCGGCGAAACAGTGGGAGACATGAGAAAACGTCATATTCTACACGGTGGGTATTTTCTTACGAGGAGAAAGATAAGTCAAAGATCGGAAAATAGAAATTCTTGGGGCTATGTCCGAGCCCGATTCAGGGCGCACTTGGCGTTGTTTTGGAACCGGCCCCAGCCGGGCGCAGCTTCAGAACAGAGAGAGCGGGGTCCTCCAGCAGACGAGAGTGTGGCGCACAGCCGGCCAAGCGGGGGCGGCCACCCATCGTCTGGACTGATCGCGTCTGGTCCACGTCCCTTTCGATCGGCCTCGGCTCCCCGCTAGTCCAGCGTTGTGACGTTCTCTCCACACGACTGCATGTCCGGTTCGTATGGGTTCCGGATCGTCTCCGTCCGGCTCAGCCAGTGTCCGCCCTCCTCGTCGAACGCCATCGGGCAGTACTGTACGTAGATTTCCTCGTCGACGCCGAACTGCTCGACCGAGTATGCCAGAATCCGGGAGAGCGTCCGCACCTCCCCACGAAGACCCGACAGGTCCTCCAGCTGATCGGTGTGGGCGAGGTGGGACTGCAACGCGTTCAGGTCCTGCATCCAGGCATCGTGCGCATCCCCTTCAAGCTCCATCATATCGACCGCCTCCAGGGCGTCGTCCATCGCCGCGAGGCCGGCCCGGACACCGGCCTCATCTTCCTCTACAAGCGCGTCCGTTGCATCGAGATAGGCCGTTACCACCTCGGTGAGTTGGGTGCGAAAGGCCGCCGTCGCCTCGTCCTGAAACGAGGGCGGCGTGGGAAGCGACGAGGCGCCCGTCTCGGCCGGCTCCGTCGCGTCGTGCTCGGGGCCGTCCTCGTCCATGTCCTCATGGTCCATGTCCTCATGGTCCATGTCCTCATGGTCCATGCTCTCGTCGCCCTGATCCATTCCCTCTCCGTCCCCCCCGCCGTGATCGTGCCCCGAGCGGCCCGCGGGTCCCGGCTCGGGGTTCATCATGCTTCGCCGGTCGGCGAGCTGAAACTCACTGTCGACCGTAAAGGCCCCGTTCGTCACCACGTGCTCACCCGCCTCGATGCCCTCTTCGATCACGTAGTCGTCGCCGGTGCGGGGGCCGAGGGTGACCTCCCGCATCTCAAATCGCGGGGCGTCGGCGCTGGGGTCTTTCACGTACGCCACCGACCGGGGCCCCGTCCACAGCACGGCGCTTGCAGGCACAGTGACCTGCTCGCCCTGCGTCCCGTCGCTCTGCACCGTGCCCCGCACCAGTACGTCGGGCGTGAGC
>JAWOAQ010000074.1:0-50780 GCA_046498495.1 Salinibacter sp. | reverse complement strand
TCGGGGCACTGGGATGGGCCCAGGTAAACCACTTCAACGTAGTCCGTGCAATGCGGCACGCGGGACACAGAACGTCTGTCCTTGGCACCCATTCACAAGCTGTTGCCAAGCTCACAACGCGCCTCGCCACCATGACTGACACTGTATATCGCATTTCGATCGACCGTCCCCCCCGTGCCGACCAGATTGCGGCGTACCGGGAGGAAGCAAACGACCGGCAGGGCACCCTTGAGGTGACGTTTCCCGTTGGGGAGATCACGAAACGTCTCGTCGTGTCTCCTCGCGGTACGGTCGTTCTACTGAACGATGTCTCAGAGGAGACCTTTAACCGATCCGAGTCGCCCGAGACCATTGCGGCGGCCCTCGCTTCGTAGCCGGCTCCCGGCCGCGCTACGTGTGCACGACACAGTTCGTCGAACCAAACTCGTTCGTCTCGTAGGCGTCGGCCTCCTCTTCGTCGATGTACCCCGCCTCGTCGCTGTAGTAGCGAAATGCATACTGGCTGTCTTCGTCCAGCATCACGTTCGTGCTGTAGGTCTGGTTGCTCCGGCGCACAAAGGCATGCTCGCCTGGGGTCCAGTCGTTGAAATCTCCCACTACCGAGACCTCATCGCCATACGGATGGTCTTCCGGGAGCACAAACGTGACCTTGACCTGATCGCTGTTGCGCTTGTTTACTTTTTTAATCATTAGATTGATGGAGCTATGACTGAGAGATGAGCTGCGCTGGTGAGCATGTGGAAATATCACCAGTGCTCCACGATATGCACGACCGTGTACAGAGTGCGGAGCCATCTGGCGAAAAACCGCTTCCTTCCATAATTTTTCGCGGGGCCGTCTTCCGCCCTCCATGTTTTAAGGGTGTTCTTCTCGTGTGCACCCCATCCACAACCGTTTTTATCATCACGTCGCCGTATGATCGAACGCATCGCAATTCTTGGAACCGGTCTGATTGGTGGATCTCTCGCCCTGGCCTGGCAACAGCATGAATCCAACTGCACCATTGTCGGGCACGACCAGCCGGACGTCTTAGAAAAGGCAACGGCCCGAGGCGCGATCGATCAAATGGCGGCGGATCCGGTAACGGCCGTAGAGGCGGCCGACCTGGTGGTCCTGGCAACGCCTATCGGGACGTCCCTTCGTCTTCTCGATGCCATTTCGGACGCCCTCCCGTCCGACGCCATCGTCACGGACGTGGGATCGGTCAAACAGCCCATTATGGACCAAGCCGCCGAGGTGCTCCCCGACGATATTCTCTTTATGGGGGGGCACCCCATGGCTGGTTCGGAGCAAACCGGCATCGACCACGCCGATCCTCTCCTGTTTGAGAATGCAACCTATGCCCTTTGCGTCCCCGAGGACATGGGACAGGACGCGCTGGACGGCCCCCTCGCCCCAGCGGTTCACTGGATTACAGCCACTGGGGCTCGCCCCCTCCGCCTCAATGCGGCCCAGCATGACCAGCTCGTGGCTCAGGTCAGCCATCTTCCGCAGGTCCTTGCGATTGCGCTCGTGAACACGGTGGCGGGAGACGAGGCCTCGGACGACGCGCCCGACCTCGCCCTGCAACTGGCGGGAGGGGGCTTCCGGGACATGACTCGCATTGCCTCTTCCTCTTTCGATGTCTGGCGCGACATTCTGGTCGGCAATGAACGCGCTCTCCACGACGCCCTGGGACGCTTTCGGCGCACCCTTCGCGGCCTCCGCAATCGTCTCCTGGAAGATGACCTGGACGCGCTGGAAGATGCATTCGACCACGCCCGGGAGGCCCGCGATACGATTCCCAGGGACGCCAAGGGCTTTCTCTCGCCCCTGGCCGATGTCTACGTACGAGCCCCCGACGAGCCTGGCGTTCTTCACGATTTGACCGGCCACCTCGCCGAGGCCGATTTAAACGTGAAGGACATTGAGCTCCAGACGGTACGGGACGGCACCGGCGGTACGTTTCGCCTCGCTTTTGCCACCTCGGCGGACGCCGACACCGCCGCGTCGTGTCTCGCTAATGCCGGCTACGACGCGTGGTGCCCATAGTCCGAAATCACGCGGCCTTGGTTGCATTGAATGTCCTCCACCGCCTATCATTGGGGACGTGGTGGGACTTCTTCTCTTCCGTGGTTTTTGTCTTTGACTCCTCTTGCTTTCATGGCTGACGCATCCGACTCCCTTCAACACACCCCTCTGCACGATGTCCACCAGGACCTTGGGGCCCGCACGATGGAGTTCGGAGGGTTTGAAATGCCGGTGCAGTATACCAGCATTATCGAAGAACACATGGCCGTGCGCGAGAAGGCGGGCCTGTTTGACGTGAGCCACATGGGCGAACTGTTTGTGGAGGGTCCCCACGCTGCCGATCTCGTGCAGCATGTCGTCACCAACGACGTGACGAAGCTCTACGACGGTCGCGCAATGTACACGGTCATGTGCACGCCTGAGGGAGGGATTATTGACGACCTCATCGTGTATCGCCTCGCCGAGGATCGATACATGATGGTCCTGAACGCGGCCAATGTGGAGCGCGACATCGAGTGGATCCGCACCCACAACGAAGTGGGGGCCACCCTTACGGACCGGTCGGCCGAGACGGCCCTGCTTGCCCTTCAAGGGCCCCACTCCCTCGACATCGCCCAGCCGTTTCTCGACGACGATTTAGACACTCTCAATTTCTACCACTTTTGGGAGCGGGACGATGGGGCGTTTCTCGACTGTGATCACGCCCTGATCTCCCGCACGGGGTATACTGGAGAGGTGGGCCTTGAGCTGTACGTGCCCTCCGATGCGGCTCCGCGCATCTGGAAGGCGTTGCTGGACGCTGGTTCAAACCAGGGGCTGCACCCCGCGGGGCTTGGCGCCCGCGATACACTCCGGATGGAAGCGGGCCTGCACCTCCACGGCAACGACATCTCGGAGGCGACAAATCCGTACGAGGCTGGGATGGGATGGCTCGTCAAGCTGGACAAGGGCGCGTTCATCGGACAAGAGGCTCTGGCCTCCATACAGGACACCGGTCCGGACCGCGCCTTTGTTGGGTTCAAAGCCACTGAGCGGGGGATTCCGCGGGCCGATCATGCCCTCCTCGCTCCTGACGGTGAGCGGATTGGTCGTGTCACCAGTGGCACGCAATCGCCCATCTTGGATGCGGGAATCGGGCTGGGCTACGTTCCGAACGACCCGACCTACACCGAGCCTGGTCGCCCCCTGGAGGTCTCCAGCGGTCGGCGCTCCTTTTCGGCAGAGGTCGTCGACCCGCCCTTTCACAAGAACCGGTAGCCCCTTACTTGCCTGGAGCCACAGCTACTCTTTCCTGCCGATGGACGCTGAAGTCTTCCTCACCTATTCGAACGTGTCAGACGCGGACGTCCGGGGACGGACGGTCGTTGTGATCGACGTACTCCGCGCCTGCTCAACCATCGTGACGGCCCTGTCGCGCGGAGCCCGGGCCGTGCTCCCTGTGCCAGACATGGCCGAGGCCGGCAAGATTGCGGGCAACCTCGACCCTGAGGTATACCGGTTGGGCGGAGAACGAAACGGGGAAAAGATCGAGGGCTACCACCTCGGCAATTCGCCTCATGAGTACACGCAGTCAGAGGTCGAAAACCGAGATGTAATTCTAAACACGACAAACGGAACCCGTGCCCTTTCGCATGCAAAAGAGGCTGAGCACCTGGTCGCTGCCTGCTTTCTGAATGCTGGGCGCGTCGTGGACTTCGTCCAGAACGTCACCGATGCTGTCACCATCGTCTGTGCCGGTCGCCAGAATCGCCTTGCTCTGGAAGACACGCTCTGCGCCGGTCTCATCCTGGACCGTCTCTGGGGCGGCGACCGCTCCGGCCAAGTGACCGACTCGGCCCACACGGCCTTTACGCTCTACGATACGGATCGAGACCACCTCTCGGACGCCCTCCGGAGCGCAAACCACGCGGAAGAACTGGTCGAGCAGGGCCAAGCGGACGATCTGGAGTACTGTTTCCGGCTTGACGAATGTCCGGTGCTGCCCTACTACACCGAAAACCGACTCCTGCGCGTCGACGGGGACCTCTCCCCTCAGGAGTCCTCCGCCTAACCCGGGTCGTTGCATCTTTGGCCTCCTCGCGTCACTTTGTACATGGTCGACGATGTTGTGAGGCGCACAGGGGCGTTGTCCTGTTCGTTGGCCCACACTGCGCGCCTGCTTTTCCCGTAGTTCGTTCTGCTGTATGGCTGCCGCTGAGTCCACGGATGCCGCGACGGACGGAGTCATGTCCCCTCGTCGGAAGTGGGAGGTGCTGGGTCTGGTGCTCATGGCCCTGGGCCTCCTGCTGTCTCTAGCGTTTGTCACGTACCATCCGACGGATGACGCTGTTGTCCAGTCGACCTCAATCGGTGATGTGGTGATGAATGCCTGGGAATTGCAGGCCGAGTTGCAGATCGAGAATGCCCTGGGCGTCATTGGGGCCAAACTGGCTCGCCTGCTCATTCCCGGCGGCCTCGGGTATGGCGTTCTCATTCTGAGCGGCGCCCTTATGGTCTGGGGCTACGGCATTTTCCGCCACTGGGCCCTTCGTCCCCTCCTCTACCCCACCGGGCTCGCGGCGCTCGTCGCCTTCGTTCTTTCCAGCCTTGTTGGATGGTTTGGCCACGCCCTGCAGGTCGACCTTGGGCGCTGGGCCGGCGCCCTGGGCATGGGCGTGGCCGGATGGATGCAAGGCCTCTTCGGCCTGCCGGGCTCCCTGATCCTGTTGCTGCTAAGCGTGGCGATTATGGCGCTCCTGGTCATGGACCACGATATTCAGCGGACGGTGGACCGTGTCGTTGAACTGCTGGCCTCCGTCCAGAACTGGGCGGCCTCACAGTGGACGTCGTGGCAGGAAAGCAAAAGCCTTGCGGCCGAGCCCGCATCCCAATCGTCCCCCGCGGACCCCCCCGCCGAGTCTTCCACGGCCGACACCACGTCTTCTCCCAGCGCCGATACCGATTCCGGTCCGTCCCCTCCGCCGTCCCGATCCTCCGACGCCAACACCCCCACAGGAGAACGCGAGCATCGCCGATCATCCGTCACGATTACCGTCCCCGATCCGGCACAGGAAAAACGCCCAGTCCGCCGCAATGACCTGTTTCGGGGCCCTCCGTCCCAGGGAGATGATGATGCGGCATCCCCTCCGAACGACCCATCCCCTCCAGACGCCGCCGAGACGTCCTCCGCCGAAGAGCCCGCCCCCCCGTCCGACGAGACGGATTCTGCCCCGCCTCCCTCGTTCTCTTCGCCCCCCACTTCACGGGACGCGCCCGGTGAGGCCCCCTCCTCGGATCCTGACCCATCCCCCGAGTCAGAAGATGTGGAGCTGACGGTTAAGGAGCGAGTGGAAGAAGAAAAGGCCGACGAGATCGAGCGGCCCGCCGAGACTCCACAGCAGGTTGAGTACGAGTCTCCCCCCCTCGACCTCCTCAACGAGCCAACAGACGACGATCCCACGATCAACCGGGAGGAGTTAGAAGAAAACAAGCGCATTCTGCTTGATAAGCTGGATACGTACAACGTCGAGATCAAGGACATCAGTGCCGTGGTTGGGCCCACCGTCACACGGTACGAATTGACCCCCGCCCCGGGCGTCAAGGTGAGTCGGATCAAATCCCTGGAGGACGACCTGGCCATGGCCCTCGCGGCTCCGAGCGTCCGCATGATGGCCCCGATCCCAGGCAAGTCGGCCATCGGCGTCGAAATTCCAAATCGCGACCGCGAGCTGGTTCGTCTTCGGGAAATTATCGGGACGGCCAAGTTCCGCGATACCGAGATGGACCTCCCCATTCCGATGGGCAAAACCATCGAGGGCGAGGTGCAGCTTGCAGACCTGACCACCATGCCGCATCTTCTCATTGCCGGGGCCACTGGCTCCGGCAAGTCCGTGGGACTCAACTCGATTATCACGGGCCTCATCTACGCGTGTCACCCCGTCAATCTGCGGTTCGTCATCATCGATCCGAAGAAGATTGAACTGCAGCAGTACACGGCGCTCAAGACGCAGTTTGTGGCCCAACCTGAGGACGTGGACCAGACCGTTATCACGGACATCGAGGAGGCCTCCGGGGTCCTGAAGAGCGTAGAGAAAGAAATGGAAGAGCGCTACGAATTGCTCTCCGACGCCAACGTGCGGGGACTCAAAGGCTATAATAAGAAGTTTGCGGCGGGCGAATTGGACCCGACGGAGGGGCACCGCCACATGCCCTACGTAGTTGTCGTGGTTGATGAGTTGGCCGACCTGATGATGTCGGTGGGCGACGAAGTGGAAGGCCCTATCTCCCGTCTCGCCCAGATGGCGCGCGCCGTCGGGATCCATCTCGTCCTCGCCACGCAGCGGCCGTCGGTCGATGTAATCACGGGCGTCATCAAAGCGAACTTCCCCTCCCGGATCGCCTACGAGGTGGCCTCGATGGCCGACTCCCGGACCATTCTCGACCAGGGTGGGGCCGAGGGGCTCGTGGGGAACGGGGATATGCTGTTTTTGAGTGGGAGCGACCTCCGGCGCCTCCAGGGCCCCTTCGTGCGCGTCGAGGAGGTGGAGCGCGTCGTCGACTTCGTCTCCGACCAGCCGGGGGTGACGCCCTACACCCTTCCCTCTCTCCTCGACGCAGGCCACGGGCCCGACGAGACCCTCGGGGTTGAGGACACCGATGAGAAGTTTGAGAAGGCCGCCCGCGTCATCGTCCGGCGCCAGCAGGGCTCCGTATCGCTTCTGCAGCGCAAGCTGGCGGTCGGCTACACGCGCGCCGCTCGCATCGTGGATCAGCTGGAGGAGGCCGGCATTGTCGGCCCCTTCAACGGCACGAAGGCGCGTGAGGTGCTCGTAGAGGACGAGAACGAACTGGACCAGTTGCTCCACGGCGACGACGAAGACGAGCCCCCGATCCCCGACGACACGTAGTTTCCCCACCGCTCCCCATTGCTCTCAATGTCCCACGACGCGTTTCCCACCATCGGCATTCTGGGCGGCGGGCAGCTCGGCAAAATGATGGCCGCAGAGGCCGTCCGCATGAACATTGGCGTCCGCCTCCTGTCGCCCAAGGACGCCGGGCCCATGCAGGGCTACGCCAATTCGTATGCGGGCGACTGGACCCACCCCGACGTGCTCCGTGCGTTTGCAGAAGACTGTGACGTCGTGACGGTGGAAAGCGAATGGGCGCCGGCTGCCGAGGCCGCCGACGCCCTCCCCGATGAGATAGCCGTGTATCCGTCGCCCCAGACCCTTAACTGGATCAAGGACAAGGGGGTGCAGAATCAGCGGTTGCAGGACGCTGGATGCCCGCTCCCTGCGTTCGCGCGCTGTGAAACAAAAGATGCAGCCCTCGAAGCTGCTCATTCGTTTGGATATCCCGTCGTCCTAAAGCAGTACCGCGGGGGATACGACGGATACGGAAATGCCACCGTGGCCTCCGACGCCGATCTGCACGATGCCTGGCCCGATCTTGCCACGGACGATGGCCTTCTCGTGGAAGAGTTTGCCGAGTTCGAGCGCGAGTTGGCCGTGCAGGTGGCCCGGCGGCACGGCGGCGAACAGGTGGTCTATCCGGTGGCCTATACCGTGCAGCGCGATCACCGGTGCCATGCCGTGGAAGTGCCCGCGGGCGGGCCGGAGGTCGTCTCTCGGAGGGCTCGTCGCGTTGCCCAGCGGGCGGTTGACGCTGTCGACGGCGTTGGGCTGGTGGCGGTGGAGCTGTTTGAGATGCCGGATAAAACCGTCCTCGTCAACGAACTGGCCCCCCGCCCACACAACACCGGGCACTACTCCATCGAAGGATCCCACACGTCGCAGTTCGAAAACCACGTGCGTGCGATTCTGGATTGGCCGCTCGGATCGCCCGCGCTCCGAATGCCGGCGGCCGTTATGGTGAACGTGCTTGGGGAGCGCGAGGGCACGCCCCCGCGGGCCACGGGCATGGCGGCCGCCCTGGATGTGGAGGGGGCTTCCGTTCACATCTACGGAAAACCCGAGGTTCGCCCTGGACGGAAGATGGGCCACGTCACGGCCCTCGGCACCGACCGTGCCGACACCCGAGAGCGTGCCGAGACGGCCGCCAATGCCATTCAGCTGTAATTCTCTTTTTCGATTCCTTCGTCTTATGCCTTCCGACCCCACCATTGGCATCGCCATGGGAAGCGACTCCGACCTTCCCGTTATGGACGAGGCCGCCGAGGTGCTCGACGCGTTTGACGTATCCTACGAGATGCGCGTCCTGTCCGCCCACCGTACGCCTACAGTGATGCACGACTACGCTGAGGAGGCCCAGGCCCGGGGTCTCGATGTCATTATCGCCGGGGCCGGCGGAGCGGCGCACCTGCCAGGGATGATTGCCGCAAGCACGCCGCTGCCCGTTATTGGGGTCCCGGTCAAGACGAGCACCCTGAACGGCGTCGACTCGCTGCTGTCCATTGTACAAATGCCCGGAGGGGTTCCCGTTGCCTCCGTTGCCATCAACGCCGCCGACAACGCTGCCCTGCTCGCGGTACAAATCCTGGGCGTTGATCGACCCGAGCTGCGCGAACAGATGGTCACCTACAAAGCCGACCTCAAGGAAACGGTGGGTGAGATGGATCGGCGCGTACAGTCGCACGCCAGCTCGTCGTAACACCAGCCGGATTGGTTATGCTTCGGTGGCCGCACCCGTCCACACGACGCGAGCAAAGCGGCGCTTGCCAACCTGAAGGATGAACGGCGCCCGCTCGGATACGGGGATGTAGAGCCCCGTGTCGGTGATCGTCTCATCGTCGATCGAGACGGCGCCCTGCTCAATCAGGCGACGCCCCTCGCTGTTGGACTCCGTTAGGCCCGCCCGGCGCATCAGGTTCAGCAGCCCCACCTCGTCTCCGGGGGCTGCGTCCGACGCGTACTCCGGCACGGTGTCGGGCGTGGCGCCCTCCACCACCGTCTGCTCAAAGTGATCCTGAGCGTCCTGAGCCGCCTCCGCATCGTGATACATTTCCACGATCCGGTGGGCCAGCTGCGCTTTCGCGTCACGAGGATTCTCTTCGGCGAAGGCTTTTACCTTCGGAAGGGCGTCGGTGGGGACGTCGGTTATCAGTTCGGTGTATCGGTAAATCAGCTCATCGGGAACGGACATCACTTTGCCGTACATGTCCTCCGGGGCCTCGGCAATCCCAATGGCGTTATCGAGGGATTTCGACATCTTTCTCGTCCCGTCGGTCCCTTCTAGCAGCGGCATCATCATGCAGACCTGAGGGTCCTGGTTCTTCACCTTTTGGAGGCGACGAGCTAGGAGGAGATTAAAGCGCTGGTCGGTCCCGCCGAGCTCCACGTCGGCCTCGATGTGAACCGAGTCCTGCGCCTGTGCGAGTGGGTACAAAAACTCGTGGACGCTGATGGGTTGGTTTGCTTCGTAGCGCTGGCGAAAGTCTTCGCGCTCCAGCATTTGCGCCACGGTTTGCTGAGCGGCGAGTTCGATGACATCACTGAAGGTCATCGCATCGAGCCAGTCCGAGTTATAGAGGATCTCGGTCTTTTCGGGATCGAGGATGCGGGTCGCCTGCTCGTAGTAGGTCTGCCCGTTTCGACGCGTCTCCTCCAGGGTAAGCTGGGGGCGCGTCTCGGAACGGCCCGAGGGGTCACCAATCATGCCGGTAAAGTCCCCCACAATCAGGACGGCGCGGTGGCCCAGGTCCTGAAACTGTCGGAGCTTTCGGAGCACCACGGTGTGGCCGAGGTGGAGATCCGGACGACTCGGGTCGCATCCCAGCTTCGCGATCAAAGGTGTTTCGGTCGCCCGCGAGCGTTCGATTTTTTCGGCGAGGTCCTCTTCCGGGACCAGCTCCTCGACCCCGCGGCGAAGGACCTTCAGTTGTTCGTCGACCGGCGGAAAAGACATGGTGATCGGTTGTTCTTCAGAGACAAAAAGAAAACCGCCCGTCTGTGCCGGGCGGTAACGTTCCGCATCGGGAGGACCGCTCGTCCGCGTGCAGCCCCGCTGTTTTACGTTCTAGAGGTTGTACTCTCGCTTCGTCTGCTCCATCTGGCGCTTCATTTCCCGCTCTTTGATGGCCTGGCGCTTGTCGTGCTTCTGTCGCCCCTTTGCAAGCCCAATCTTTAGTTTCGCCCATCCCTCCCGAAAGTAGAGTTCCATCGGGACAATCGTGTACCCCTCGCGCTCCGCTTTCTCTCCCCACTTCCGAATTTCTCGGTTGTGCATCAGAAGCGTTCGGGGACGCCGGGGCTCGTGGCCGAACGGCCCGGCCTCCTCGTACGGCTTTATGTACATCCCGTGGATCTTCATGTCGCCCTCGCGGTCCACTTTGCAGTACGCCCCGTCGAGGCTCACCTTGCCCTGCCGGATCGACTTTACTTCTGAGCCTTCGAGAACCAGGCCCGCCTCCAGCGTCTCCTCAATGTCAAATTCGAAGCGCGCTTTTCGATTGCGCTCAACGACTTCAATGCCTTCCGCCATGGGCCGTAGACCGGATTAATCGTATGTCAACGAAGGCGACGAACTACGCGTCCTCTTCCTCCTCTTCCTCCTCATCGAGAAACACAAAGGGAAGGTCGGGGACGTCTTCCGTTATGTCGTAGTAGAACAGATACTTCCGGAACTCTGTCAGGCTCGCAATGGC
Organism: Salinibacter sp.; assembly: GCA_046498495.1. Classification (GTDB taxonomy): domain Bacteria; phylum Bacteroidota; class Rhodothermia; order Rhodothermales; family Salinibacteraceae; genus Salinibacter. Next base: position 40,189 of record JAWOAQ010000074.1, on the reverse strand, counting down.
CAACTTATCGAGGCCGGTGCGCAGGTCTTCGCGGTAAAAATTGTTGAGCGTCTGGGTCGTCTCCTGGGCCTGCACCCACACATCTCGATTTTCCTCGGCTGCTTTCCCCGCGTCAATCAGCGCCTCGACGACCTCGGCGGTCGCCCGGTCTCGCTTTGTGACGTAAAGGCCCCACACCATCGGGTAATTGGCGAGCTCGTACCACTCCTGTCCAATGTCAATCTCAAAGGGCTCCGTTTGGAGGGAGGGCACGTCGGGCCCCACCATGAGGGCAGCGTCCGCTCCGGTGTCTAAGAGATCGGAGGGAGCCACGTCGTCGTAGGGGACAAACGTCGGCGCAACCTGATAGTGCTCCTGCAGCACGATGCGGGTCAGGGTCCGCTCTTGTGCCACCCGCCGATCGTAGGCGATGGTGTCGGGAAAGTCGTGCAGGCCGCCGCGCCACACCAGACGGGCGTAGGGATAGCGCCAGGACACAAGGCCCACGCTTGGGATTACGTCGAAGGCGTCACTGCCCTGGAGGGCGAGCATCGTGGGCAGTAAGGCCACGTCGACGTCGTCCTCGACCAGGCGTGCCGCACACACCTCCGGCCGGTGCCGTCGAATCTGAAATGGATTGTCGACGGCCCCTGACGTAAACCCCGACACGAGAAATTCCGCCGGCGGATAATCCCAGATGGCGAGATCCATGATCCGTGATCACATTGTGGGGCAACGGCGACAGTGAGAGCCCGGCCTGCGTGACAAGTGGCGTCCCGCGTGGGAACGCTCCGTTAGTTTTCTCGGATGCGCTCTTTGATCCGGGCATTCTTGCCGGATCGATCCCGCAGGAAGAAGATCTTGGATCGGCGGACCTTGCCCCGGCGCTTCACCTCAACCTTCGCAATGCGGGGCGAGTGGACCGGAAAGATCCGCTCAACGCCCGTTCCTTCCGAGACCTTCCGGACGGTAAACGTCTCGCTGGCCCCGGAGCCGCGTCGGCCCAGACAAATGCCTTCAAACTGTTGGATGCGTTCCTTCTCGCCTTCCACCACGCGAATGTGGACGTTGACCGTGTCTCCCGCACCAAAGTCGGGGACGTCGTCCTGAAATTGCGTGGCCTCGACGACGCTCATTAGATCAGTGGCCATGGGAAGAGGGGGGGTTGGGTTAACAAAAACACGTGGATTCAAATGGGTCTTGGACCGCCTCAGTCGTCCTCGGACGCGTCGGGGAGAAGGTCTGGACGGCGAGATCGGGTCTTCTCTAATCGCTTCTTGTCGCGCCACGCGTCGATGCGCTGATGGTCGCCCGAGCGAAGCACGTCCGGAACCGATTGGCCCCGAAACTCTGCGGGGCGCGTATACACCGGGGCGTCGAGAAGGCCATCCTGGAATGAGTCCGTAAGGGCAGACGAGGCATCGCCAAGTACGCCCGGAAGCAGCCGAACAATGGCGTCCACCAGCACAAGGGCGGGGAGCTCACCGCCGCTAAGCACGTAGTCGCCGATCGAAAGTTCGCAGGTCACCAAGTCATCACGGACGCGCTGGTCGATTCCCTTATAGTGACCGGCAATGAGCACCAAGCGTCCCTTCAGCGACAGTCGATTGACCGTCGACTGCTCCAGCTGAGTGCCGTCCGGCGTCAAAAAGATAATCTCATCGGCCGTGCCGTGGGCGTCTTCGATGGTCTCAACCGCCCGAAAGAGCGGTTCCGGCTTCAGAACCATGCCTGCACCGCCCCCAAAGGGATAATCGTCGATCTGTCGGTGCTTGTCCTCCGCGTACTCGCGCAGGTCGTGGACCTCAATCGTCACAGCCCCGCCCTCTTGGGCCCGACGCACGATGCTGTGGCGCAGGGGGCCTTCTACCAGTCCCGGAAGCGCGGTAATGAGATCAATACGCATGGGACGGATCGCAGGTCGATCCAAAAATCAAAAAGAACACGTCGGTCAGTCCAGGAGCCCGTCAATGGGTCGGACCGTCACTCGTCCGGCTTCCAGATCCACGTCGAGAATAAAGTCCTCGACCGCCGGGACCATGGTTTCCCCTCCCTCCGATCGGCGAACCACGAACACCTCGTGCGCCGGCATCTCCTGGAAGTTAGACACAGTGCCCAGCACGGTACCGTTCTCGGTCACCACCTCAAGCCCCACGAGTTCGTGGACAAAAAACTCGTCATCCGCGAGCTCCAGGTCCTCCTCCGCGGCAAACACCGTCATCTTCGTGATTGCCTCCGCGTCGGACCGGGTCGCCACTCCCTTCAGGCCGAGAATGACTGTGGTTCCTCGCTTTGTTTCCTGGTAGCGCACGGACCGGACCGCAAACGTGCGCACGTGGCGTGGCTGCGCCCCAACGTACACGTGACTCAGCTCCTCAAAGCGCGTAGGGTCATCGGTGTGCTCGGGGTTGATCTTTAGCTCCCCTTCGATGCCGTGGGGGCGATACACAAACCCGATCTGTACCAGCGCCTCGGCCGGAATATCAGCGTACTCCGGCTGGGGATCGGGGGGAACATCGGTCGCAGGCATGACTCCGAAGGGTCAAGAAACGGGACAGCGCTACTCGTCTTTCGCGTCCGGCTCGTCGTCTCCCTCCGCTTCCTCGCCCTCATCGGCAGAAGCCTCCGTCGACTCTGCATCGGGGGCTGGCGCCTCTCCATCCGACGCATCGCTCTCCTCCGCGGCGTCCGCGTCTGTCGCCGACTCCTCTTCCTGCACCACGGCGTCATCAACCGGAATCGGGGTGGCCTGAGAGCGAAGGCGCGCCTCCTCGTCGAGCTCTTCGGCGCGGTCGCGCTCCTTCTGGAGAGCATCCTCGCCCTGGGGCTCCACTACCATCTTGAGGTCTTTCCCTTCCGCGGCCATCCGCTCGCGGAACTCCTCCACGGACTCCTGAATCTCGTCGGGCGCCTCCCCCTTCTTCTTCAGGTGGTGCTGGAGCAAGATGCCGCGTCGGTGCAGAATCGAGTGGACCGTGTCGCTTGGCTGGGCGCCATTCTCGAGCCAGTGAAGCGCACGCTCCTCATCGAGCTTTACCTCGGCGGGCTCGCGAAGCGGGTAGTAGCGCCCAAGGTCTTCTATGTAGCGCCCGTCCCGCGCATTCCGCGAGTCCGTAGCAACGATGGAGTACACCGGGATTTTCTTACGCCCAATTCGGCGCATTCGAAGTTTGACAGACACGTTGTGTGGGAGTCGAGTTCAGTGAGAATCAGTGCGAACAGGTGAAAAGGGGGAAGGGCCTCGTTTACCGCGGACTCGGGCTCGGCCCATCGCCGCCTCCCGTGAGCTTGCTCATGAGGTTTGACATGCTGACGTCCCGCCCCTTGCTCGTCAGCTTCTGCATCGTCTTCATCATCTTCTTCATGTCGTTGAACTGGCTGATCAGCTGGTTCACGTCGCGGACTTCCACCCCGCTTCCGCGCGCAATGCGTCGCCGGCGCATGCCGTTCAAGATTTCAGGATGTGTACGCTCTTCCGGCGTCATCGACTGGATCATTGCCTCAATGTGCTTAAAGGCGTCTTCGTCGATGTCCAGGTCCTGAATCTTGTTCCCGACCCCCGGAATCATGCCCATGAGCTCCTTGAGGGAGCCCATGTTTTGAATTCGCTGGAGCTGATCGTAGAAGTCCTGAAGATCGAACTCATCCGAGCGGATTTTCTCCTCCAGCCGTTCGGCCTCCTTCTGGTCATACTCCTCTTGCGCTCGCTCAACGAACGAGACCACGTCGCCCATGCCCAGGATGCGCTGGGCCATGCGGTCCGGATAAAACGGCGTGAGCGCCTCCAGCTTCTCCCCCGTCGACGCAAACTTGATGGGCTTCTGTACGACGGTCCGGATGGAGAGCGCGGCCCCGCCCCGCGTGTCGCCATCGAGCTTCGTGAGGACAACCCCGTCGTAGTCCAGGCGCTCGTTGAACTCTTTCGCAGTGTTCACTGCATCCTGCCCCGTCATGGAGTCCACGACGAAGAGGGTTTCGTTCGGGTCCACTGCGGCTTTGATGTCGGCCACCTCTTGCATCATCTCCTCATCGATGTGCATCCGGCCGGCCGTGTCAATGATCACGACATCGCGGGCGGTGTCACGGGCATGGGTGACGGCCTCATCCGCCACGCGAACCGCATCCTGAACAATCGTGCCGTCTTCTTCGATCGAGTAGACCGGCACATTTGCCTGGTCGGCCAACGTCTTCAGCTGGTCTACGGCCGCCGGTCGATAAACGTCCGAGGCGGCCAGGAGGGGCGCCTTTCCCTGCTTGCGGAGGTGGCGGGCGAGCTTGGCACAGAACGTCGTTTTCCCCGATCCTTGAAGGCCAGCCACCAGGATGACGGTCGGCGGCGTGTTGGCCATGTCGAGTCCCTCGTGCTCCCCCCCAAGGACGCGCGTCAGCTCGTCGTGGATGATCTTGGTGAGCTGTTGCCCCGGCGTCACCGACGTGAGCACTTCCTCCCCGGTCGCCTTCTCTTTGACATTGTTGGTAAACTCCTTGGCGACCTGGTAATTCACGTCCGCGTTCAGGAGGGCCCGCCGGATCTCACGCATCGTCTCCGCCACGTTGACCTCGCTGATCCGCCCCTGTCCCGTCACGGACTGGAGGGCTCCTTCCAACTTTTCGGACAGGCTCTCAAACATGGGACTGGAGAACGTTCAACAACGGAATAATGACGCACGGCCCCGCTGGGGGTGATAAATGCCGGAATGGATGCCCACGAGGGAGGCACGGGGGTGTTTCCGGCGTAACCGTTCTCTATACGAAACGCATGCTGTTGGACGATCCCTGCCTCAGGGGGTGTTCATTCATAATTCGCTGGTCAAAAGGCCTGCCCAAAGCCCTGTAACACGTCCCCGCTCGCCCGCGTGATGAAAATGGAGGCGTATGGGATCGTTTGGAGAAGCAACAGCGTTTTTATTAGGCCAATATGTTCTTGCTCTCCTCCTCCCAGCATGGGCTCCACGGTCGTGCTTTCCTCCAAGTCCAGGTGTCGGGCACGGTTTCGCACGTACCGGCGGTCCCTGCCGCCCACGAGCCGACAGGCCCGGAGTGCGCTGATCACCCATCGCGCCCTGGGGCACCGGGCGGTCGCAACGGGGACTACGGTGCACGTGTACTGGCCGCTATACGAGCGGGGAGAGATTGACACCCGACCGCTCATTGCAGCCCTCCGCGGCCGCGGCGCGACCGTTGTGCTTCCGGTGGTCACGAGCTTTGCCCCGAACGCACCGACGATGGATCACCGCCGGTACGAAGGCCCCGGCTGCCTGACGACCAATCGGTGGGGCATTCGGGAGCCTCAGAACACTGCACGCATCGCCCCCGAGGCGCTGGACGTCGTGATCGTGCCTGCTATCGGGGCCGGGCGCGACGGCCACCGGATCGGGCAGGGGGGCGGATATTACGATGCGTTTCTCGACGCGGTGAACGCCCCGCGCATCGGACTGGCATACGAAGCCTGTCTCCTCCCCCGTGTGCCCTCTGCCCCCCACGACATTCGCCTCACCACCATCATCACAGAACGGACCTCCCTCACTATCGCCTAATTCCTCGCCTCGTCCTGTCTGCTCATCCCCCTCTCTCCTATGCCAAACCGAGAACGCACACGCTCCTCTTCTTCGGATGCGTCCGCCAATACGTCTCCCTCCCCGTTTGAGGTTGGCAAAACAACGCTCGACCTCGACGACATCTCGGACGAGGAACTGGAGGCCCTCTATTTTGAAGACGACGAGGCAGAAGAATCGGGGGTGATTAGCCTGCCCACGCTCGCAGGTCTCAGCCTAATTGTAGCGGGCGTGGTGTACCTCCTGATCCAGTTGGAGGTGTGGACGGGACCGGCGTTGAGCGGGCTGGGGGCGGCCCTGCCCTGGCTCGTTGGCGTACTGGTCATCTTGCTCGGATTCGGCGTGCTCTCCTGGCGGTCGTCTCCATCCGACAAGGAGGCTGGATCGAAGAGGGCCGTCGACGCCGAGACGGGCGAGCCGAAGGTCGTGGAGTCCCCTGAGCCGTCCTCCCAAAAACGCCTCACCCGCTCCCGAACCGACAAAAAATTGTTGGGCGTGTGCGGTGGACTTGCGGAGTACCTGAACCTGGACTCAACCCTCGTTCGCATCGCGTTTGTGATCGGGGTTATTGGCTCCGGCGGGCCCTTCCTTCTTGCGTACATTGGGCTTGTCTTTGCCATGCCAAAGGACCCGCCCCTGTCGGCCAAGGAGCGGCTCTCGATCATACGAAACGATCCCGATAGTGAGTAGCTACGGGGCCGCTACGGGATCGGGGCGGACGCCGGCCCGCGCCTCATGGAGGGCCTCCGGCCGCAGATAGGTCTGCACCGCCGTCGTCACCTCATCCAGGGACAGGGCCTCGATGTCGCGGGGAAACTGATCCAGATAGTGCATGTCGAAGCCGCGCTCGGCGGTGGTGAGAATGGACTGGGCCAGTCGCCGGGTGGTGGCGAGGCCCACAGTATACGACCCCGTGATCGTGGTTTTCTTGGCCTGCAGTTCGTCCTCGGTCGGTCCCTCCTTCACGAAGGTCTCCACGACCTCCCGCGTCGCCTCAATTCCGTCCGACAACGACTCGTGGCTCAGCGTCACGCGCACCTGCCAGTAGCCGGCATATCGCGTCGAAATCCCTGACAGGCTGGATCCGATATGGTAGGTGAGCCCCTTTTCGTCCCGCACCGTGCCCATCAGGCGGGCCGCGAAGTTGCCTCCCAGAATGTAGTTGCCCACGTACAGTGCGGGGTACTCACTGTGGTCGCGGCGAAGGGGAAGGGCATGCCCCATTCGGACATCTACGTTGGACTTGTCAGGCATTGGGAGAATGGTGTGCCCGGGCTTCTGTGACGCTGGCTCTGTCTCGTGAACGGGAGTGGCCTCGGACGCCGTCCATCCCTCGAATGCGTCCGCCACCACCGTCCGGATCGCCTCGTGCTCCAGGTCGCCAACGAAGGCCATCGTCCATTCCTGTGGTCCAAAGTGCTCGTCATGGTACGCCTCGACATCGTCGACCGTTAGCTCCTGCAGGGCCTGGAGCTGTTCTTCCGGCGGGGGCGCATGGTTCGGATGGGCCGGGTTGAAGAGATGCCGGGAGAGCGCCGCTGATGCCTGCGCGCTGGTTTTTTCCATCCGCCGCTGGAGGCTGGCGGCGGCCTGGGCTCGGGCCTTCTCAAACTCGTCCGGGTCAAAGGCCGGGGCACGGAGCATTTCGGCCAGAACGTCCATGACCCGGGAGACGTCGTCCGAGAGGGCTCGTCCTGAGATGTCGACGTAGAGCCCGTCACTGGAGAGATTCAGCTTGGCTCCACAGTCTTCCAGCACCCGAGCGAGCTCAAAGCGGTCCCGTTGCTGGGTCCCCTTGTCAAGGAGCGAGACTGTGAGCTTCTGCCGCAGCGCATCGCCAGCCGCTAAATCAGGGTACGTTAAGAACGACGCCCGCCAGGACACCACGTCGTCCACGCTTGTCGGAAGCGTGAGGACGCGGGCCGGGCCTGCTGAATGGTCCTGGATGCGGGGCGCGAGATTTGAATCGGTGCTCATGGAAACAACAGGAGGTCGGAAAAAAGAACGACGGACGGCAGCCTACTGCGAAGCCGGGACGTACCAGCCTACAGTGCTGGTGTCGTCCTGGAGGTACGTTCGGGCCACCCGTTGCACATCTTCAGTCGTCACGTTTGTCAGGCGATCGAGATACTGCGTGTACAGCTTCCAATCCCCTGCCGCCAAGGCCTCATTGAGTTGCGACGCGACCCGCATTGACCCGTCGCGATCAAAGGCCGTCTGCGCCCGCAGCTGAGTTCGGGCGCGGTCAAGCTCGTGCTGCGTGACGCCGTCCGCCCGAATGGCTTCAATCTCGTCGCGGATGGCCGCTTCCACCTCCTGGTGATTGCTTTCCGGCGACAGGTACGCAAATACGGAAAACAGGCCGGGGTCGCGGAGGCGAAAGTTCATCCCGAACACGTCGCTGGTCATGCCCTGGTCGGTGCACCGCTGAAAGAGGCGGCTGCCTTTGCCGGACGCGAGGATGCGGGCCAGGATGTCGAGCACGTCCGAGTCGGGGCGGGTGGCGGGGGGCGACTTGTATCCCATCAGGACGGCCCCCAGTTGTCCGTCTTGCTTTACGGTCACCCGGCGTGCTCCCCGCTGCTCCGGCTCGTCGGTCGTCACCTGGGGAATCTCATGGCGGGCGGGCTCCAGGCGTCCAAAGTGCTCGGCCACCTCACTGAGCACATCCTGTCGATCGAACCGCCCCACGACGGAGAGGGTGGCGTTGTTGGGCCAATAATAGGCGTCATAGAAGGACCGGAGATCCTGAGCCGTCATGCCTTCGATGTCACTACGCCACCCAATGGTGGGGTGGTGGTACGGGTGAGCCACAAAGGCCGCCCCCCACACCTCATCGAAGAGGCGCGAGACCGGGTCATTTTGGTTTCGGTCCAACTCATTCAGAATGACCGTACGCTCTGACTCGAGGTCCTGCGGGTCAATCAGCGCGTTTCGCATCCGGTCGGCCTCAATGTCAAAGGCCAGCGGAAGATGCTCGGTCGGAAGCATCTCGTAGTAGTTTGTTCGATCAACCCAGGTGGACGCATTGACCTCCGCTCCCACGCGCTGCAACGTCTCGAAGATGGAGGTTCCGTTCCGCTTGTGGAACCGCTCCGTGCCCTTAAACATCAGGTGCTCGAGCATGTGGGTGGCCCCGGTGCGCCCCGTGCGCTCGTTTCGGCTCCCCACGTGGTAAGTGACCATGGACGTGGCCACCGACGCCCCATCTTGGGGAAGAAGAAGAACGCGAAGGCCGTTCGCATCGAGCCGGTAGCACTCAATGCCCTCCGAGGCCTCCTGGAAGGTGAGGCCAGACGGCACAGCAGAAGAAGATACCTCAACCATAACATTAGGTAGAAACCGTAAGAATCGAGTGAGGCACGGGTGTAGCTGGGAGCCCTCCGTGCCATGCCCAGTGTCCCTCGCAGGAACCAGGACGGGCGCTGTTAGTGGGCGTCGAGCCAGTTCTTCCCGGTCCCAATGTCGACCCGAACGGGCACGCCGGACAGGGGAAGCGCGTCCTCCATTTCGCTGCGAACCATCTCGCGGACCGGCTCCACCTCCTGAGGCGGCACCTCAAGCACGAGCTCATCGTGGACCTGGAGGAGCATTTCCGCCTCCCACCCCACTTCATCCAACTGCTGCTGGACGCGGTTCATGGCGATCTTGATCATGTCCGCTTGCGTGCCCTGAATCGGCATGTTTACGGCGACGCGCTCGGCATAGCCCCGCCGGTTGCTGTTGGAGCTGTCAATGTCCGGGAGATACCGCCGGCGCCCCAGAAGCGTCTCGGCATACCCCTGCTCCTGTGCATTCTCGACCAGCTCGTTCAAGAGCCGGGAGACGCCGGGATACGACTTCTGGTACTGCTGGATCAACTCCTGTGCCTCGTCGACCGGCACGCGAAGGCGCTGCGCAAGCCCCCAGGGCGAGACCCCGTACGGAATGCCATAGTTCACTTCCTTGGCCTTGCGTCGCTGATCACGGGTCACATCCTCCGGGTCGAGGTCGAAGACGCGGGCCGCAGCGTCGGTGTGGATGTCTCCGCCGTCCCGAAAGGTCTCCTGCATGGACGCGTCCCCGCTCATGGAGGCCAAAATCCGGAGTTCGATCTGAGCATAATCCGCCGCCATCAGCGTCCAGCCGTCCCTCGGCACAAAGGCTCGCCGGATCTTTCGCCCCAGGTCAGTCCGGATAGGGATGTTTTGCAGGTTCGGGTCGCTGGACGAGAGACGCCCTGTAGCCGTGCGCGTCTGGTTAAAGCTGGTATGGATGCGGCCGGTCTCAGGATGGACCAGCTCCCCTAGTGCATCGAGATATGTGCTCTTCAGCTTGTAAATGGATCGCCAGTCGAGGACAAGCGCCGGAATGTCGTGCTCCGTCGAGAGCTCCTGCAGGACACTCTCCTTCGTGGACGGCTTGCCGGTGGGCGTTTTGGACACCACCGGGAGATCAAGCTTCTCAAACAGGATCGTGCCAAGCTGCTGGGTCGAGTTGATGTTGAACTGCTCGCCGGCCAGCTCAAAGATCTCTTCTTCGATCTCTTCGAGTTTGCCCTGGAGTTCCTCCGAAAACGCATCCAGCACATCCGTGTCGACCCGAATCCCCACGTGCTCCATCCGGGCCAGAACGCGAACCAGCGGAAACTCAATGTCGTCGGCGATCTCGCGCACGCCCCCCGTTTCCAACTTCTCTTGCAGGGCGTCGGCCAGACGTAGGGCAATGTCTGCGTCCTCACAGGCGTAGGGCGCCGCGTCCTCAATGGCCACGTCGCGCATGGTCTCCTCTTCCATCTCGTCCCCAATCAGCTCACTGATCGGTACCATTTTGTAGTTGAGCACCGACCGCGCCACGTCGTCGAGGTTGTGATTTTCTTCTGGCGCCACGAGGTAATGCGCCACCATCGTATCCTCGAGCGGGCCCGTGACCGTCATCCCGTGGCGGAGAAGCACCAGTATGTCGTACTTCAGGTGGTGCCCCACCAGGGTCCGGTCGCCCGAAAGAACCGGGGCGAGGACGTCGAGCACCTCCTCGGTTGGGGTGTCGTCCGGGAGGGGCGTGGGCACGTAGGTCGCCTCGCCTGCCGCCCAGCTAAACGAGAGCCCCACCAGCACCGCGTGCATCGGGTCCGTGGAGGTCGTCTCGGTGTCAAAGGCGATACGATCCTGGTTGGTCAGTCGCTCAGCGAGCGCCTCCAGTTCGGCCTTTGTCTCCACTACACCGTACTCGACGGCCTCAAGGTCCAGCTCCTGCACCTCTTCGTACGGTCCGAAGTCGAATGACAGGGCCGAATCCTGCCCCTCATCGTCCGCCCCCTCGTCGACGGACGCCTCGTCGTCCGTAGGCGCCGCGGTCCCGTTCAGCTCAAGACGATCGATAAAGGACTCAAACTCGTACTCCTGGAAGAGACGCACCAGTTCGTCCCGGTCCGGCGACGAGCGGTGAAGCTGCTGCCAGTCGAGACCAACATCGAGGTCGGTCCGGATGCGGACGAGCCGTTTTGACATGCGTGCCTCATCGGCATACTCCTTCAGGTTTTGCCCTCGTTTCCCCCCGATCTCGTCGGCATTCTCGATGACTTCGTCCACGTCATAATAGTCTCGAAGGTACTTCATCGAGGTCTTCTCCCCGATATTGGGCACGCCCGGCACGTTGTCGGAACTGTCTCCCCAGAGCGCGAGCATATCGATGAATTGCACCGGGTCCAGCCCGTACTCGTCCCGAAACGCCTCATCAGTGATGACCTCAAAGTCCTTATCCCCCCGCGCCGGCTTGTAGATGGAGATGTGTTCGGTAAGAAGCTGCTTGAAGTCCTTGTCGGGCGACACGATGACGGCGTCGGCCCCATCGTCGGCGGCCTGCCGGGCCAGGGTTCCGATCACGTCGTCGGCCTCCACCCCCGGGACGGCCAGCACCGGAATATCCATCGCCCGCACGATCTTTTTGATTCGAGGGAGGTTTTCGAGCAACTCCTCGGGTGGGGGATCACGGTGGGCCTTGTAGTCTTCGTAGATGTCCTCGCGGAAGGTGCCCTCCTCGTTTTCTGCGTCAAATACGACGGCGGCGTGTTCGATCTTGTGATCGTCGAGCAGCTTCAACAACGAATTGGTGAAGCCGTAGGCCGCGGAGGTATTCTGTCCCTTTGAGTTGATGAGGGGGCGCCCAATAAAAATGTAATGGGCCCGGTACGCCAGGGCCATCGCGTCGATGAGATAAAGCGTCTTGTCACGATCGCTTGGAGAAATGTCGTCGGGAGGAGCCATGCGGGCGGGGATCTTCCGTGGGAAAAGATAAGTACTGAAGCAGAGACGGGGTCTCCGACTTTGGAATGAGCGAAACGGGGGCAAGATTCAACGCCTCCGCTTTGTTTTGCATCCCCTTCGTCAAGGTCGTCTCCTGCGCCTGAATGGAGACGTCTTGATGCCCCTACTGCTTCTTTCCTCCTCCTTCGCCCCTACCAAATGACGCTGCTGCTCTTCGACATCGACGGAACGCTTGTTCGTGTAAACGGGGCCGGACGGTCGGCCATTACCCAGTCGCTCTCGGACCTCCTCGGGTTTCCCATTTCCGCCGAAGGCATCTCGTTCTCGGGACGAACGGACCCCGACATTCTCCGATCGGTCCTGTCCCACAATGGGCACCCCCCCTCGGACGATACAATTCAGTCGGCCCTGGATTGCTATGTCGATGCAGCACGAGAGGCGATCCAACCCGAGCACGTCCGCTCCCTGCCCGGTACGCGCGCCTTGCTTGACGCCCTATCGTCCCGCCCCGACGTCCATCTCGCCCTCGTTACGGGGAATGTAGAGCCCATTGCCTACCACAAGCTCGCTGCTGTGGGATTGGAGGAGTACTTCTCCGTGGGGGCGTTTGGAAGCGACCACGCCGAGCGATCCGCCCTTCCCCCGATCGCCCTTCGCCGGGCTCGGCGCCACACCGGCCACTCTTTTTCTCGCGAGCGGACCGTGGTGATCGGCGACACTCATCGGGACGTGGATTGCGCTCGGGCGGCCGGGGTTCGGGCGGTCGCGGTGTGTACCGGTGGCGCGCCCCGCGAGGCCCTCGATGAAAGCAACCCAGACGCGATCCTACCCGACCTTACAGACGTCGACCAGTTTCTGGAGCATGCGCTCAATTCCTCCGCCTAATGGTGCATCCGCTCCAGCACCGTTCGCTGTGCCGCCAGGGTTGCATCGAGCGCCGCCTCATCGTGAGCAGTGCCAAAGAAAATGGCCTCAAACTGCGACGGCGGCAGGTAGATGCCCTCGTCTAACATGCCGTGGAAGTAGGCCGCGTACTTGTCCGTATCGGTTCTCTTCGCCGTGTCCTGATCCACGACCGGGGTATCCGTAAAGAAGAGCCCCATCATCGCCCCCACCCGGTTGATTGTATAGTCGAGCCCGAGCGCCTTAAGGTTTTCTCGCATACCGGATTCAAGGGCCTCACCAAACGCTTCGAGTTCAGCGTAGATTGCGTCCTTCTCCTCCGCAATCTTCGAGAGTACCGCGTGCCCGGCCCGCATTGCAAGGGGGTTTCCGCTAAGCGTGCCGGCCTGGTAGACCGGCCCTGTCGGCGCCACGTAGTCCATGATCTCCTGACGGCCGCCGTAGGCACCCACGGGAAGCCCTCCGCCAATGATTTTGCCCAGACAGGTGAGATCCGGCGTTACGCCATACCGCTCCTGGGCGCCGCCCGGGGCAACTCGGAACCCGGTCATCACCTCGTCGAAGATGAGCACAATATCGTGGTGGTCGCAGAGCTCGCGAAGTCCCTCCAGAAACCCAGGCTCAGGGGGAATGCACCCCATGTTGCCGGCGATGGGCTCAACAATGATGCAGGCCACCTCGCCCTCGTTGGACTCGACCAGGCGTTTCGTGTGCTCAAGATCGTTGTAGGGCGCAAGGAGGGTGTCCCGTGCGTTGCCCTCCGTGACGCCCGGCGAGTCGGGCTTGCTGAGGGTCATGGGGCCGCTCCCGGCCGCGATCAGGAAAAAATCGCCGTGCCCGTGATAGTTGCCCTCATACTTGATGATCTTGTCGCGTCCGGTGAAGCCCCGGGCGAGACGGGCTGCACTCATGGTCGCCTCGGTACCCGAGTTCACCATCCGGACCTTATCGACTGACGGCACCAGGTCGCGGACGAGCTCCGCCACCTCAATCTCGATCTCCGTGGGGGCCCCGAAGGACGTGGAGGCCTCGGCCTGTTCCTGCACGGCCCCGACGACGTCTGGGTGGGCGTGGCCAAAGAGCATCGGGCCCCAGGAGCCAACATAGTCGATGTACTGGTTTCCGTCGGCGTCCTCTAGGTACGCCCCCTCGGCCCGCTCAATAAAGAGCGGCGTTCCACCGACACTGTCGAAGGCCCGGGCGGGGGAATTGACGCCTCCCGGAATGCAGTGCTGCGCTTCGTCATACAAGCGCTTGCTCTCAATCAAATCTACCTTTGCCGGCGCAATTTCCATGGACGCATTTGCCTTATGACGGAGAGGATGGAAGGATAACATACGACTGGGCCAGGGCCCATGGTCCTACGCTGCTCTTCTCAGGACAGGTGTAACCATTCCGTCAGGTCACGCGGGCGCCTCCGGATCGACCCGACGGTAAAGGGCTCGGAGGCGCGGCGGGCTCTCGTCAACGTGCGACGGCTCACGGGCCAACGAGAAGCCCGACGCCCGTCGGACCGCCTCCAGGTCTTCTTCGCTAAACCGGACACGGTCCGTCTCCACAGTGCCCCCTTGGGACGATTCTGGAGGCGCAGGCACCGTCACAAACAGCCATCCCCCAGGGGCCAGCAGGGTGTGGGCAGCCGAGAAAAGCGTCTTTAGCTCCGACGTCGACCCCGCATAGCGCTCGGCCCGGTCACAAACGATCCAGTCAAAGGTCTCGTCGATCGCGGACAGGTCGTCCAGCGGGCACGCCTGAACGCACGTCTGCGCTGTGTCCGTCCCCACCAACGGAGCAATTGCGGCTCGCGTCCCCTGGACCGCCGACGGCTCTGGATCGCAGGCGTGCACCGGGAACCCAAGACGCAGCAGGGGAACCGTGTGCCGTCCCTCCCCGCATCCCAGGTCGAGGACTGAGCTGGACACCGGCACGGACGCCAGGGTGCGCAGCAGCGTGTCAGACGGCGGAGAGGCAGGCGAGGACATCAGGTGCAGAAATTCGGGATACGGAAACGTGGAGGCGCAAGAATGCCGGCCATCACAATTCTCCCCGACGGTGTTCGTCGGCCACAGATGCATCTTCTGTCCGCACCGACGGAGGGTCCCGCTCCTCCTCTCCCCTCCACTGCCGCGGTCGCAGCCCAGGGGGAATCTCCGGACAACCGGGCAGATGATCGCTCAGGCGAAGGCGTGGCGACTCGTCGGGCGGATGCAGTTTATAGCTCTGCGACGCCCCACCCCCCCACACGCGAAGCTGATTCACATCCACTGGGAGGTCCAGTTGAGCCCCGACCGCCTCAACGAGCGCGTCAATCAGCAAGGGATGTGTGTTGAGGCCGGAGGCCACCTCGAACCGCTCGATGCCCAACGAATGGGCACGCGCCCGGGCCTGGATGTCGAGCGTATACCGGGTGTCGATGTCGTCCGTCACGAGGGAAACCGGGACGACCAGCAAAGCCGAGGTGTCCTCCTCTGCCAGGGCCGACAACGCCTCTTCCGTTGTTGGAGACATGGACGCTCCCCAGCCCTCGGTCTCCCGAAACGCGATCTGAGCGGATCGGCCATCCCCCCGACGCCGCATAATTTCTTCCACCGTGGCCTGCACGTGGTAGCAAAAGGGATCGCGGGCGTCCTGCGTCTCGTGCCGGGAGGCCCCGTGGGCACTGAAGAGCAACTTCACGCTCTCCTCTCGCCCGTCCCGAAATCGCTGAAGCCCCTCATCGATCCGTTCACAAACGGCCTGGATGTACTTCGGGTTGGCGGCAAACTCCGTAATCGACGTCGTGGGCTTCTGGGCAGACGTCGCCTGGGCGTCGAGGGCGTTCCAGTAGGCCAGCACCGATCCGCTGGTGCCCTGGGCGTACTGGGGATAGAGCGGCACCAAGACGACCTTGTCTACCTCCTCGGCCTGCATCTGGGCCCAGGCCTCCTCACAGGACGGATCGCCGTACCGCATGCCCAGGTAGACTCGGATGTCCGTTCCCGTCGGCGTGGCATATCGCTCCTGCAGGTGGCCCTGGAGGCATTCCGCCTGCTCGCGAGCGAGCCGCGGCATCGGCGTGCCGCCCCCAATGAGTTCATACTCCGATTGTACCCGCGGCGTGCGATACCGAGCCAGGGCTGCGCTTAGCCAGTGTCGGAGCCGCCCGTCCATCGGCAGGTTCACGCGAACGGGATCCATGTACAGATTATAGAGAAACGACTCCACATCTGAGAGCGACCTTGGCCCCCCGATTCCCAACAGGACCACCCCGACGCGATCGCCTTCCTCCACCTGGAGGGGGGTGGAGGGGTAAAAACTGCCCTCACACACTCGCTCGTCGAACCCATAGAGGCGTTCAAAAGCGAGGGGAGTCATGAACGTAGGGGACTAACGACGGGCAATCACCGACGGGAACCAAACGGCGAGCAGGCCAGGCTGACCTGCGGCGTGTCAACCTCCAGCAGAAACGGTCGGCAGGCCACCAAAAAGATCACCTGCACGGCCAGAGGTCCACGTGCAACGCCCGAAGGGGGT
Source organism: Salinibacter sp. (assembly GCA_046498495.1). GTDB lineage: Bacteria > Bacteroidota > Rhodothermia > Rhodothermales > Salinibacteraceae > Salinibacter. The sequence continues at coordinate 23,994 of JAWOAQ010000074.1, read as the reverse complement.
CTCTGCGCAACCTGGGCGCCACGGTTTCTTATGCGCCCAGATCGAATTCGCAGTTCCTCCCGGGGGTTGAACTTTCCCCAAAACACCATGACGTTCACGCCGTCCCGTCCGGGACGTCCGCCGGCGAAAGATCGAGCCAGGGCCGGGGCTGAAAGTACCACTGTGCCTTCTCTTCGGCGGACCCGGGCTCGGGCTGATGGTCGTAACGCCACGTCACGTGAGGCGGCAGGCTCATGAGGATGCTCTCCGTTCGGCCCCCGGTTTCCAGCCCAAACTTCGTCCCTCGGTCGTATACCAGGTTAAACTCCACGTACCGCCCCCGGCGCACCAACTGATAGGCGCGCTCGCTTTCCCCCCACTCCATTTCCATCCGCCGTTCTACAATTGGAAGATAGGACCGCAAAAAGGCGCGCCCGGCCTCACGACTGAAGAAGAACGTCCCCTCGGGGTCATCGCGCAGGTAGTCGTAAAAGATGCCCCCGACCCCCCGGGCCTCCTCTCGGTGTGGTAAATAAAAGTAGTCGTCACACTCCGTCTTGAACGCGTCGTAGTCCGCAACCGCTTCGTGGGCGTCGCAGACCTCCTTCCAGGTCTGGTGAAAGTGCTGCACGTCCTCAAACCGTGGATAGTAGGGCGTCAGGTCGGCCCCGCCGCCAAACCACTGGTCCTCCGGGTTCATCAGATTATCCCCGAGGGCAAAGTACCGAAAGTTGGCGTGGACGGTGGGGATGTGGGGCGATCGGGGGTGAATGACGAGCGAAAGGCCCGTGGCGAAGAAGGGCTTGGTCTCAACATCAAATGCATCGGCCATGCGGTCGGGCAGGGGGCCGTGGACGGCGGAGGTGTTGACCCCGCCCTTCTCGAATACGTTGCCTCCCTCGAGGACCGCCGTAATGCCGCCCCCTCCGTCCTCGCGATCCCATTGATCCACACGAAAGGACGCCTCCGCATCGAGGGCCTCTAAGCGCTTGGTAATGCGAAGCTGGAGCGCCTCTACAAATCGCTGCATGCGATGCGCCAGGGGCATGTCGTCCCGAGGGTTTTCGCGAAGGGTCTGCACCCGCTCAAAATCGTCGCCCATAATGGAGTCGATATGTGGAAAGAGACGATGTCAAGGCATGTCCAACCGTCCCTCTGCCCCAGCGTTCAACATGGTCCGGGGCCGCGTCGGTTTTTCACGCCGGTCTGCGCCGCCGCTCCGCCCGGTCGGGCCTGACGGAGCGCCCGGTCGATGGCCGCCTGCATCTCATCATCGATCAAACGGGCCCACTGGGATGGGGGCTTTGCCGTCAGCGTGAGCCGACGCGGGTCCGAGGGAGGGTCGATCCGCAGGATCGCATGATGGAGTAAAATCCCCTCCCCGGCGGTTGCTGCTCCGTAGCGAGCGTCTCCCACCACCGGATGCCCCCGGCCAGAGGCCTGTAGGCGGATTTGATGGGGACGGCCGGTTTTTAGTTGAACCTGCACGAGCGTTCGCTTCTCGGTACGGGCGAGGGCCTGCCAGTCCAATTGCGCCCGCTTGCCTTCAGGGTCGTCGGGCGGGACAAGACTCGGCTGGCGCTCCCGTTTTACGATGTAATCGGTCCAGGTGCCAATGCCGCGGAGCGTCCCTTCCACCACAGCAATGTACTGTTTTGAAACCGTCCGCTCGCGAAACTGGGCGCTCAAGACCCGCGCCGCGGCGGACGTGCGCGCCAGGACCATGATGCCAGACGTGGGGCGATCAAGGCGATGGACGAGGCCCACAAAGGGATCGGGCTCGCCGGTGTGCTCAGCCATCTCCGCCTTGGCCCGCGAAAGAACATCAGGAGCCCCCGTGTGGTCCGGCTGCGCCAGGAGCCCCGGGGGCTTACAGACGGCAAGAAGGTCGTCGTCCAGGTGAAGAATTTCCATTTCGGATGTGCGCTGTACCATCGGGAGGATGCCGGCCGATGGAGCAGGTGAGCCTGCCCCGGATCTCGACAGAGTCCGCAACGAATGGGACGGTTGTCCGTTCGTCTCGACCATGTTCTTCCACAACACCCCTTCCCCTTTCATGTCTCGGACCCTCGGCCTCGCCGTCCTTACGGTTGTTTTTCTCGTCGCCTTCCCCCTCCACGCCGCCCAGGCTCAGACCGAAGGAAGCGGCATCGGTGCATCGATTGGTACGACCAACAGCTCGGGGCAGGTTGCTCAAAATCCGGTGGGCCTCACCGCGAAAACCTGGCTTTCCGATCGGCACGCCCTTTCCGGCATGACAACATTCTACATTGGCGGGACGCAGACGCGCGGCGGCGGATCCGGGACCCCTGAGAGTACCGTCGATCCATCCTACTGGCTGCTGCAGGCCGACTACCTCTTCCACGACTTCAATGAGTTGCAGGTCGACGATGGATACCTCGCCCTATACGTTGGGGCCGGCGCACAATTTACCGTGCTGGAGGACACCGACAACCAGCTGGCGCTGCGCGCGCCGATTGGAGCCGACTATATGCTCGGCTCCGCTCCGGTCGATATCTTCGTCGAGGTGGCTCCGACCGTAAACGTGACCGATCCCGCCGCCTTCCGCTTTGATGGAGCCATCGGGTTTCGGTACTTCTTTTCATCGGGAGATGGGGCCGAGTAGTCCCATCCTGTACCCGCGTTTCGCTTCTGGCACGCAGTGCCTATGATGAGGGCGGTTCGTCCGGTTCGAGTTGCCCTCGTGCCCCATGCTTAACTACATCTGGTCCGGGCTGATCATCTTCAGCCTTGTCTTTGCCCTTGCGGTCGACTCGCAAGAACTGGCGGAGGATCGGTTTCGAAACGAAACGCCCCTCCCCATCACCCTCACCTTCCCGGATGAGTACGCCCCCGAGGCCCGGAAGCAGCCCGTCCGCATTCGACTCGACACCACGGCGTACCAGCAATTCTACGACGTCGACGCCCAGCCGGAGCCGGCCTACGACGGCACGCTGGTGCAGACGCAAGACGGGCGGCAGGTGCAGTTTTCGGAGGACGCCTCCCTCCCGGCCCCACTGGATGCCATCCGGGCGTTTCACGAGAGCGATGAAACCCCGGCCTTGCGGGGCACACTGGTTGACGCTCCCGACCTGAGGTCCGGTCCCGCCCAGGTCCGGGCCGCTGTGGAATTTGAACCGGTTCGCTTCCGCAAGCTCAATAGTATTGCCCAGGCGGCGCTGGATTTTGCCGAGACGGCTGCCTCGCTCGCCCTGAGCCTGATTGGGGTGCTGGGGCTGATGCTGGGGCTCGTGAAGATCGGGGAGGAAGCCGGGCTGGTACAGGCCATCGCCGGAGCCGTCCAACCGGTTCTCAGTCCCCTTTTCCCCAACGTCCCGGACGACCACCCGGCTCTGGCCAACATCACGCTGAACCTTGTGGCCAACGTGTTCGGCCTCGGCAACGCAGCCACGCCACTCGGCATCAAGGCCATGGAAGATCTGCAGGACCTGAACCCGTCGGACAAAACGGCCACGGACGACATGGTGATGCTGCTCGCGCTCAACACGTCGAGCGTGCAGCTGGTCCCCCCCTCCCTCCTGGTCGCCATTATGGGACTGCAGATCAATCAGCTCTTCTTCTCCATCACGCTGGCCACGCTCTTTTCGACCATCGCCGGAATCGTTGGCACCCTCGTGCTAAGCCGGCTGCCCTGGTTCCGAGCCACGGCCCCGCACCGTACGCAGGACGCCCCGCCGTCGCCTCCGTCCGAGTCCTCGCCCTAACGCCATGCTCGCCCACGCGCTCTCCCCTGCTTTACTGCTATGCTTGAAACTCTTCGCTCCGTCGTTAGCATCCTTTCGTATTTCGTCCTGCCGGCGCTGATCGTCGGGTTTCCGCTCTACGGGCTTATCAAGGGCGTTCGCGTCTACGAGGTGTTTGTGGAGGGCGCCAAGGAGGGATTTGACGTGGCGGTGATGATCATTCCGTATCTCATCGCCATTCTGTTTGCCATCGGCATGTTTCGGGCCTCGGGGGCGATGGACTTCCTGGTAGAGGTGCTCGATCCTGTGCTTGGGGTGATCGGGGTCCCCGCAGAGGTATTGCCAATGGGACTCGTACGGCCGCTGACCGGCTCCGGCTCGGCCGGGCTCGTGGCCGACATGATCAATCAATACGGCGAAGACTCGCTGTTTGTAAAAATGGTGGCCACGATGTTCGGCTCCACCGAAACCACGTTTTATGTGATTGCGGTGTACTTTGGGGCGGTCAACATTCGAGACACGCGCCACGCCGTTCCCGCCGGCCTCTTTGCCGACTTCGTGGGCTTTCTCGCGTCGGTCTACGTGGTCCAGTTGCTGTTCGGCTAAGCTCTCAGCCTACTCCGGGAGCGCATCGGCGTTCTGCACGAGCCGTGCGTAGTAGCGGACCACTGTTTTGTAGTCGTCGATGGAGATTCGCTCATCGACGCCGTGAATTCGACCTCGATCGGACGGGGTAAGGGTGTACGGCAAAAACCGATAGACGTGCTCGGTGGCCTCTGCGTAGTATCGGCTGTCAGTGGCGCCGGGGACCAGGTAGGGCGCCACGACCACCGAGTCGGAGGCCACCGATCGGATCGTGCGCTGCATTAGGCGGAAGGTGGAATCGTCGACGGCGGAGACCGCGGTGGGAGGACTTGTCTGCCCAGCCTCCACCTGGACGGGGAGGTCCCCAAGGGTAGACTCGATGTGCTGACGCACCTGGTCAATCGAATGACTTGGCAGAATGCGATAGTTCATCGTCGCACGGGCGTCTGTAGGAATTACGTTGTCTTTGACTCCGGCGTCCAGGCGTGTGGGAACCTGTACCGTCCGGATGGCCGCGCGAGTGGCGGGCTGCTGGTTGAGGGCCCACCGGATGGCCGGGGCCGTTAGCCAGCGGTTCGCGAGTGCCATCCGCAGGGGTAGGGCCATTTCCGGGGCGACGAAGTCGAGCGTGCGGCCCATCACCCCGTCGAGGTGCGCGGGAGGCGGATCCTCGAGGAGTCGCGAAAGGGCTGTATTCAGCACCTCAATGCTCGTTTGCTCCGGCGGGGCCGACGAGTGCCCGCCCTCCCCCGTGGCCCGCAGGTCCACGCTCAGGTATCCCTTTTCGGCGACCCCAACCACCGCGAGGGGCCGGTTCAGTCCCGGGAGGGCTCCTTCGGTGATCGCCCCGCCCTCATCCACCACCAGCGCAGGATCGGGGCCCCGCTCCAACACCCGATCCGATAACTTCTGGGCCCCTCGCTCGCCCCCGACCTCCTCGTCGTGCCCAATGGCAATGTGAATGGTGCGCTCCGGCTGCACGTCGCGTTGCAGCAGCAGGGAGACCGCTTCAAACATGCCCACCACGCTGGACTTATCGTCAAGGGCCCCACGTCCCCACACGTAATCATCCGCTACAGTCCCGCTGAAGGGAGGATGCGTCCACGCAGAGTCAGACTCGATGGGCACCACGTCGACGTGTCCCATCAGGACAATGGGAGCGCGGGATGTATCCGTGCCCTGCCACGTGTACAGGCGGCTCAGGCCGTTGACGTAGGTTGTGTCCAGCGTATCATGGACGCGTGGAAAACCCTGCTCGAGAGTCGTGTAGAGATCCTGGAACGCGGTGCTGTCCAACGCCGCGGGATCTCGTTTTGTCACGGTCCGGAACTGTAAGGCCTGGGCCAACCGGTCGGCAGCGTCCGATTCCACTTCGATGTCGGAGGGCGCGCGGGCCGCCATCTGCCGGGATTCCAGCGTGAGGGCATGGGCCAGGAGCACGAGAAGGATCACGGCAAGAAGGCCGGTGAAAACGAGTCCAATCCGGCGGAGCGAGAAACGCATTCGGCGGCAGGGGTCATCCGAAGCTGACGGTCCGCCACGGGCCACGGCGCGGGTGCTTGCAGGTTCCGATACAAATGAACGGTGTTTCGCCCGACACGTATCTGCAACGACGTCCCACTCCTATTCATTTCGTTCCCATGCCCTCCTCCTATCTCCAGGAGCCCCCCGCGCTGGACAATCAGTACGTCGCGGACCGTGTGCTGCGGAGCTATCTTTCCCATCGCCTGCCCCCGGAGGTCCGCGAGGCCACCACGCCCTCCCTCCGGGCCATGGGCGATCGGGCCGGCGGGGAGCTGTACGACCTCCAGCAGTCGGACCTTCGGAACGAGCCCACCCTTACGCGCTGGGGGCCCTGGGGCAGGCGCATCGATGAGATCGAGAGCACCGATCTCTGGGATCGCGCCGAAACAATCGCGGCCACAGACGGCGTCGTGGCAGCGGCCTACGAGCAGCAGTACGGGCGCTTTAGCCGCATCTACCAGATGGCCCTCGCCTACCTGTTTATCCCCTCCACGGACATGTACGGATGCCCCTTGGCCATGACCGACGGGGCCGCCCGCACCCTGCTGGAGAAGAATGGGGGGGCCCTGGCGGATGAGGTCGTCCCCCATCTCACCAGCCGCACCCCTGATACCTTCTGGACCTCTGGGCAGTGGATGACGGAGTTGGCGGGCGGGTCGGACGTGGGCCGGGCCCGCACCGTCGCTCGCCCCGACGCCGACGGCACCTGGCGGCTCCACGGCCGCAAGTGGTTCACGAGTGCCATCACCGCCAACATGGCACTCGCCCTCGCGCGACCCGACGGAAATCCGGAGGGCGGCGCCGGCCTCGCGCTCTTCTACGTCCCGATTCGCACGGGCGATGGCCTCCGGGAGGGCCTCTACGTGAACCGCCTCAAGGACAAGCTCGGCACCCGGAAGCTACCGACGGCTGAGTTGCGCCTGGACGGCGCCGTCGCGCACCCGGTTACGGACAGGCTCCGGGATGGCACGCGGCACATCGCGCCCATGCTCAACATCACCCGGACCTGGAACGCGGTCACCGCCGCCGCCCTCCTTCGACGCGGCCTCGCTCTGGCCCGAGATTACGCCGGCAAGCGAACGGCCTTCGGAAAAAAGCTGACCGAGCACCCCCTCCACCAGGAAACCCTGGCCGACATCCAAGCGGTACTTGAGGGGACTGTACACCTCGCGTTTCGGCCCGTCGAGCTCTTGGGACGTGTCGAAACCGGAAGCGCGGATGCCTCCCACAAGGCCCTGCTCCGTCTCCTCACCCCGATTGCAAAGCTGACAACGGCCAAGCGGGCGGTCGCGCAGCTCAGCGAGGTGCTCGAAGCGTTTGGCGGGGCCGGATACGTTGAAGATACGGGCCTCCCCGCCCTCCTCCGCGACGCACAGGTCCTGCCGATCTGGGAAGGAACCACCAATGTCCTAGCGCTCGACCTCTTCCGGGCCCTTCACGAAACCGACGGCCTGGCCCCCCTCCGTTCGGAGGCCAAGCGCTGCCTCGATGCGCTTTCGCCTGCGCTTCGCGACCGGGTCCGGCCCGCCCAGGAGGCACTGGCGGCTGCCAGCCGGTGGTGGGCGCAGTCGGCTGGCCGTGCCTCTGCCCCTCAAGAGGCCGGCGCCCGCCGGTTTGCCCTCACGCTGGGGGGCGCGCTGGAGGTCCTGTACACCGCCCGTCACGCACAATGGGCCCTCGACACCCGGCAGGATGCTCGTTCGGCCGCGGCCACAGAACGACTCGCCGCCCGGCGCCTCAACGTTCTTGATCCGGCCCCCCGACGCCGCACCACTGTCCTCGCCCAGGACTCAAGTCCGCTCTCCCCGTCCCGCTGGCGGGCGGAAGATGGCGGGACGCCGCCCCCCGACCATCCATCCCCGAGTCGCCCGTAACCCCTCTCGCGTCTTTCGTTTCACTCACCCTCCGGCCGTGCCCCATGGATTCTCGCTCTCCCGGCGATGTACTGAACCGTCTGGTCGACCAGTACTGGACGACTGTCGCCCGCCACGCCTGGCGGCAATACCAGAACCGAGGGCGGGGCGCCATCGTCTTCACGGTCGATCCGTCTGCCCCTGAAGACGAACGCACCCCCCTTCGCTACCTCACATTTACCGACGAGGAGGCCGCCAAGTCTGGCGCGTTCTCAAAACTACACGAGCTGGTCGAAACCTATGAGCCAGAGCGCGAGGTCGTGGTGGCCGCGGTCCTGCCCGATGAGCAGACCGTTTTCGATGTCCAGGCCCACTCCCCTCCGCCGTCCGAGGCAGCGTAGCGCCTCGTCCGCCCCCCTCCTTCGCGCCCCCCTATCCGAGGACCAGATACGCCATGTAGGCGACGTAGCAAAGCACCAGCATCCCCCCTTCGATCCGGCTCAGCGTTGACGACGAGCGGAGAAGCGGCACAGCCAGAATCGCCAGTCCCAACATGACTGAGAGCTCCACCCATCCGAGGGCGGCAGTCGACAAGGGGTGGACCAGAACGGTGATTCCGAGAATCCCCAAAAGGTTGAAGATGCTGGAGCCCAGCACATTCCCGACCGCAATGTCGCCCTGCCCCCGCCAGGCCGCAACCAGAGACGTTGCCAGTTCGGGCAGGCTCGTGCCCAACGCCACCACCGACAGACCGATCACAACGGAGCTCACACCGAGGGCCGCTGCGCCAGAAACGGCCCCATCGACCAAAAAATGAGCCCCTGCAACGAGCCCTACAATGCCAGTCGCCACCAACGCTCCATTCAGCACAACCGAGTCCGGCGTGGGGAGCACGGGGGCGCCTCCTGTCTGGGCGTCGGGCGGGGCTTGCCGAGCCATCGACACTGTGTAGTAGACGTACGCCACAATGCCTGCGGTGAGAATCGCCCCGTCCACCCGGCCAAGGCCTCCGTCCCAAAGAAGACCGATAACCCCAATCGTGGCCACAACAAGCAGCGGTGCGTCGGTTCGGACAACTTGTGCCCGAACGGCGATCGGCGAAACGAAAGCAACCAGTCCCAGAATCAGCGCGATATTGGCGATGTTAGACCCGATGACGTTGCCAAGGGCCAGACCTCCCCTCCCGGTCATCGCCGCTTCTACACTCACGACCAATTCCGGCAGGCTCGTGCCCACGGATACCACGGTAAGTCCGATCACCAGGGACGAGAGCCCCACCCGCTCTGCCAGTGCGGCGGCCCCATGGACGAGCACTTCGGCCGAAAGGACCAGCAGGAGAAGCCCCCCTGCTATGCTACTCAGGGACAATGCCATGGACAAGAGAGCATGACAGCAAGAAAGACGCTCGCCCCACCAGAATGCCATTCCCCCGCCTTAGCCCCCTTGCCTCCAGTGGGGATGATTAATTTAGACAGATCCATCCCACCGGGGTGACGTGGATGGGCATAAACGCAGCCGGACGCGGCGACAGCGCTCCCTCGGTCTGGTGCGGGGCCGGATCGGGCGGAAGGGTGTTTTTGTTCGGTCGAAAGACACCGGTCGCATCCGCAATCAATTCCCCCTCGCGTCCCCGAAGGACGGCGTGCACGATAAACCGGGGCGGGTCGGCCAGCACCACTTCGGCGGACGCCACAACCGGCCCTTCGTATTCTGGCTCGTGCACGTCAACGGCAAACTGCTCTGCATTTACGACATGCTCTTTTTCAAGGGAGGCTGCCGCCAGGGACGCGACATCGTTGAGCAGACGATGGTGCGGCAATTGCGCCACAATGGCCTCGTTCGTCGAGTCGACGGACGCCTCTACTTCCGCCCGGCCATACGAAATGGCCACGTGCTGGTCCTCCGACCCCGACTCGCGAGAGGAGTAAATGTGCTTTAGACGTTGAAAGTGCGAGTGAGCGGCCATGAGCGTAGAAAATTCGGAAACAGTCGTCGATAGTGCAGGGTGTGGAACGAGGGATGTATCCCTCTTGGCCGTAGCATACGAAAATAGTGCCATCCCGCCCCGTCTGTCCTTTTGACATGCTGTTGCCGGAGCCTCTTGACAGGCTGTAGGTGCCCATAGTGTATCGCGGCTCCTTCCGGCCTGAAGAGTATCCGAGGCGGGACGAGGGTGCTTCCGCTCCCCATGCTTTCCCGTACCCCAGTTTCGACATGCCCCTTACGCTTGCTCAGCAAAAAGCTGTATCCCAGTACTTAAAAAACACGGCGAGCCCGCCCCAGTGCCCGGTTTGCGGAGCATCAAACCTGCGCGTCCAACCGGAGGTGGTTCGTTTGCCGTATCACGGCTCGGAGACGGACGACTACCCCGTCGTGATGGTCGAATGTCAATACTGTGCGCACCTCCTCCATTTTTCCCCGAAGGTCATGGGGCTCCCGCTTGAGGCGCCCTCCACGGATGAGGACTCGGAAAACCAAGGCCCGGCTTCCTAATCGCCTTCATCCCACCGTCTCCTCGTGTCTCGGGGAGGTTCACGCCCGAGACAAGGCTTGGCAGAGAGGCCCTCGGTCGTGACACTGCCTCCGGCGGGCCTGTGCCGCCGTCAGATGTCTTTCGTCGCTGCGACTTGGAGGGGTTCGCTCCATTTAGTTGAGACGATCGATCAGGAGATACGTACTCACCAAGGACGCCACCGTCCCGGTGACCTGCGTAATGTCGCGCCACGTAAACCGCCGGTTGGCTCGCGACTCGATCAGTAGGATATCTCCTTCTTTAATTTCCGGATACGGTTTGTCGCGGGCAAATAACTCATCCATGCGCGACTCGAAAAATGGGTCGTTGCGGCGATTTTGGTCCTCGCGATACATTTTGAGGTACTGGTAATTCCGGATCTCAACGTTGCGGTTCGTGCCTTCACTGCGGATCGCAACACTGAGGAACTCCAGAAGATCGGTGTCTTCTTCCACCTTCCAGACCCCCGTGTCGGCCGTCCCCCAGACGAAGACAGTCACCGTGGGGTATCCGGCGCGGCCGTACTCCTTGACGGTTGGCCCAGTGAGGCTTTCATCAGGAAACTGTGCGACGGCCTCCATCGGCCCGGCCGAAAGCAGCAATGAAATAAAAAGGAGAGAGAACGACTGTCGGATAGGGGTCATGACACATAAAAGAAGGGAGTGTAGCAAAATGGGGGCGGGCCCCGGTCCACAGAGAACGCCTGCAGGGCCCATCCCGGAACCACCAGGGGCTCAGGTGAGAACCTCGGTGTCGGGCGTGTAATCGTATTCGTAGTCATATCCGTACTTGTAGCTACCACTCGCCTTGGTGACATCGTAGCGGTTGAAGATAACGCCTCCGACCGATACACCAACCGCAGACAGGGTCTCTTTGACCTGATCCAGCGCCCGGAAGTCGGTATTGTCGGCTGCGGCCACCACGAGAGTGGAATCGCAGAGCGGGGCCACCACGATTGGGTCGCTAGCCGCAAGGACAGGAGGCGTGTCGATAATCACGACATCAAACCGATCGGAGGCCTGTGCCAAGAGGGTGCGCATCCGTTCTGAGTCGAGCAGTTCTGTGGGGGGGACCTGCGGGTTGCCCGCCGGCAGGAAGAACAACCCGTCCACCACGGTTTTCTGCACGATATCATCGGCCCGGGCATCCACTAGCACATCGGCGAGACCGGGCGAGCGGTTTACGCCAAAGAGCTCGTGGGCCGTAGAGCGTCGCATGTCGGCGTCGATCAAAAGTACCGAGCGTCCGCTTAGGGCCATCGTTATGGCCATGTTCGCCGCCGTTGTGGTTTTTCCGTCGCCCGGCTCAGCACTGGTCACCATCAGGGTTTGAGATTGCTTCTGCGTCCCATTCCCGTTTCCATTCTGGGCGGCATACTGCAGGTTTGCACGCACCAGGCGATAGTTTTCGGTAATCGGCGACCAGGGGTTCAACAATGGCAGCAGGCGCGTACTCATCATCTTGCCTTCCACCTCCACCTCCTCTTCGCCATTGAAGAGCTTCTTCATTTCGTGGTCCATCGTCGGAATGACCCCCACGAGGCTGTAGCCCTGTGCTCGAATGTCCTCGGGCTCGTAGATCTGCCAGTCCATCGATTGACGGACGAAGGCAACTCCTATGCCCAACCCGAGGCCCAGAAGCAGGCCAAGAATGACATTTACATTCATATTCGGACTCACCGGAAGCAGGGGCGTGACGGCAGCCCGCATTACGGTGACGTATCCGAGCTCGGACTCTTCCGCCACCACGGTCTGTTGCAGTTCGCTCGCAATTTCTTTGTAGAACTGCTCCGCCTGCTCCAGGCGACGGTTCAGCTGTTCTCGCTCCACGGTCTGCCGCGGAAGAGAGGCAATTCGCCCCTGGTAGTTCTCAATTCGATTGTTGAGGCCCTGGATCTGCGCCTTGAGTTGACCCACCGTCATTTCTTGCTCCTGAATCCGTGTCCGCTGCTCTCCCATCATGCCGATCGAGGCGGTTCCATCTCCCGGAAGGTTGTTGCTCGACTCCGTGGCACTAACAAGTTCTTCGGTTAAATCATCCTTCCGTGACGTAAAGCCGTCAATGCGGCGCTTAATGTCCGCGAGCTCCGACACGCGAGACTCATTGCCCCGCAGGCTTGGGTCATTGATGTAGTACTGTTCGGAGAGGGTCTTCAGATCGGCAATCTGCTCTTCGAGGGCCTGAATCTGGGTGCGCAGGCTTTGCACGTTCTGCTCCTCGAGCACTTTGGAGCGAAGGTTGGGCTGAATGGTTTCCAGCTGATCCTTGAGTAGCGACAGCGTTCGCTCTTCCTGTTCGAGTTGAAAGACGAGGGCGTCGCGCTCCGTCTGCAGCTCCGCATATTCGCGCGCCACATTCTGTCCGGTTTCGCCGTCTGTAGCGACTTCGTTGGTGCGGGCAAACTGCTCCCATTCCGACTCAACCTCTTCAATGTCATCCTTTCGCTTTTCAAGCTGCCCCTGCAGAAACTGCCGTGCAGCGGACACCCCAGAGCGCGCCATCTCCTGACTAAACTGGCGGTATTCATTGGCAAACACGTTGGCGAGAACGGCCGACTCCTCTGGGTTTTCACTCTGAGCAGTAATTTCGATCAGCCCTTTCTCGTCGTCGGCCTCAAAGTCCATCATCTCTTGGAGGCGTTCCGAGATGGTTTGCTCGTCGGGCGGGGTCCCCTCGTCAGACGGAGCAAAGAGCGAAAACGGCTCTCCCTTCAGTGAGTCGGCGTGGGCCCGCGCCGTGGCCACAACCCGGCGCGACAACTCCCCCGAGCTTTCCAGAATGCCGATCTCCCCACTCAGATCGGTAAACGGCGCGTAGCCGGCCATCGTCGCCTGGGCTGTCGGACTTTCCTCGACCGCCACAATGGATTTGGCTTCGTACACCTTGGGGAGAACCCACGTGATGCCGGCCGCGGCCCCGGTAACAGAGACACAGATCAGCAGGATGAGCCACTTGTTGCGGCGGATCGTGCTCCAGAGATCTTCGAGATTGAGGGCGGCGTCGTCGGCAGAGGCCGCATGCGGGGAGGCGTGAACGCCGATCTGCTCCGCCTTCTTGCGGGGCCGGTCGAGCGCCTGTGATTGGGAGTCCATTCGTAGAGGGTCGGTGTTGGAATGGGGAAACGGAGGCAGTGGGGAGTGGTCTCAGGAGGCCCCGTCGCCTGACAGCACGACGGGCATTGTGCGGACCAGCAGGTACAGGTCCAGCCAGGGAGACCAGTTTTGGGTATAGTGGACGTCCAAATTTACGCGCTCCGTAAAACTCAGATGATTCCGCCCAGAGACTTGCCAGAGGCCCGTGATGCCGGGGGGCGTCTGCAGGACAGCCTGTGCGAGTCCATTCATTTTGGGGAGCTCGGTGGGCATGTAGGCCCGGGGACCCACGAGGCTCATATCGCCCGCGAGCACGTTAAACAACTGAGGGAGTTCGTCAAGGCTGTAGTGCCGAAGCACCGCCCCCACACGAGTGACCCGGGGATCATCGTTCAATTTGTGGTAGCGCTCGTATTCACGGCGCCGGTCGGGATCGTTTTCGAGGATGCGGGCCAATTGGGCGTGCGCGTCAGCATACATGGTGCGGAACTTCAGTACAGTAAAGATGCGGCCGTCCTGTCCCATGCGTTCTTGGCGGTAGAGGATTGCGCCTGAGGAGTCGAGTCGGACGAGCACTGCGAGAACGGCCAGCAGGGGCGCGAGAAGGGCAAGGCCTGCCAGGGCCCCCAGCAGATCGCCCGTGCGCTTCAGGAAGCGCGCCCCATGGCGCAGGGCAACGTTCCGCACGCCGTAGCCAAAGAGCCCGTCGCCCGATTGCCCCGTCGTCCAGAGGGCGGGCGCCCCCGCGGGGTCGGCCACAACGAAAATGTGCTCGAAAAACTTCGAGTACTGCGCCAGCAGCTTTGCCCGTCCTTGGTGCTTCAACTTGGGCATCGAAATGATTGCGTAGGGGATTTTGAACTGACGCGCAAGGAGCGGCGCCAACTCATACCCGCCCTGGATGTCGGGCTGGGAGGCGTCGGCCGCATCGGGCTCGGAATCAACCGTATCGGAGAGAAGCGCAACCGGTTGAATCCCAATCTCGGGCCAACGGCCCAGGGTATCCAGGATGGTTTTTCCACTCCCCTCAGACCCTATCACCACGGCCGGGAATCCCCACCAGCGGGCCCGGGCGAACAGGATCCGAAACAGTGCCCGGCAGATTGGAAGCACCGCGGCCCCCAAAAGCCCGCCGGCAGCCACCAGGCCTGCAAGAAGTACATCTCCCAGGGCCAAATACACCGTGAGGGCCGCAGTCCCACTCAACGCGGCCGTAATGACCCCCATCCGCTGCATTTCAAGAGCAGGGTGCGTAAACCGGCGCTGGTACAACCCCACAAAAGCAAAGGCGCCCAGTCCTCCTCCGAAGACCAGGGGCAGGGCCAGGTACAGACCGTGGGTTACCCCCGGTGCAACCCAGCTCGCCCCCAGGTACACAATTCCCATCACGGACAGCAATCCCACCATATCCCCAAGCACAAACGTCAGCACGGTCGCCCACGACGAAGCAGCAACGGGCCCCCCAGCAGCATGCGCCGGGCTCGGCCATGCAAAGGAGCGCGACTTGATGTTCGCGATAGAGCCGTTCTGCTGGGCTATGGAGGGGTTTGACATGAGCGTCTCGTACGAGGGAGCTATGAACGAACAGAGGATGGGGCTACAGGGCGGGGGCTCTCTTCTGAGACGGCCCCACCCGGGGCGAATCCGTCCACAAACTCGGCATAGCTTCGCTGCACCAACTCGGTGAACTGCCGTCGGAAGACGGGGGCCGCAAACCGTTCGGCCTGCGCCCGTATGTTGGCCGGGTCGAGCTCCGATCGTATGCGCTCGAACTCGTCGACGGCCGCGGCCAGATGATCGGGCGTCTGCTCGGGGAAGAAGACCCCCGTTTCGCCAGGCACCACCGTTTCCAGCGCCCCGCCCCGCCCGTAGGCAATGACGGGGGTTCCGCAGGCCTGCGCTTCGACCGGGACAATGCCAAAGTCCTCTTCCGCCGCAAAGACAAAGGCGCGGGCCTTTTGCATGTAGTGGGTAACGGCGTCGTTGGGCTGATAGCCCAGGAGCGTAACGTTGGGACTCGCCATTCGGGCCAGGGCGTCGTGCTCGGGCCCATCGCCGATGACCACCAGTTCCTTGTCTGGCATCGCCGCAAAGGCTTTCACGATGAGGTCGACCCGTTTGTAGGGGACGAGCCGCGACATTGTGAGGTAGAAGTCCTCCTTCGTGGGGTCGAGGGCAAACCGGTCCACGTTCACGGGAGGGTAGATCACGTGGGCCCGTCGCCGATAGGTTTTCCAAATGCGACGGGCGACGTGTTGCGAGTTGGCCACAAAGACATCCACCCGGGGCGCAGTGCCAACATCGTAAAGCCGGAGGTAGTGAAGCACGAGGCGCGCCAGCCCCCGCCGGAGCCGTCCCCCGATTCCCCCACGGTTGATGTATTCGTGGTAGAGGTCCCAGGCGTACCGGACGGGACTGTGGATGTAGCTGATGTGGAGCTGGTCCGCACGCGTGAGAACCCCCTTCGCCACCGCGTAGCTGGACGAGACCACGACATCGTGCTCCGTCAGGTCAAACTGCTCGATCGCCAGGGGGGCGAAGGGGAGGTAGTGGCGATACAGGCGTCGGACAAATGGCAGGCGCTGGATGAACGAGGTTTCGACCGGTCGCCCCTGCAAGAAGTCGCGTTGGTCGTCCGGGAGACAGTCGATGAGGCTGTACAGGTCGGCCTCGGGAAACACCTGGATCATCTGCTCCAGGACGCGCTCAGCCCCGGCGTACACCGGGAGCCAATCGTGGACGATTCCAACGTTGGCGGGCTCCAACATGGCCACTGCCCCGTCGCCACTACTCTCGACCGACCCCAGGGAGGGGAACGCCATGGATGGGGCCCCGTCTCGGCGGGCGGACGTATCTGAAGAGCTCATAGGAACCTGAAGAGAGAAGAAGGGCGCGGGATACAAATGTACCTCTACCGCCGCAATGCGCCGTTCAACAGAAGCGTATCTGCGGCGGGCGCTTTCACCCTCCTCCCCTCATCCTCGTCCGTACATTTCCCCCGTTGGATGCGCCAAACCTCCCCTGGACGAATTCCCCAAAAGGGGGGTCAGTGCCCGTCAGGCGTTCGCCTGAGCCTCATTTTCCGGATCGTCCGAACGAGAGAGCCCGCTGCTCCCCTCCCGCCCGTGGATCCACTGCACCGCGTACTGCAGTAGCTCTGCAACCGTCTCAAAGTCTAACTTCTCTTTTGCCCGGCGGCGGTACGTCTCCACCGTCTTGCGACTCAGTTCCAGCTGTGCAGCAATTTCTCGGACGCTAAGCCCTTCCCCCAGCTTCTCAAAGACGGTAAGCTCTCGGTCGGTGAGTTTTTCGATGTCCGACGTCTCCAGATAATCCTCCTGCCGAATGACCTTGCCCAGAATCCGCGAGGTGATCCGACGGCTCAGGTACACGTCGCCTCGCCCCACTGTCTGGATCGCGTCCACAACGGTGTGGGGCGGCTCAGCTTTCATGACATACCCCGACGCGCCGGCGCGAATGGCCCGTTCGGCGTACACGTGTTCGTCGTGCATCGAAAAAACAATCACCCGGACATCCGGGAACTGCGCGCGAATGTCGCGAATGAGATCAAGCCCGTGGGCGTCGTTCAAGGAGATATCGACCACCACAATGTCCGGCGCATGTCGCTGAAGGAAGTACATGGCCTTATCCGCCGTGGCACTTTCTCCCACGACAGACATGCCGATCTTACTGTTGATGGCCGCTGTCAGCGCCTCACGGATCGCAGGATGGTCGTCAACCAAAAACACCTCCGTTCGCTCTTCGATGGAGTCGTCAGGGGACGGAGAAGGAGCGTTTTTTTCCTCGATCATTCTGGTTTGATACGGAAGTGTGTGGCTGCGCAAGGGCCCCGCCTCTCAGACGACCCGGGCCGGACCGGAGTGGTGAAGATCCACGGTCCCTAGAACGAACAGGCGGGGCCAATGGAGAGAGCAACAAGGAGATGCCACTGGGTTTGCACCGGATACCATCTCCAAGGAATGCGAATCGAACCAACAGACCGGATTCGCTCCGTCATTCTTTTCTCCTCCCAACCGGGAGATTCGGCACAGGTCCTCAGTGGGACATGCGACACCCGAACTACCTAAAAGGAACGAGTAGAACGTTCCGCATGCCACGAGGAGTGGCGCATCCGTCGTTCACTCTCGGCTCAGAGACAACTGCGCCAACCCTTCGGTGGGCCACACACTTCTTCCCCAGTCTCCGGGACGCGAGACGAAAAGATGGGGCGTCTCGCCCCGAAGAACCACCCCGTTATTGATCCGAGGCGTCAGACGACGCACGGGACTTCGGCTCTGTACCCTGGCTGTAGGTCCACTGCACAGCATATTGAAGCAGTTCGGACACCGTATCGAACCCCAACTTCTCCTTCGCCCGCCGGCGATACGTCTCAATGGTCTTCCGGGTCAAGCTGAGGCGGTCCTGAATCTCCTGGATGCTGTACCCCTGTCCCAGCATCTGAAAAACGGCCATTTCCCGATCGGTGAGCTCGTCAATCGCAAAGCTCGGCTCCGACGTGTGGCCTTTCGCCACCTTATTCAAGATTCGCGAAGACATCTGGCGACTCAGGTAGACCTCCCCGTCGTTCACACTCCGAATGGCCTCCACGATGTTTTTTGTGGGTTCACTTTTCATGACGTACCCCGAGGCCCCAGCGCGAATGGCCCGCTCGGCGTAGACGTTCTCGTCGTACATCGAGAAGACAACCATCTCCACATCGGGATACTGCGAGCGCACGTTCTGGACGAGGTCAAGCCCGTGCGCATCGTTAAGCGAGATGTCCACGATTGCAACATCCGGCTCCAGATCTTCGATCTGGTGAAATGCCTCGTCGGAGGAGTCCGTCTCCCCACAGATTTCCATGTCGATCGTGCCTTCGACCGTATCTCGAACCGCTTCTCGAATGGCCGGATGGTCGTCGACAACAAATACGCGAATGTGGTCCGTTGAGCGTTCAGAGGAGGCCATAGAGGAGAGAAGGTTGGAGGGAAAAGAAGCAGCAGGTCCTGAACTCACACCCGCCGGTACTTCCGAGACGGGACCTCGTGGCAGGCCTCTATCAAGCGGAGAGCCGACACGAACATCCTCCAACGTGCGCGGCGTGCGTGATGCGGCCGATATTCGGTAGGAGCCATGGATACTATTTCAAGACATACACAATACGTTCATAAACGTCAAGACTCCAGTGCAGGGGTTGACCCGGCCCGCCACAGGGTGCCCCGAAACAAAAAAAGCGAGATGGCCCTGATTGGGACCATCTCGCCTGTGCGGAGCGGGCGATGGGATTCGAACCCACGACCTTCTGCATGGCAAGCAGATGCTCTGCCACTGAGCTACGCCCGCAGGGAACCGGCTGTGCAATAGCGGTAAGTCAGACCGACCTTGAGGCGGTGCGTTCCGTCAAAACCCAATTTTTTTCGTTCCTTCGTTGTCTTCCGAAGATGTGGGGCCGGGACGATCCATTGTCAGGATGAGCGTGAGCGGCTCGGCCTCCATCGCCTCCCAGAAGCGACGCGCCTTCTCATTGGTTGCCAACACAGAGAGACGAACGCGGTGTGCCTCCACCTCATCGGCCCACGTCTGCACCGCCGCGACGAGCTTCGTCCCAATTCCTTCGTGCCGCGCCTGAGGGGAGACATAGATTTCGTTGAGGAAGACTTCTCCCTGCTCTCGATAAATGGGGGACGGCGCCCATTGGCGGGCCGTTGCAAATCCAATTATTTGGTCGGCCTCGGCTACAAAAATGCGGCGCGTCTCGTCTTCAACCCACATCGGAAAGTCGTTGTCCCATCGCTCCCGGGCATCCTCCGCCGCGCCTATCCGATCGTCGAGGGCCGCCTGCTCGTCCAAGAGCGCCGCCCACAACGCTCCCACCGCCTCCTGATCTGCACGACGCGCTCGGCGAATTGTGACTGTAGACATGTGCACGCCTCAACTGTTGTTATCGTAGGAACGACTGCCGCGCCGCGGCTGGATTAGTGCTCAAGTTCCGCGGGTTGGCTCGGGGGTACGATCCCCCGGTCTGCCAGCAGCTCGGCGTTTAGAATGGCGCCCCCCGCCGCCCCGCGCACAGTGTTGTGCGACAGGAGCACAAACTTGACATCGTTTACTGCACAAGGCTGGATGCGGCCCACAGAGACCGTCATGCCGTCGCCGGCCTGCACGTGGCGCTGTGGCTGCGGCGCATCCGGGGCATCGAGCACCTGCACGAAGGGATCGGGCGCCGAGGGAAGATCCACGTCCGCCATGGGCGACTCATAGTTCGCCAGCGTGTCGCGGACGGCCTCGGCGTCCACGTCCTCCCGGAACCGCACCGACGTGCAGGCCAGGTGCCCGTTGCGCACCGGCACTCGGGTGCACTGCGCGCTCACCGTTAAATCGGCCGGGACAACGTGATCCTGTTGCAGGGTACCCAAAATCTTTCGGGGTTCTTTGGTCATTTTCTCTTCCTCCCCCCCGATGTACGGCACCACGTTGCCGACGGCATCGAGCGACGGGACGCCGGGGTACCCCGCCCCGGAGAGCGCCTGGAGCATCGTCACCTGTACGGCCTCAACGGTAAAGGCCTCCATGAGCGGCTGAAGGCCGCAGACAAGCCCCACCGTCGAGCAGTTGGGATTGGTCACGATGAAGCCGTCGCCGCCCCAGTCTTGGTGCTCAATGAGCGCAAGGTGATCGGGGTTGACCTCCGGGATGAGAAGGGGGACAGCCTCGTGGTATCGATAGTTTTTGGCGTTGGAAACCACGGGCACGCCGGCCTCCGCAAACGCCCGCTCAATATCGCCGGCCACGGATGAACTCAACCCAGAAAAGACAAAATCGCAGTCCAAAGCTTCCGGATCCGTCGGCTGCACGGTAAGGTCGGCCACAGAGTCGGGAATCGGAGCCCCGCTCAACCAATTGACAGCGTCTCGATAGGGCCGGCCGGCCGACCGCTCGGATGCCGCCACGTCGGTCACGGTAAACCAGGGATGGTCGGCAAGACGACGTACAAAGGTTTGCCCGACCGCGCCCGTGGCCCCAAGCAGGCCAACCCGATAGTTTGGTGTGCTCATAAAGGATGGTGTACTGAAAAAAATGATTCGGACGTACGCAAATCCCGTCGGCCCTTCCGGACTCAGTCCAGAATCTTCTGTACGATGAGCGACTCCGCCCCGCGCGATTTCGTGTCGGGGTGCGGGGCGACCGGACGATACGAATCTGCGCCCGTCCTTCGCGAATAATACCGTCGGCGTTCTGGGACGCCTCGGTTACGGGAGCGCCGTCGGAACAGCCTGTCCTACGGGCGGGACAAGGAAAACGTTCGAGGGCGTCTCCGGCACGATTTGCGTTCCCGCTCCGTCCGGCTCGTCAATGGATCGGACCTGCATGGGGATGCCCGCATCCGCCAGCGGACGCAGCGTCTCCGGGTGCATACCCAGCCGCCCCGCCTCCGTGCGCGCCAGGGCCTCTTCCATCGAGAGCCGATCCAACCTCTTGGCCGTGGGGTCCGTTTCGGGATCGGCCGTGTAGAGTCCGTCCACGTCCGTATATCGGGTCAGGCACCCAGCCGTTAGAACCCGTGCAAACAGGGCCGCCGAATAGTCGCTGCCCTCAAAGCCGAGGGTGGTGGTGCGCCCGTCCGATGTTGCCCCAATAAACCCGGCGACCACCGGCACCGCATCCGGGGGGAGGCCTTCGTGCCACTCGCGGATGCGCGTCGACGTGGCCTCCAGGTCAACCGCGGCCGCTCCAAACGTTGCGTCCGTAACCACGAGGGCCGTCGCATCGCAGAAGGGGGCCGCGCATCCTACATCCCGGAGGGCGAGCGTGACCATGGGCACCGACAGCTGCTCGCCAGTCGCCAGGACGGCATCCCGAATGGCGGGGGTCACGCCGTCTCGCTCCGCCCGGGCAAAAAACTCCCGAAGCTTCCGGAGCCGTTCTTCTGCAATGTCCATATAGTGAGCGAAGGCCGTCGTCCCCAGCACTTGTTGCGCCTGGGACCGATGCCGGGTCCGAAGATCTTGTACAAGGGCGTTCACCACCTCGGGACGCTCATTAATCTGGGTCGAAAAGGATTCTAACCCTGCCGATAGCCGCCGCGTCACTTTTCCCTGAGCCGAGACGATGGCCACCCCGCGTCCCTCCTGCGCCGTCCGACGCAAAATGTCAACGACGGTCCGGAAGCGGGCCGCAGCTCCAACTGAGGTGCCCCCGAACTTGTAGACGACGTGAGGAGATTTCATGCACTCAAAAACAGAGAGGGCAGGCGAATCACGAAATCGCCCCTGCAACCACTGCTTTTTGGCCTGTGTTCCACCGTGGCCCCACTAATCCCCGTCAAACTTTTGCAGGGCGGTTTGTGAATCCGCGTGGCCTTTGTACGTTGGAATGACCGCCCCTCCCGCAAACCCCAACGGACCGATGTCCTCTGCTTCTTCCGCCCACCGTATCGACGGCCGCGACCTTGCCCAGGAGGTCAAACACGAGGTTCAGTCTGAAATTCAAGACTGGACCGATGCTGGAAACCGCCCCCCCTTCCTTTCCGCCGTTTTGGTTGGCGACAATCCCGCCTCCAAGGCGTACGTGCGGGGCAAAGAGCGCGACTGCGCGGAGGTCGGCATCGAGACCAATACCCACTTCTTCGAGGCCGCTCTTTCGGAAGCGGCCCTTCTGGACACGGTCCAGGACCTGAATCAGGACGAGACAGTGGACGGCATCCTCGTTCAGCTCCCCCTGCCCGACCACATCGACGAGCAAACGGTCATCGACAAAATCGACCCAGAGAAGGATGTGGACGGGTTTCACCCGGAGAATCTGGGACGGCTCTTGCGCGGCACAGCGTCCTTCGTTCCGGCCACGCCGTACGGCATCCTCGAAATGCTTCGCCGAAGCGACATCGACCCCGACGGCATGGACGCTGTTATCGTGGGCCGATCGAACATCGTGGGCAAACCCCTGGCCGCTCTGTTGATGCAACGCACGACCAATGCCACGGTCACAGTGTGCCACAGCCACACGGAGGACCTCCCCGCTCACACCCGGCGGGCCGATCTCCTCGTGGCCGCCCTCGGGCAGGCCGAGTACATTGGGGCTGACATGGTAAAGGACGACGCCGTGGTGATCGATGTCGGCATTAACCGAGTGGACGACCCGTCTCGCGACCGTGGCTACCGACTGGTGGGGGATGTAGACTTTGAGGCCGTGCAAGAAATAGCTTCTCGCATCACGCCCGTTCCGGGTGGTGTGGGGCTGATGACGCGCGCCATGCTTTTGCGCAACACTCTAACGGCGGCCCAGCTCAACGCGGCGTAACGCTCCGTCGGGTGCGCCCTGCCTTTCCCTTTGACTTCGAAGTGGCCCATGCCCTCGTCCCCCTCCCCCCGTCCGCAGTCGGCCTTGCAGCAGCAGGCGGTTCCTGCCGATACCACGGCCGGGTCGGCCGCCGACACGACAGCCATGGATCAGGCCGTCAATCAGTTTAATAACGCCTTCGGCTACGCCCTCCAGCTCTTCCTCGATGGCAATTGGGGCGCGCTCTACGACCACCTGGCAAACGGAGTCTTCCACCTCACGGGCCTGTTCCTGGAGCGAGGCCTCCAGGCGTTCGCGGCCTTTCTTCTCCTCTACATGATTTACCGCCTGCTGGCCACGACCCTCTTCCGGGTCCTCGATCGCAGCCCCAATATCGAACCGGGCCTGCAGAGCGTACTTCTCAAAACGTTCCGGGTGGTCACGCTCATCTTTATCGGTACGATTGTCCTGGACCAGCTCGGGCTCAATGTCACCGTCCTCATTGGTGGGCTGAGCATCGCTGGTGTGATTGCAGGGTTTGCCGCTCGCGACTCCCTTGAAAACTTCATCTCCGGGATTACCATCCTCGTTGACAAACCCTTTCAGGTGGGAGACTATATCGAAATCGGTGACGAATATGGAGAGGTGGACGAAATCACGCTTCGCTCCACCCGGATTCTGACGGTGCGCAACGAGGTGATGGTGCTTCCCAACTCACATATGATCACGCAGGAGTTGATTAACCACTCGAAGCGGGGCGTCCTGCGAGTCGACATTCCCTTCGGAATAGCGTATAAGGAGTACCCAGAGGAGGCCCGCGACGTGGTCCGTTCCCTCCCCGAGGGAGACGACCGGGTCTTCTCGGAGCCCCCTCCGTCCGTCGTCGTCACCTCCATGTCGGACTCAAGCGTGGACATGGCCCTCCGCTTTTACATCCGCACCCCCAGCAAGGAGGTGCCCATTCGGTGGGAGTACACCGAAAAGGTGCGGGAAGCCCTGCGAGAGGCCGACATTGAGATTCCCTTTCCCCACCGCCAGCTCTTCCTGGACGAGGCCAAGGCGCTGGAAAACACCCCATTGCTTCGGGCCCCCTCGCGGGACAACGGGGACACGACGGACGACGAGTAGCCGGCGCGCTACACCTCGCCGCGGACCGTGACTACCCCCGTGCGCTCACGGGGCTTTACATCGCACTCCAGGTGAAAGATCTGCTGCCACGTGCCGAGAATGGGCGCGCCGTCGCCCACGGGCACCGACAGCGACGGACCGAGGGTGGTGGCCTGAACGTGAGAGTGCCCGTTGTCGTCATGCCACCGCTGTTCGTGGGCGTAGGTGTCACTCGGGGGAATGAGATCGTCAAGCACGTCCGGCAGGTCCTGCTGCAGCCCCGGCTCAAACTCGATGGTCCCCACCGCGGCCGTACTCCCCACATTATGGATGTGTACGAGCCCGGTGACGATGCCCGACGC
>JAWOAQ010000058.1:0-2534 GCA_046498495.1 Salinibacter sp. | reverse complement strand
CCAGTTTCTGCCCCACGCCGACCGGCTGGAGCTTACGCTGGTGACGGGCCACTACGACGGCGACACGTACTTTCCGCCCTTCGAGCACCTGGTCGGCGACGTGTTCGAGGCCACGGCCGAGGAGGCCCACGATGGGTTTCGGTTCGTTACCTACGAGCGCGTGGAGGAGGGCGACGCATAGTCCGTCGTCGATTCGTCCTGCGGCTCGCGGGCAAAGAAGGCTTCGATGCGATCATGCGCGCGTCGCGCATCGTTGTAGCCGATCTCCAAAAGGCGCTGTAGGTAGTCGGGCCTAAAGAGAAGCATGCTGAGCCAGTCGGGCTGCGGGTCATCCTGCCACTGGACAGCGGAGAGGAGGCGCCCCATCGCGCCCCCGATCTCCAGATCGTAGTCGTGAGCCAGGGCCCCCAGGTCGACCGACGGCCGGAGGACAAGAAGATCAATCGGGCGCAGTTCGGTTTGCTCCCCCGGTCGCAGGCGACGCACCAGGCGGTTGATGCGCCGGAGCACCGCGGCGTCGTGCTCCAGAACGTCCAGCATGAGCACGTTGGCGAGGATGCCGGCCATCTGAAACAGCGAGGGATAGGCGGTGGTGCGCCCGGCGCGGTTGATCTCGTCTCGCGACCGTTCGTACCGCGTGGAGATGACGAACAGCCGGTCGGCGCCCAGGTGAACGGCTGGGGCGAGGGGATCGAGCAGCCGAAGGCCGCCGTCTCCGTACCAGGCGCCGTTGAGGCGCACGGCGGGAAAGACCATCGGCAGCGCAGTCGATGCCATTACGTGATCGAGCCCCAGGATCGCGCGGCGCCCCACCCGGTTGGGGCGGTCCCAGTTTCTGATCGAGCAGCCCTGCACCCACGTCACCGTCTGGAGTGTCGCGTAGTTGGAGGTCGAGATGGCGAGGGCCTCCAATCGTCCCGCCGCCAGATTTTCGGCCACGCCCGTAAAGCGGCCCTTGGCGTCCGTCGGCAGGCAGTCGTCCAGGTAGGCGCGGAGGGGCGCCGTGTCCAGAAGGGTTTGCTCTTTGCTGGGCGTCCCCCGTACCAGCGACCGGGCCAGCGCCCACAGCGACTGCGGTCGGAAGACCTTGTCCGTACGAAGCGCCTCCCAGTAGGACGTGAGGCGGGCGGTGCGGTCGGGCCACGGGGCCGAGTCGGCAGCCAGGTGGGCCGCATTGATGGAGCCGGCCGACACCCCCGTCATAATCGGGATCTCCGCTTGTGGGATGGCCTCGCCAACGTAGCAAAGCACGCCGGCCTGATAGGCGGCCCGGGCGCCCCCGCCTCCGAGCACGAGGGCGGTGGAGCATGAGGCGCCGGACGAAGGCGCGGGCGTCGGGGCCGACGAAGCAGAGGGACTCATGAGACAGCAAATTCGGAACGAAACGAACAGTCCAGCCACCCCCCATCCCCGCGGGTGCAGTTAGGAGGTGTGCCAGCGATATCGTTGGAGCAACTCTGGGTCGCGGGAGCGCTTCATGATGGTGCCGCACGTTTCGCAGTAGAAGACCACCTCTTTCACGGGCGCCGAGATGCCGAGCATGAAGAAAAAGCCCGCGTTCCAGCCGTAGTGCGGCTCTACGGTCACCCGGGGGTGACGGAAATCATGCCCGCAGGAGCAAGTGGCCACGTCGGCCTGCGTGCTGACGACTCGTTTGGCCGCCGTTTCGGGGGCCGCAGGCACCCGGTCCTCAGGATCGGGGGGGGCGTCGTGCGTGTCGAACGTGTCGTCACGCCACCACAGATCGGACTCCTCCTCGCCCTGCGGCTCCGGGTCTGGTTCGAAGATGTACCGATCGGCCGACCACGCCCCCGGCCCAAATACGAACACGACAACCAGGAGAAAGAGCACCAGCGCTGAAAACTCCAGCGACTGATTGGCCGAGAGCAATCCCTCGTCCAGGTGTACGAGAAAGACCGCCCCGCCCAAGATTGGGATTTGGACGAGGGCGGCGAGGCGCGTAAGGAGACCAACGGCCAGCAGCAGCCCCCCGAAGAGGTGGGCAAACGTAACGTAGTGCGCGAGGGCCGCCGACGTGACTGAAAACGTCGACAGGTCCACAAGGGCCGCTACGCCCTGCGACTCGGCGATGAACAGGAGGCCCCGCACGAAGAGTCCGATGCCTAGGTACACGCGTACGAGATCGATCCCGATCTCTCGGTGATCGTTAATCCAGTCGACGAGGTCGCGATAGGTGAGCATGGCGTGGAATCGACTCTGAGGAGACCACGAGCGCCCGCCGCCTGGACGGGCTCCGTCGGCTCATTGAAGGGCGTGTGCCTATGGTATGAACCAGTCATGAACTCGTTGCATCTTTCTTCTTTCGTCTGGTGGAGTTCCACTGGCGGCTCGCTCCCGTCCCCTCATTCCGTCGGCTCTACGATTACTGTTCCGTACATCTTCGTGGCCTCGTCCGGGTCGGCGGTCAGGGGGTCGCGGAGCCGGCCGCGGTACTGCTTCTCCAAGTGAAAAAGATTTTCTTGGCAAAACACCGTTTTCACGAATATATGGCAAAAGTTTTTCTCTATCCAACG
>JAWOAQ010000013.1:0-10674 GCA_046498495.1 Salinibacter sp. | reverse complement strand
TGGAGACGGCTGTCGTGTCTCGATCGAACGCTACGGTCGACGAGGCCGTCCTCGAGTACGCGGAGACGGAAGCGGTGGACCTGATTGTGCTGGGGACCCACGGGCGCCGCGGGATGGATCGCTTCGTGCTCGGGAGTGTGGCCGAGACCGTACTGCGCCGGGCGCCCTGCCCGGTCCTGACGATTCGGGAGGGGACGTCCCGAACCGAATCGGAAACGCTCATCCGAACCGTTCTCGCACCGATTGACTTTTCGGAGGCCTCCCGGCACGCTCTAGCCATTGCGGACGGGCTGGCCAGTGCCTTCGAGGCCGAACTCCACCTGCTGTTTGTGGGAGAGGAACGCACCGTGCCAACCTTCAGTGATACTGGTCTTCCGGGCCTCGGGGTGGTGAAGATGGACCCGGACATTGTTGACAACGCGGATGAGGCCCTCCGTCACCTCTACGAGCGTCGCGGCGGGGAGGCCCCGGACGTGTCGTACCACGTAGAGGAAGGGCATGTCGCGTCCACGATTTCTTCGTTCGCCGCTGACGCATCCGTTGATGTTATTGTCATGGCGACGCGGGCACGGAAGGGCATGGACCGATTCTTGGTGGGCAGCACCACGGAACGTGTGGTGCGAAGTGCGCCATGCCCGGTCCTGACGACCCGACGGCGGGAGGAGGAGAGCGATGCGGAGGCGCACGATGGAGGGGCGCCCGAGCCGGGAGGTGGGGCGAACTCAACTTTTATTCAACCCTAGGAAATGAACAGCGCTTCGCGCGGTAGGTAACAGTACACATTCGCAATCACAGGTGGTAACCGTCCCATGACCTTCCACGCCATTGGGCTCAATCATGAGCACGCGTCTGTCGAACAGGCCGATGCGTTTGCCCTCAGTGCGGAGGCACAGGCATCCATGTACGAGTCTCTTCTCCTGAGTGACGACGGGGAAGTTGTGGTTTTATCCACGTGCAACCGAACGGAAGCGTACCTCTACGGCACAGACACCGACGTGCAGCGCGTGGTGAAGGCGCTGGAGCGCACGGTGGACGCCCCGTGGCCGGCGGAGGATGCCTTCCGGTATCGGGATGAGGCGGCGGTCCGGCATGTGCTCCAGGTAACCGCCGGCCTCCGGTCCATGATTCTGGGCGACAGTCAGATCCTGGCCCAGGTTAAGACAGCGTACCAGCGCGCGGTGGATGCCCATCAGGTTCACTCCCTCCTTCATCGGTTAATGCACACGGCCTTCCGGGCCGCCAAGCGGGTATCGACCGAGACGACGTTGATGGAGGGGGCGGCATCGATTTCGACGGCAGCCGTCGAAATGGCACGGCAGCACCTGCGCAATCGTCCTGCCTCGGTGTCGCTTGACGACGCGTCCGTTCTCCTGGTTGGGGCGGGCAAGATGGGGCGGCTCGCCCTGAATGCCCTTCCCGGACCCGCGCCCGGCGCGCTGTTCGTGACCAATCGATCCCCCGACCGGGCCCGCGCTGTGGCGGACACCTTTGACGCTGAGGTGGTGGCTTGGGACGAGCGCCATGCGCAGCTGCGGACGGCCGACCTTGTCGTCGTGGCTACTGGGGCCCCACACCCCATCGTACAAACCGACGCGCTGCCGGGAGCCCGGCCCTCGACCGATACGCTTCTCGTGGACATTGCCCGTCCCCGAAACGTGGAGCCGGGCGTGGGGGAGGTGCCGGGCTACGAGGTGTGTGACCTTGACGACTTGAACACGTGGACCGATACCGTTCAGGCCCGCCGCGCCTCGTCCGTGCCGGAGGCGGAGGCCATCTGTGAGGAGCTCTTGAGTGATTTCGTCACCTGGGTCTTTCACCAGCAGGCCCTTCAGCCTGCCATCCAGGCGATCCGTGAAACGTTCGACGCGATTCGGGAGCAGGAGGTGGAGCGACACGCCCACCGCACGGACATGGATCGGAGTGAGGTCGAGCAGCTCACAAAGTCGATCATGCAGAAGCTGCTTGCTGTTCCCATCGTGCGGCTCAAGAACGTCGATCCCGATAGCATCGATTTCGTGCAGGGCATCAAATTGTTGCACGCACTCTTTGCCCCATCTGAAGAGGAGGGGCGGACGCTCCAGGAAGCGGGCCGGGAGGCCCAGCCGAGCCTGTCGGAGGCGCCATCGGATTGTCCCTATCTCACGCATGATCCAGGGGAGGCGGAGGACAAGGGGGAGGCGATCGATGAGGCCCTTCGCATGACGGAAGAGGCGAAAGCCTCTCCCTCAGGAACGGGGTGACGCTGGAAGATCGACCTCCGTTTCTCGCCGCTTTGTCCGTCATTTGCTTCTCCAGTGTCTACTTCTGCATTCGGTTCGAGCGCCCCGGATCCCCTCCGTCTTGGCACCCGCGGCAGCACCCTTGCCCTCTGGCAGGCAAACTTTGTCAAGTCCAGGCTGGAGGCGGAGGGCCATCGGGTTGCGATCGAAACAATTTCGACGCGAGGCGACGAGGCCCGAGACACGGCCATCTCGGACATCGGCGACGAAGCGGTGTTCACAAAAGAACTGGATCACGCCTTGCTGGCCGGCGACATTCACCTGGCTGTGCATTCCCTGAAGGATATTCCGTCGACGGTGCCGGAGGGCATCTCTCTCGCTGCCGTTGCGGGTCGCGAGAACCCCCTCGATGCATTTGTGGCGCATCCGTCCTTTGAGGGGACGCTGGCGGACCTGCCGGAAGGGGCCATCCTGGCAACGGCATCCCTTCGCCGCACGGCCCAGCTCCGAACGTGGCGCCCGGACCTTGAGGTGGTCCCGGTGCGGGGCAATGTCGATACGCGCCTCGAAAAGCTGGATGCCAGTCGCTGGCACGGCATGGTGCTGGCCGTGGCGGGGCTCCTCCGGCTGGGGCTTTCAGCGCGCATCCGGGAGCGCATTGATCCGAGCATCATGGTGCCCGCGGTCGGCCAGGGGGCGCTGGGCGTTGCCTGCGCCGCCTCGAACCGAGCCCTTGCCCGCCGGCTTCGCACCGTGCTTCACGACGGGGCTGCGGGCGATACCACAGATGCGGAACGGGCCTTCCTGCATGAGGTGCAGGGCGGATGCCAGGTGCCGATGGGAGCGTGGGCACGTTTGACAGAGGAGGACGATCTGGTGATCGATGCCTGCATCGCAGCGCTGGACGGGAGCGAGCACCACCGCGATCGCCGGACATGTGCGCCCGACGACGGGACAACGGTGGCCCGGGCGCTGGCTCAGGACCTGCTGGCGGCCGGTGGCGCCGAAATTCTTGATCGGATCCTGGACGACCAGGCAGACCGGGCCTCACCGTTTCGTCCGTAAGCCCGAGCTATCAACCTTCGTTCGGCGCCTCGCCATGGACACGGCTTCTCCCGACGTTCTTCTGCTCCGCTCGCCCGACGATCCGGATCCCTATCTCCAGGCGTTTGAGGCGGTCGGATACACGGTCGCCTGCGAGCCCGCCCTCCGCTTTGCGTTTCCGAATCAACAGGCCCTCCGAAATCATCTTCGTCGGGCTGCCGACTTCGCGGCCCTGATTGCAACCAGTCCCCGGGTCGGGCGCGCCCTGCATCAGGCCTATCGCACCGAACCCGATCTGCGGGCGCACTGGCAGGGCCGACGGGCGTATGCGGTGGGGCCGAAAACCGCCCGCTGGCTTCGGAAGCTGGGCCTGGATGTGTCCGGCGAAGACACGGGCACAGCGGCTGCCCTCGGGAATCGGCTTGCGTCAAAGGGGCATGAGAGGCCCCTTCTCTTCTTGTCTGGAAATCGGCGGCGAGAGACCCTTCCAGATGCCCTTCACGACGCCGGGGTTGCGTTCGAGGAACAAGTTGTATACGAAACGAAGCCCCGCTCGACACTGGCCGTCCCGTCGCCCGCGGAGACCGACTGGCTGGTTGTCTTTAGTCCGTCGGGACTGGAGGCCCTGTCCGCGGCCCAGGTGCCGCTGGCGGCGTACCGGGTCGCGGCCATTGGGCCAACGACCGCCGGTGCGCTCCGCACAGCGGGCGAGACGGTTGCGGCCGTGGCCGATGCTCCCAATCCGGATGCCCTCGTGCAGGCGATTCGGGACGCAGATGCTACGTAGGCGTCTCAGGTCGGGTCCGCCTCGAAGCCGTCGATGGCGGCGCGGAAGCGGGCCGTCGCGCGCTCGGGGTTCTTCGCCGTCGCAACGGCCGAGAGTACCGCCACACCATGCGCGCCGGCCTCCAGCGTTGGGCGCACCCGATCGTGCGTGATCCCCCCGATGGCAATCACAGGAATCGGAACGGCCGCGCACGCATCGGCCAGTCCCTCGGGACCCTTCACCGACTTTGGGTTTCGCTTCGACGTGGTGGGAAAGACCGGCCCAAAGCCGATGTAATCCGCGCCCTGCTCGTAGGCGCTGGCCGCCTGATGGGGCTTGGTTGCGGTGGCGCCGATTATGACATCAGGGCCTAGGATGTCTCGGGCCGCCTCCACCGGAAAGTCGCTCTGGCCCAGATGCACACCCGTGGCGCCCACGGCCTGGGCAACATCGATTCGATCGTCCACGATAAGGGGAAGGGAGGCGTCCCGGCACACGGCGGCCACGGTTCGGGCCTCAATCAGGATGTTCTGAATGCTTCCGTGTTTTTGACGGAATTGAATGCTATCGGCGCCCCCACGGATGGCCATCCGCGCCAGCTCGGCGTGGGAGTGCTCTTGTTGAAGGTGGTAATCCGTGAGGACATGCAGGTCGCCAATGTCTGAGGTGCGGTCGGGGGCGGTCGGGGGCGCGGATTCCTCCATGGGACGGGGGACGGTTGGGGGGATGCGCGTTCAGGAATCTGCACCTCCATCGGCCCAGGCAGTTCCGCTAAAACGAGGTGAGGGATCGCCGAGCAGGGGACCGCACCATCTGTGGGCTGTGAGAATCGAACGAAACGACGGTTTGATGGTAAGGCGCCTATCATTATCTGTCGTTTTTTGTGCGCCCAGCCGACCCATGGCCGTCACTCCTGTTTTTGAACGGACGGATGGCCGATCCAGGGTGCCGTCCGTGCTGCTCTCATCGACCTGATTCGTGCCATGTCCGACCCTGCTCCCAACGAAGTCACGTTCGTCTACGAAAGCACAGGAGATGCCCCTACCATTGCCGCTACCGGGGCGCACGGGGGCCCGACGCCCGACGGGGCCTCGGTCGTTGCGAACCTCTACGTGGAGCGGGCGAGCATTCCCCACCACGTGAGTCACCAGATCAACGAGGAGGGACAGGTTAACCTCAGCGAGCGAAGCGAGCAGGTGACCCGCGGGGAGCTGACGCGCGACGTGCAGGCGTCGCTTGTGATGACGCCTGAGCACGCGATGCAACTGGGACGGTGGCTGCAGCGCAACGCTAAGAAGGCGATGCAGAAACGAGACGAGACGTTTGGATAGGGACGGTTGAAGCGGCCCCACGAGCGTCCTGGCATTTGCCCCGGCTACGGATCGAATGAGACACTGCCATGTCTCCCACCGATCGCTGCGTTTCAGATGCAAAGCACATCTTTCGGGCGGCGGTACGGCGTGTGCAGGCGGACCGCTTGCTGCAAGCGACGCCGACGGCGGACTGGGCCCCCCGTCCGCTGTCGACCTACGGACGCATCCGCGTCGTTGGGATGGGAAAAGCGGCCATGGCGATGGCCGGGGCGGTGGAGGCGACGCTGGACGTGGAGGCCCTTGAGGGGGTTGTGATTGTACCAGAGGGATACCCGGAGGCTGTTCCCGATCGGCTGCCCATCCCGACGACCATTGCGGTCCGAACGGGAGGGCATCCTCTTCCATCGGGCGCGGGGGTTCGAGGGGGGCGTCGCATACAGCGGCAGGCGGAGCGAGCGGCGGCGGGAGAGCTGCTTTTGGTTCTGGTCTCCGGAGGGGGAACGGCATTGTCAACGGTGCCCGCCGCCTCTTTGGACCTCGCAGACCTTCGTACAACGTACCATCAGCTATTGCGGGCGGGGATGCCTATTGGGCCGGCCAACGCGGTGCGGAAGCACCTTACAGCGTTAGGGGGTGGACAGCTGGCGCAAGCGGCCGCTCCGGCCCACGTGGCCGGGCTCGTCGTCTCCGATGTGGTTGGGGATGACCTTGCAACGATTGCCAGCGGGCCGACCGTGCCGGATCCCACCACCTACAACGAGGCGATGCGCGCCCTTTACCAGTATGGACTCTGGCGCGAGGTCCCGGACCCGGTCCGTACACACCTGGCGGCAGGGGCTCGGGGGACGCGGACCGAAACCCCCTCCGAGGGGCACGCGTGCTTCGAATCGACACGCACAACGCTGGTCGGCTCCAATGAGCAGGCGCTGGCGGCCGCTCGGAAAGCGGCGACTGCACGGGGGTACACAGTTCGCTCCGTGACAAAAGATGTTACCGGGGAAGCCCGAACCGTGGGGAGCAGTCATGCGCAACAGCTCCTCCGGGCTGAGGTCGAGGCGCCAACGTGCTGGCTCTGGGGCGGCGAGCCGACAGTGACGGTGATGGGAGACGGGACGGGCGGTCGAAATCAAGAGGTCGCACTCTCGGCCGCACTGGAACTGGAGACGACCTCACAACCCGTGGCGGTTTTGAGTGGGGGAACCGATGGCATCGACGGCCCAACCGACGCGGCAGGTGCGTGGGCCACTCCCGGCACGGCCCAGAAGGCCCGAGCGAGCGGTCGCAATCCCGCCGACCATCTCGAACGGAACAACTCATACAGGGTGTTCGACGCCCTGGACCAGCTCCTTCGCCCCGGTCCTACGCACACCAACGTGATGGACATTCATATTGGCCTCGTGCATCCCAGCCCGTAAGCCCTTCCAGCACTCGGCGAACGGTTTCAACTTCCCGGTTGCCTTTCGTATACTGTCGCCGATCCCCGACCGGATCTCGCACCGCAGTCGCTCACAGAAGCACACCCCACCCCTTGAACATGTCGTTACCCCACCGTCTTCGAAGCCTTTTTTGCCTTCTCCTTGCCGCTTTCCTCGTCCTGCCCGCCAGCGCGCAGGAGCTTCCGCTCCCCATAGAGACCCCCCTGCCGGGCACCGAGAGCTACGATGACGCCATTCCCACCCCGCAAGAGGTGATCGGTCATGAAATCGGCACCCGACACACCCGCCCGGCGCAGGTGGTCGAGTACTTTGAGGCCGTGGCGGAAGCGAGCGACCGGGTCACCCTCCGGACGCACGGCCGGACCTACGAGGGGCGCCAGCTCATCCATGCCATCGTAACGGCACCGGAGAACCACGACAACCTGGACGAAATCCGGCAGGCCAACCGGCAGGCCGTGTTGCAGCCCGATCAGGTTTCCGATGAGGATCTGGCGGACCGCCCCGCCGTGGTGCTCCAGGGCTATAGCATCCATGGGGATGAGGCCAGTGGCACGGAGTCTGGGATTCTGTTTCTGTACCACATGGCGGCGGGCAACGGGCCCGATGTGGAGGCGGCCCTGGAGAATACGGTCACCCTCGTCGACCCCATGTTCAATCCCGACGGGCGCGACCGGTTTGTTGACTGGGTGAACGGGAATCGAGGGGACACCCCCACGGCCGATCCCCAGGATCGCGAGCACAACCAGCCGTGGCCGGGGGGGCGCACAAACCACTACTGGTTCGACCTGAATCGCGACTGGCTGCCCGTACAGCACCCGTCTTCGCAAGGCCGCATTGACTACTACCACGATTGGAAGCCACAGGTGCTCACGGACTTCCACGAGATGGGCTCGGAGGCGACGTATTTTTTCCAGCCGGGCGTTCAGAGCCGCACAAATCCCAACACTCCATCGATCAACCAGGAGTTGACCGGGCGCATTGCGGAGCGACACGCCAACTTCCTGGAGCAAATTGGGTCGCTCTACTACACCCGCGAGTCGTTTGATGACTTCTACTACGGGAAGGGGTCGACGTACCCCGACATCAACGGCTCAGTTGGGATCCTCTTTGAACAGGCCTCTTCGCGGGCCCTGACCCGAGAGACGGACAAGGGAGAGATGACCTATCCGTTTACCGTCCGCAATCAGTTCATGACCTCGCTCTCTACAACCCGAGCGGTCGTGGAAATGCGGTCCGACCTGCTGGAGTATCAACGCGACTTTATGGCGAACCGGGACGACGCGCTCGAGGAAACTGATACGGAAGCCTTCGTGGTCGACGAGACGGATCAGCCGACGCGCGCTCGCGCCCTCGCCCAGGTGCTTGATCGCCATGAAGTGCAGATGTTTGAGCTCGACGAGACCATCGAAGCGAACGGGCATACGTTTGAGTCGGGAGACGCCTACACCATTCCGCTCGACCAGCCACAGGGCCGGTTCGTAAAAGCGGCTCTCGAACGGACGTCGTCGTATCCCGACTCCATTTTCTACGACGTTTCGACCTGGACCCTGCCCCTGGCGTTTGGGGTCGACTACGCCGAAGTGTCGGACGCGCCGAGCGAGGGGACGCCCCTGGATGATGTGAGCTACCAGGCAGGGGAGGTTATCGGGGGGCGCTCGCAGTACACGTACGTCCTTCCATGGGGACGGTATTTTGCCCCCCGGGCCGTGCAGCGCCTCCACAACAACGACATCCGTCCGCGCGTCATGTCCGATCCGTTTACCGCACGGGTGAACGGCTCGACGCAATCCTTCGAGCGAGGAGCGATCGTTATCCAAGTGCAGCAGCGAGGCGTGTCGCCGGATACCGTGCATCGTGTTGTTCAGCGGATGGCCGAGCAGGACTACGTGGATCTGTATGCGGTCGATCAGGGGCTCACCCCCGAAGGGCCTGACCTCGGGAGCACCGGCTCCGAAATCCTTCAGCCCCCGAAGGCGGCGATTTTGACTGGAACAGGGGGCGGGTCTCGCTACGGCGGGGCCAGCTCGTACAACGCCGGAGAAGTGTGGCACCTGCTGAGCGAGCGCATGAACGTGCCGGTGTCCCTTCTCAACATTTCGGACGTCTCCTCCGCGGACCTGGACCCGTACAACACGATGATCATGGCCGGGGGCGATTACGACGATCTCCCGACCGAGAAGGTGACGGAATGGGTGCAGGAGGGAGGCACGCTAATCGGAATCGAGGATGCCGTGGAATGGCCGGTTGAAAACGATCTCGTTGATCTAGAAGAGCGCACCGTCGATGTGGATTCGCTGGTCCGGGGACAGGACTACGCAGATCTATCGGAAGCCTACGGGGCCCAGGGGATTGGCGGGTCGATCTTTGAGACCAATGTGGACAACACGCACCCGGTGGCTTACGGCTATGATGAGACGGTGCCGGTCTTCCGCGTCGGCACTGGGTTCTACGACCCGAGCGACGAGCCCGGCGCCAGCGTGGGCACGTACGATGAGACGCCCCGCCTGAGTGGCTACCTGTCCGACGACCAGGAAGAGGTGGCCGCGGGGGCCGCGTCCATTGAGGCGCACGAGGTGGGCAGTGGCCAGATCGTCCTGTTTATGGACAATCCCAACTTCCGGGCCTTCTGGTACGGAACCAATGGCCTCTTTCTCAACGCGGTGTACTTTGGGCAGACGCTTTAAGCAACCCGCGCGAACGGGACGGCGGGGCGGGCGTAAAACCCCGTCCCGTTTTTTTGTCCTGATGGCCCGCTTTGTATGCCCAACCGCCTTGCCGACGAGCAGAGTCCCTACCTGCGACAGCATAAGGAGAATCCGGTCGACTGGTACCCGTGGGGCGAGACGGCATTTGCGAAGGCCCAGGCGGAAGACAAGCCCATTTTTCTCTCGATTGGCTACTCCACCTGCCACTGGTGTCACGTGATGGAGCGGGAGTCCTTCGAGGACGAGACGGTGGCTCGTCTGATGAACGAGACGTTCGTCTCGATCAAAGTGGATCGCGAGGAGCGCCCGGACGTGGACTCCCTCTACATGGAGGTGTGCCAGATGATGCGGGGGCAGGGCGGGTGGCCCCTCACGGTGCTTCTTACGCCGGACCGTAAGCCGTTCTTTGCGGCTACCTATCTTCCAAAGGAGGGACGCTTTCAACAAACGGGCATGTTGGAGTTGGTCCCCAAGATCAAACGGCTCTGGGAAAAGGACCGGGAAAAGCTCCTACAGGATGCCGATAAGGTCACAGATCTTCTCCGACAGTCGGTAGAGGAGGAAACAGAGTCCGAGGCCCCGGGAGAGGAGACGCTTGACACCGCGTTTCAGCAGCTCAGTCGGCAGTTTGACGAAGCGCACGGGGGGTTTGGGTCGGCCCCGAAGTTTCCTGCGCCCCAATGGAACTGCCGGAAATTCACTTCCTGTTCCGGGCCGTGCTCGGCCTTCGAGGCGCGCATCCGCCGCTCCAGCGTGCGCCGGATGCCCGTGCCCAGCTCGGGATGCCGGCGCAGAAGTTCCTCGTAAACCGAGACCGGCCGGATGCCGGGGGAAGATTGAAGTAGGGGCACCACCTCCGCGTCGAAGATATCGGCAAGCGGGTCCGGGCGACGCCGGCCGCGCGGGGTCTTCTTCTGTGATGGCAAGGTTGGATCGGCCTGCAGCCATGGAGACGCAAATCGAGAGCGCGGTCCCAGTGCGGCAGATCGCCGCTGACTGAGGATGTTGTGGTTTTGATCAAGCAGATGGCGAGGGAGAACGCGACTTGGGGCGCGGAGCGCATTCGGGGAGAACTAAGGAAGCTTGGCGTTGAGGTCAGCAAGAGCTCGATCCAGAAGTATGTAGCAGGCGTGCGAAAAACATCGGGCCTCGAAACAGACCTGGGCCACGTTCCTGCGTAACCACGCCAGC
>JAWOAQ010000012.1:0-10343 GCA_046498495.1 Salinibacter sp. | reverse complement strand
TTGGGGAAAACCGGGCCCGGCAGCTGCGGGACAAGGCCCGAGTGCGGCCGGGGGCCTTCAAAGGCGGCGACCTCGTCTGGCACATGGTGGGCCACCTGCAGACCAACAAGGCCAAGTTCGTCGCCCGCCACGCCGACTGGTTCGACGCGCTCGACAGCCCCCCCCTGGCCGAGGAGCTCGACAAACGGGCCGGCTACAACGAGCGCACGCTCCCCTGTCTCGTGCAGGTTAACATCAGCGGGCAGGAGCAGAAATACGGCCTTTCGCCCGAAGACACGCATGCCTTCCTCGACCAGTGTGCCGAATACGAGCGGCTCGAGGTGCGCGGCCTTATGGCAATGGCGTCCTTTATTGATACGCCCGAGGACCGCGAGCAGGTGCGGGGCGAGTTTCGGTTGGCGCGCGAGTTGTTTGAGACCTACGACGCCCGCAACAATCCGCAGGTCGAGATGGCGGAGCTCTCCCTGGGCATGAGCGGCGATTTCGAGATCGCGATTGAGGAAGGAAGCACGATGGTCCGAATCGGTAGTGCCCTCTTCGGTCCGCGCGACTACGACTAGACGCCGCCCGGCAACGGAGCCGAGGGCGAGGGCGAAACAGTATGCCACCGGCTTGGTGAAATTGCCGCGAACTCAAGGCGGGGATCGACCTCGAGTTCCCCAGCAGTTGTCCGCAGGACCTGCGTTCTCTACCCTGTAGTTCGTCTGGGAGCGGCACTGCCTCCCGTGAGGCCCCTCTGTGCTCGTCGTTTGCGCTCACCTGACCCGACGCACGTCACCATGAACCTGACGCCCCTCGACATTCGGAAGCAAGACTTCAACAGCAAGCTGTGGGGGTACGACCCGGAGGACGTCGAGGCCTTCCTCGACATGGTGGCGACGCAGTGGGAAGAGATGGCCGACGCGCGCCGGCGCCTGGAAAACCGGGTCCAGGAGCTGGAGCAGCAGATGGCGCACTACCAGAAGGTGGAGGAAGCCCTTCAGGAAGCCCTTGATCAAACCCGTCGGAACGCCGAGGAGAAACTGGAAAACGCCCGCCAGGAGGCAAAAACCATTGTGCAGGAGGCCAAGGCGGACGCGAAAGAAATTCAGCAGGCGGCACGGGCCCGGCGCGACCGCCTGGAGAACGAGGCCGAGCGCCTGGAGGACCGCCGCAACGAGGTCGCCGCTCGCCTCCGGGCCTTCCTACAGTCGGAGCTCGAAATTCTTGACGGCTACCGCGACGAACCCCCTTCTCCTGAGGCGTCCGCACCGTCGCGACACGCCCCGGGGGACGCTTCGGCTGGAATGCGCCCGCCGGATGCGTCCTCCGAGGCGATGCCCGCCGAGGGGACCGGTCCGGGTGGAGGCGAGCCGGAAGGGGATGAGCCGGCCCCCGCTGTACCGTCCGCGGGGAGCGATCCAGATGAACCAGCCGCCGATGCAGAACCGGACAAAGGGGCGCCGACGGACGACTTTCAGGATTCGCTATCGGATGCGCTGGAGGGACGACGGGCCGCCGAAGCAACGCCGGAGGCACAATCCGACTGGCGCGAGCGGAGCCCCGATACGTTGCAGGAGGACACGGAGGAGGGGGTGCCCGACCCCGATGCAGAGGAGGCGGACGGGTCTACCGGGGGGGGATTCTCTCGGTCGGAACGCCCAGGCGACGCAGAGCCAACCGGGACGCATGACGAGCAACGCACGGATGCGCCGGATCCGGAAGGGGCATCAGCGGCGGGCGGCATGGTGGCGTCTACTGCGCCTGCGGAGGACGGAGGAGGCGACGAATCGGCCCCGGAGACGCGTCCCGCGTCCCGCGAGGTGTCGGGCGAGGACGACGCAGAAGCCGAGACGGATGCGGATGAGGCGACGGCCGACGGACCCGAGCCGGCGCCTGACCCGCCGGACGAGATCTCGGACGAGGAAAGAGTTGGGACGTCCGAGGCAGACGATGCGACGAACACGGAGGCGGAACCGACTGCGTCCGGAGAGGCATCGAGCAAGACTCGTGCGTCGTCGGACGCTGATGCGGAGAAGACGAAAAAAGACAAACGGAAGGACGAGGGGGATCAGACATCTACAGAGGAAATCGAGAAAATTTGGCGCATCCTCGAAGACATGGAGTAGCATCTGTCCGCGCGAGCCGTTTCTGTAGAGGTCCCTGCTCGTTCTTTTTTCCAATCCCCTCCCCGCATGTCTCCGTCAGACGATCCGCCCCCGCATACGCCTGAGGCCACCGCGCGCTACCGTCGCCACGTCGACGCCGCCGCTGGATATCTCCGAGAACGAATCGATTCCGTCCCGTCCATCGCCCTGCTTCTGGGCGCAGGGGGAACGACCATCCCCGAGGCGGTCGAGGTCACAACCGCGATTCCTTACGCCGACATCCCGCACCTGTCCGACACGGCGGACGAGGGGACGGTCCTCCTCGGGACGTGGAACGACGTCCCGGTTGTGGTGCTGGACGCGTCGCTGCCCCTCCACGCGGGCTACGCCCCGCGAGAGGCCGTTTTCCCGGTGCGCATGCTGGCGGTCGCAGGAGTGGAAACGCTGCTCTTGACGGACGTCGCCGGCGGCATTCGGTCGGAGCTGGCCCCCGGCGATCTGATGCTTCTATCCAACCACATTAACTTCCAGGGGGTGAACCCCCTCGTGGGACCGAACGTGGACGATTGGGGCCCCCGCTTCCCAGACATGACCGAGCCGTACGATGGCCGACTGAACCGCGCCGCCGAAGCCGCGGCCGTACACGGAGCGGGGGGGCTGCGAAAAGGCGTCTATCTTGGGGTCCTGGGACCGACCCTGGGAACCGCGGCCGAGTACCGCATGATGCGCACCCTGGGGGCCGATGCGGTGGGGGCGGGCCTTGTACCCGAGGTCATCACCGCTCGCCATATGGGCCTGCGGGTATTGGCCATCGCTCTTATTGCGGACCGGTGCTCGACCGACGCGCAGGAGCCGGTGTCTGTGCACGACATGCAGGCGGCGGTTGCGAACGCCCAGCCCGCCCTTCGCTCCGTGTTGGCGTCGGTGGTTTCTGCCGCGGCGACCGAAGATGCGGCGGCGTAACTCGAATGCCCCTCCGGGTGTGCATCCGGAGGCCACGTAGTGTCTCCCGCCACCGGTCGGTGATGAGGCCCGCGCAGCGCGATTTCTTTCTTTGTCGATTTCCAATCGCATGGAGTCCCCTTCGCCCCCCCACGTTCCCTGGTCCGTCCATAAATTTGGTGGCACCAGCCTGGCCCATTCGGACCGCATCCAGCACGTTGCGTCTCTGGTGGCGGAGCAGTCCCGCCCGACGGCCGTCGTCGTCTCAGCCATGAGCGGCGTGACCGACCGCCTCCTTGCCCTGGCGGAGCGCGCCCCCCTGGACGCCGACGACCTCTCCGGCCAATTTCAGACCCTTCTGGACGAGCAGCGGGCCGTCATCAAGGACCTGCTCTCAGACGCGGCCGCGGCCCCGCTGCTGCAGGCGCTGGACGAGGACGCCGACGATCTGGTGGACGTGCTCCGGGCCACGCGCCTCCTCCGGACGGCCCCAGACGCCGCCCGCGACCTGGTGGCCGGGACCGGCGAGACATGGGCGGCTCGTCTGCTGGCGGCTGTGTTGCGCCAGCAGGGGGAATCCGCTGCTGCGTGCGATGCCCACGAGGTACTTGTTGTGCACCATGAACGAATGGGGCCGGTGGTGGACTGGGAGGCCACGCGCGATCGGTTTGCCGACTGGCGGGCCGACCACGACGCCGACGTGCTCGTCATTACTGGATTCGTGGCCTCGACGCCCGACGGGGTGCCGACCACCCTGGGCCGCAATGGCTCCGACCACTCCGCCGCCATCTTTGCGGCGCTCCTGAGAGCCGAGGCGCTCACCATCTGGACGGACACCGACGGCGTGATGAGCGCCGACCCCCGCTACGTTCCGGATGCACAGACGCTCGATGTTCTTTCCTACGAGGAGGCCATGGAGCTTGCGTACTTCGGGGCCGGTGTCATTCATCCCCGGACGCTGGCTCCGGCTATCGAACACGAGATTCCCATCACAATCCGCAATACCTTTGCGCCCGACCGGCCCGGCACGCGGATTCACCCCGAGGGCGACGGCACCTCCGTCGTGAAGGGGTTTTCAACCGTCGATGACGTGGCGCTGCTCAATCTGGAGGGCAGTGGCATGATTGGGGTCCCGGGAATTGCGCACCGTCTCTTTGACGCGCTCGAAGATGCCGGTGTGTCTGTCATTCTCATCTCGCAGGGCAGCTCTGAGCATTCCATTTGCTTCGCCGTGCCCCAGGCCCACGCGGCCCCGGCCCGGGAGGCGGCCGAACAGGCTTTCTACGCCGAAATTGACCGCGGGCAAATTCAGCGGGTGGAGGTGACGCAAGACTGCAGCATCCTGGCTGTGGTGGGCGACCGCATGGCCGGAACCCCCGGCGTGGCCGCCACCTTCTTCGGCGCGCTCGGCGAGGCCGGCGTCAACATCCGGGCCATCGCGCAGGGCTCCTCAGAGCGAAACATCTCGGCCGTGGTGGATGGCGCCGACGCCCCCCGAGCCCTCCGCGCCGCCCACGCCGGCTTCTACCTCTCGAATCAGACCCTCTCGATCGGCGTCATTGGCGCCGGAAACGTAGGCGCGGCCCTGCTCGATCAGATCCGGGACGAGGCCGAGCGCCTGCGCGACGACCAGGACATTGACCTCCGCGTGCGGGGCATCACCACAACGTCCACGATGGTGCGGGCCGAACGGAGCGTCGACCTTGAGCACTGGCGCAACACGCTGGCCGACGGCGATCCGGCCGACCTCGACGCCTTCGTGGACCATGTGCAGACCGACTATCACCCGCACACCGTTCTGGTGGACTGTACGGCGAGCGACCGCGTGGCCCGCCACTACGAAGACTGGCTGGCGCGCGGCATTCACGTGGTAACCCCCAACAAGCGCGCCAACACGGCCTCGTGGGAGCAGTATCAGGCCCTCCAGGCCGCCAGCCGCGGGGCGCGTCCCCGGTACCTCTACGAAACCACGGTCGGTGCGGGGCTGCCCATTCTGCAAACGCTCGCCAACCTTATCGAGACTGGCGACCGCGTTCACCACGTGGAGGGCATCCTGTCGGGCACCCTGTCCTATCTCTTTAATGCCTTCGACGGTGAGCGGCCCTTTTCTACCATCTTACAGCAGGCCAAGGACGAGGGCTTTACCGAGCCGGACCCCCGCGACGACCTTTCCGGAATGGATGTGGCGCGGAAGGTCGTCATTCTGGCCCGTGAAATGGGAATGCCGATGGGGCTCTCGGATGTCACGGTGGAGGGCCTGGTGCCGGACGCGCTGGTGGACGGCCCGGTGGAGGAATTTGTAGAGCGCCTGCCCGAGTACGATGAGACGATGACCAACATCCTGCGCACTGCCCAGGACGAGGGCAAGGTGCTTCGCTTTGTGGGTCGGGTGGCGCGGGACGGGGAGGCCTCGGTTCGCCTCCGCCGCTACGATGCCGATCATGCGTTTGCGCGCATCAGTCACACCGATAATATTGTCCGCTTCCAGACGGATCGTTATCAGCAGAACCCACTCATCGTGCAGGGCCCGGGGGCCGGGCCGCAGGTGACGGCGGCCGGGGTGTTTGCCGACCTGCTGCGCCTCGCCACATAGGAAATGAGAGGCGCCGCACCGCACGCAATGAGAGAGCGTAGACGCAGGGAGAGAACTGGACGAAGCGAATCAAGACAATCCGCAGATGGACAGTGACGTTGCCACCGCCCGTGCCCCGGCTTCCATCGGCAACGTCGCCGTTGGCTTCGACGTGTTGGGGTGCGCGGTCCAGGGCCTGGAGGATCGTGTGACGGTTCGGCGGCTGGACGCGCCCACGGTGCGGATGGGCCGGATGTCCGGCGTTCAGGCGGAGGCGCTGCCGTCGGCGCCCGCCGACAACACCGCCGGGGCCGCCCTGCAGTCCTTCCGCGCGGCCCTTGGCCTTGAGAATGGCTTTTCGGTGTCGATTGAGAAGGGCATTCCGCTGACGGCGTGGCTGGGAGGGTCGGCCGCATCGGCGGTCGGGGCCGTCGTGGCGGCGGCGGCGCTCCTGCCCGAACCGATGGGGCCGGATGCTCTCCTTCCGCATGCGCTTGCTGGGGAGGCTGTGGCGAGCGGGGACCGGCACCCAGACAACGTCGTGCCGTGCCTCTACGGCGGTCTTGCGCTCACGCAGTCCATGGACCCCCCGGATGTGGTATCGCTGCCCGTGCCGTCCGGCTCGCAGATCGTTCTCGTGAAGCCGGAGGGGGCTGTTGCGACCCGCGAGGCCCGCGCCCGCCTGCCGCTCTCGGTGCCCGTGCAGGACGCCACTGCCCAGATGGCACACCTCGGGGCATTTGTGGCGGGGTGTTTTCAGGACGACCCTGCGCTGGTGAGCCGGGCCCTGCACGACCGGATTGCCGAGCCGCACCGCGCGACGCTTGTCTCCGGCTTCGCCGATGTGCAGGCCGCGGCTCGTGAGGCTGGGGCCCTGGGCAGTTCGTTCTCCGGGGCCGGGCCGACCCTGTTTGCCTGGTGCGACGGGGCGACAGCGGCCGAGCAGGTGTGTGCCGCCATGACCGAAGCCTTTGCCGACCATGATGTTGCGACGGAGGCCTGGAAAACCTCTGTGTCCGCCCAGGGCGCGCATGTTCTGAATGGCGGATAGGCGATCTGCCTACGAGCGCCGCTGGGGCGCGTTGCTCTCGTCATCCCGCCCAGGGGGGCACGACGCCGATCTCAACGCCCAGGACGATGGGGGCCAGGCCGTACGCAACGGCCGTGATGAGGACAATGAACAGTACGTTCAGCACCGCGCCGGCCCGTGCCATTTCGGGAATACTGAGCACCTCGCTCCCATAGACAATGGCGTTTGGGGGCGTAGCCACCGGCAGCATAAAGGCACAACTGGCCGCCAGCGCCGCAGGGACAATGAGCAGGTACGGGTCCTGTCCCACCCCAATGGCCACAGATGCCATAATCGGCAGGAAGGCTGCGGTGGTGGCCGTGTTGCTCGTCAACTCGGTCATCAACACGATGGTTAGGGTCACCGCCAGGATGAGCAGCACAATGGGGAGGCCGCCCAGTGCGTTGAACTGCTCGCCAATCCAAGAGGCCAGGCCCGTTCGTTCGACGGCGGACGCCAGAGACAGCCCGCCGCCGAAGAGCAACAATACGCCCCACGGCAGGTCCGCCGCGGTTTCCCAGTCGAGGACGAACGTGCCCTCTCCCCAGTCCACGGGCGTCAAAAACAACACCACGGCGCCGCCCATGGCAATGCCGGCGTCAGAGAGGCCGGGCACCCCGTCGGCGAGGAGGGGGCGCGTCATCCAGAGGAGGGCGACGGCGGAAAACACGAAGCCCACCAGCCACTCGCCTCGCGAGGCCGGACCCATTTCGTCAAGGGCCTCCGTGATCAGGGCGCGCCCTCCGGCAATGCGGTCGAGGGAGAGGGAGAAGGCGACGCGGGTCAGGACTCCGTACGCCAGCGGCAGGCCCACCACAACGAACGGGACCCCGA
This sequence comes from Salinibacter sp., assembly GCA_046498495.1. Lineage (GTDB taxonomy): Bacteria > Bacteroidota > Rhodothermia > Rhodothermales > Salinibacteraceae > Salinibacter. Next base: position 2,839 of record JAWOAQ010000012.1, on the reverse strand, counting down.
GGGCCATCCACCGAGCGAAGCTCAGCTCCACGTCGTACGTCTCGTTCAGGAAGCCTTGCAGGAGGGCGTTGGGCGGCGTTCCGATGATGGTGGCCGTCCCGCCAATGCTGCACGCGTAGGCAATTGACAGCATGAGCACAATGGCGAAGGTGCGCGCTTCTCCGCTTGGGTCGTCCCCCCCGGCCAGCCGCACCACCGAGAGCCCGATGGGCAGCATCATCATGGCCGTGGCCGTGTTGCTAACCCACATGCTCAGGAACGCCGAGGCCAGCATGAACCCAAAGACAATGGCGTGGGGCTCGGTGCCCACGGCGCGGATAATGGAGAGGGCAATGCGTCGGTGCAGGCCCCAGCGCTGCATGGCCAGCGCAATCATAAACCCGCCCATAAACAGAAAGATGAGGGGATTGGCGTAGGGCGTGGCGGCCTGGTTGATGGACCCGGCCCCCAGCACCGGAAACAACACCAGGGGCAGAAGCGCCGTGACCGAGATGGGGAGCGCCTCCGTGATCCACCAGAGGGCCATGAGCAAGCCTACAGCAGCGACGCGCCAGCCGGCGGGGTCCAGCCCCTCAGGGGCGGGCAGGGCCAGGACGAGGCTAAAGACGAGGCCCCCGCCAAGCAGCCCAAGCCGGGCGGTGCGACCGAATGTGTTGGGGGCGAGGGCGCCGGAGGCCATGAAGACGATGCGTTCGATGAGACGGGGGCAGCGAGCACGATGAGACGCTACAGCTGCTGGGCCACCCACCAGAGCGTGCGGAGGCCCAGTCCGCCACACAGCAGCACGATGCCCCCGCCCAGCACATGAAACCAGAGCGGAAGGGTTACCACGGACTGCCGGAGGGTCAGGACGAAGAGGAAGGCCGCCACGAGGGGAAGAAGGAGGCCGTTGGCCGCCTGGGCGGCAACGATGGCAGGCAGCGGGTCCCAGCCCACCAACCCAAAGAGGAGGCCGGCCCCAAGCACCGAGCCCCACACCAATCGGTAGGCGGGGGCTGCGGGGTCAGTCTCCCAGCCAAACACCTCGCAGATGCCGGCCGCCGCGGCAAGGGGGGCCGTGAGGGCCGACGTGAGGCCGGCCGCAAACAGGCCGAGGCCGAAGCAAGCTGTTGCAAACGAGCCGGCGACGGGGTCCAGCAGCCGGGCAAATGCGGCTACGTCCGACACGCCCTCGGCGGACCCAGGAAGGGCGGCACCGGCGGCGAGGATAGAAAATGATACAAGGCCGCCCACGGGTAGAAAGAAGGCCATGCCGCGGAGTTCTCCCCGCCAGGCGGCGGTCCGGTCGGCGGTGTCGGCCCAGTAGCGCTTGGCGGCGGACGGATGAAGAAAGAGGTTGTAGGTCACCACGGTGGTGCCGACGAGGGCAAGCACGCGGACCCATCCGCCATCCGGCACGTCCGGAACAAGCAGGCCCGACAGGGCCGCGCTCCAGTCCACCGGGGCCATAAGCAGCCCCGTGAGAAAGAGGATGCTCATGCCCCCCACGAGGACTCCGAAGATGCGAATCAGCACCCGGAGGTCCAGGAGTAGGATGAAGGCGGCGCTCCCTGCCAGCAATGCCACGATGGGACGGGGACGGGCCTCCGGGGCCAGCAGCGCCGTCACACCAGCTGCGGCACCCATCAAGTTGCCGAACTCGAAGGCTGCACACCCGACCCAGAGCCCCAGCACCACGAGGGCCGTCGCGCCCCACCGCAGCCGTCGATCCGAAAGCTTGGCCCGAATGGCCTCGCCGAGCCCACGACGTGCCAGGATCCCCGTTCCGGCGGTGTAGGACTGCAGGACGAACGCAGCGCCGGTGGAAAAGAGGAGCACCCAGCCGAGGGCGTACCCAAAGTCGACCCCGGCGGAAGCGCACGTAAGCACCGTGCCGGGACCCACGAAGGCCGCCACGACGAGAGAGGACGTACCAGTGCGCATGGGCAGGCGGCATCAGTGAGGACGAACGCCCTCTGCAGGGGCACCCGAGCGGGTCTACTCGATCGTCAGTTCGCTGACCCGTTGTTCGGCCTCCTCCAGGCGGTCGAGGCACTCGTTGGCGAGGGCGACGCCTTCCTCGTATGCGTCAAGCGCTTCCTCCAGGGCCGGCGGGTCGTCCTCAAGATCGTCCACGATTTGTTCGAGACGATCCAGCGTTTCTTCGAAGGAGCGAGCATCAGCGGAATCGGACATGAGACGAAGGGGGGCTGGTGGGATGCTGTGAAGGAGCGCGGCGACGCGGAGGATGTCAAATCGCAGGGGGTATTCAGATGGTCTGAAGATTCATCCTCACGGCGCGAGCGGCTGGATGGACTCCGGGCCGGGTCCTATTCTACATTCTACTGACTTCCACTCATTGTTGCCACTTGTCTTTTATGGATCTCGGACTGCAGGACCGCGTCGCCATTGTCACTGGAGCCAGCCGCGGCATTGGCAAATACATCGCAGAGGCCCTGGCCCGTGAAGGGTGCAACGTGGCCATCTGTGCCCGTACGGCGGAGGATCTCCGCGAGGCGGCCCAGGACGTGGAGGCGGAGGGGGCGGACGTACTGGCCGTGCCGATGGATGTGACAGAGGACGGGGAGCCGGAGCGCCTCGTCCAGGAAACCGTCGACCGGTTTGGCCGCATCGATACGTACGTGGGGAACGTAGGAGGCAACCGTCGCGGCCGTTTTGAAGAGCTGTCCGACGAGGATTGGGAGGATCTCATTAACCTGAACTTGATGTCCCACGTTCGTGTGAGCCGGGCGGCGCTCCCGCACATGCGAGAGGTTGCCTGAAATATTTTGCTTTTGCCGGGTTTTTTTCTTTGTTCATCAACACCCTGTACCTGGTATTTCCCTTGTATATGCTGGCG
>JAWOAQ010000179.1:0-4732 GCA_046498495.1 Salinibacter sp. | reverse complement strand
GCCGGGATCCATCCCAGCCACCCGGGCCTGGGTTACACTGAAAATAGTTGGCGATGGGGGATGTCGCAAAATGTGCCGTGCCTTCCTTGACCGCGAGATAGGTCCCGGATCTCCGCGTCGTTCCGTCCGGGATGACGTGTAGGTGTATTCGTAGTAGGCATGCCTCTTCCCTCACGATACTGCCGGCTCCGTCCGCCCCCCGGCACTCGTCATCCCGGCCAAGGCTCCGTCAGGGGCCGCCGCGCCGGGATCCATCCCCCCGCCGGGGCTGGGCGCACGCCGTCGGTGGCTGCCGGGGCTTTCTGGCAGTCGAATGACGGCTCGGTTCCTTCATCCACTGAATAGATCCCGGATCTTCGTTCGCGCAGCTCACTCCGTCCGGGATGACGGGTAGGTGTGTTCGGAATGGACCCGCCTCATCCTTCACGACACCGCCGGCTCCGAACGGCCACAAGCACCTGTCCTCCCGGCCAAGGGAGGGACTGCGGACCGACCGCCGCGCCGGGATCCATCCCGCCGATTGAATCGAGCGGGTGCGCCGGCGCACTGCCGATGCGTTTCGGACGTCGGGAACCCGCCGGTCCTTTTCAATCGCCGGAGGGGTCCCGGATCTCCGCTCATCGGGTTCGGATCCCAGGAGGACTCGGTCCCTTCGGTCACAGCGCTCCGTCCGGGATGATGGGGCGTTCGGGGCGGCGCGGGGCAGAGTCGCGAATCCGTCCTCTCCACATCCAGCGGACATGTCGTCTCGCGAGTGCATTCGTCCACCTGGCGCCTCTGTGCTTCGAAAAAGAGAGAGGTCGAAACTCAATGAGCCGCTTGAGTTCACGTACGTCCATTCTGCCTCACTCATTCCCCTACTCCGATGGCTGTTCGTATCGACACCACCTACCAGGGCGACCTCCGCTGCACGGCCGCGCATGCTCCGAGCGGCGTCACGTTGACCACCGATGCCCCCGAGGACAACCACGGACAGGGCCGCTCCTTCTCGCCCACGGACCTGATGGCCACGGCGCTTGGGACCTGTGTGGCCACAATTCTGGGCATCCAGGCCGAAAAGCACGACCTCGACCTGGAGGGGATGGAGATTTCGGTCGAGAAGGAGATGGCGGCCAATCCGCGCCGCATCGACACGCTGCGGACGGAGGTTCACATGCCGGCCGCGCTCGATGAATCGACGCGCACCGGTCTCGAGCGCGCCGCCCGCCACTGCCCGGTCCACGAAAGCCTGCACCCCGACGTGGATACCCCGATTGCCTTCCACTGGCCTGGCGCCGCCTCGGCGTAGCGACAGTCGCCTACGCCGAGGGCGGCCGGCGGTCCGTGGGGAGGGACAGGCCGGCGGGACGGTCCTCCAGGTAGGCCTCAAGCGCAGATCGGAGACGTTCCACGAGGGACGCCCGTTCGGACGCGGGCAACGTCCCGTCGGCAGCCGGCGCGTCGAGGAGAACGAGCCGGAGGGAGGCGGACGCGCCGGGTGCGGCGGCAAACGCGAAGTCGATGAGGGATGGAGTGTCGTCGCGCCGGTATCGCAGCACGAGGGCCGGCCGATCCTTCCGGTTGGCGTAGTGGTACGAGTCCTCTTCCAGGTACGTCCATCGGGGCGTTGCGTCCGCAAAATCGGACAGGACCTCAGACGGCGTAAGGGGCGCGTCCGTGGCAGCTGTAAGCGTGAGATCAGAACCCGGAGCGTCGGAGGGACTCATGGGCAAAAGGGGCGGTGGGAAAGAGCGACAGGGTTACCGGACGAGGAGGAGCGGACGGTCCACCTCGTATAGAAAGCGCTGGAGGGAGGTCGACGACAGGAGGGGACACTCGTGGGGAAGGACGACGACGCCTCCACGCGGTTGGTGGGGAAGTACCGTCAGCCAGTCGGGGCCGATGGGGGGCAGGGCGTGCACGGTCAGGGCGGCGCGCAGGCCCTCGCATCGGGCCTGCACGGCCTCGCGGAGGGCGTCGGCGGTGGCGCCGGGGAGAAACACGCGGAGCTGCCCGGGGTCGCCGCGACGCGCGAGCCGAACGGCAAGGCCGAGGGCGCGCTCGCTGGCCGGAGAGCCATCGAAATACGTGAGCACCTGGGATTGAAGGTCCACCGGCGAGCGAAGCACGAGCACGGAACGGTTGCTCTCGGACAGCACGGTGCGGGCCGTAGAGCCGAGGCGCTGTCGGCTGCTGTCCGTGCTGGTTTTGCCGAGGGCGAGCAGGTCGGCTTCCGATGCGGCCGAGAGCAGTTCGCGGGACACGTCGCCTTGGAGCACGCGGAAGGAGTGCGGCACGTCCCATTGTTCGGCGGCCCGCTGGAGGGTTGTCCGGGCCCGCTCGGCCTGCCGCCGGAGCTGTCGTTCGATGCGGCGGTCGGTGAGCGGAGCGGGCGACTGGGAGTGCGTGCGCACCTCAGCCGCAAAGGGGAGGGCGGCGGCCCGCAGCAACTGCTCGTCCTCCACAAAGAGGCCGTCCACTTCGGCCTCGACCGAGGCCGCGAGCCGCACGGCTGCACGGAGGGCGGCCTGGCTGTGGGGCGACCCGTCGGCCGCCACCAAAATGTGGCGAAGCACACGGACGGAAGAATCCTCGCTCATGGGACCAGGGGACGCGTTGTGGGAGGGGGCGCGTGCAGGCGTGGATTACGTCTCCTTGGACGCGTCCGTCGTTCCGTTGCTAAGGGCAAACTGGCGGCGCCGGTCGGCGTAGGTGCGCAGGCGGGCCTCAACTCGTCCGTTAATTGTATCCTCGGGGAAGGCATCCTGTTCGTTCCGCTCCCCGGCCTCGACCCCGGTCAGCAGCTCGATGCCCTGGTCGACGGTCTCGACCGGGTACACGTGGAAGTCGCCCGCCTCGGCGGCTGCGACCACATCGGGGCGCAGCATCAGATGGTCGGTGTTCGCGGCAGGAATGAGTACTCCCTGCTCGCCGGTCAGGCCCCGTTCCTTGCAGGTATCGAAGAAGCCTTCGATCTTTTCATTGACGCCGCCGATGGGCTGCACCACGCCGTGCTGGTTCACCGAGCCGGTGACGGCCAGGTCCTGGCGCAACGGCACGTCGGCCAGGGACGAGAGGAGGGCGTAGAGTTCGGCCGAGGAGGCACTGTCCCCGTCAATTCCGCCGTAGGACTGCTCAAAGACAAGGCTGGCGGACAGCGAGAGCGGGTACCGCTGAGCGAAGCGGCCCTGCAGGAAGCCCGACAGGATGAGCACGCCCTTCGAGTGGAGGGGGCCGCCGAGGGCCGCCTCGCGCTCAATGTCCACGATTTCCCCCGTTCCCAATCGGGTGCGGGCGGTAATGCGGTTCGGCTTGCCGAAGCCAAACTCGCCCACCTCCAGGTAGGCCAGGCCGTTCACCTGTCCCGTGGCGGTGCCGTCGGTATCGATGTAGAGGGTGTCGCGCTCGATCGATTCCTGCAGGCGCTCGCGCAGGCGACCGGCCCGACGGATTTGCGCATCGATGGCCTCCTGCACGTGCGTCTCGGTCACCGTGCCGGCGTCGTCCTGCGCAGCCCAGTAGCTGGCCTCATGGACCAGGTCGCGAATCCGGTCGATACGGGCGCTCAGCTTTTCGGTGTCGCTCACCAGGCGCACGCTCCGCTCCATGACACGGGCCACGCCGGACCGGTCGAACGCCGAAAGATCATCCTCCGCAATCATAGTGGCAATCAGGTCGGCGTACTCGGCCTCGTACGCCTCGCTTCGATCGATCTGCTCGTCGAAGTCGGCCATCACCTTGAACAGGCGTTCCATGTCCGGGTCGTAGGCGTCGAGCAGGTAGTACAGCATGCGCTCGCCCACAACCACCAGTTTTACGTCGAGGGGGATGGCCTCCGGCTCCAGGGTGACCGTGCGGATGAGGCCGAGCGCCTCGCCGGGCGATTCGATCTGGATCTCGTCGTTGCGTAGCGCGCCCTTGAGCCCTTCCCAGGCGTAGGGCTGCGTGAGAAGCTTGCGGGCATCCACGATGAGGTAGCCGCCATTGGCCGCGTGCAGGGCGCCGGGCTGAATGAGGTTGAAGTCCGTCACCAGCGCGCCCATCTGCGCAATTTGCTCCACCTCGCCGACCAGGTTCTGATAGTTCGGATTGTCTTCGTAGACGACCGGCGCGCCGTCCAGGGTGTCATTGTCCACAATGAGGTTCACGCGGTACCGCCGCCAGAAGGCGTTGCCCGGCCGTCCCTGTTCGCCCTGCTGGCCCTGTTGCATCATGGGGGGCATTTGGTTCTGGGCCCCGCCGTTTTGAGCGGACTGCACGAACACGTCCACGTTTTCGATGAGGTTGGCCCGCATCGCATCAAGAACGTCGAGCACCGCCTCCTGGTCATCGTATGCGTCCCGGAGGGCGTCGATGGCATCATCGATGGCGTAGGCGGCCATCTCCTCGTTGAGGTCCTCGATGCGCTGTCGGGCCTCGCGCTGGCTTTCGGGCACCGTCTGCAGGATTTGCTGGAGGCGCTCCTGATACGTCTCGATTTTGGACTGGACGGCCTCGCGCTCCTCTTCGGGGATGGCCTCCACCTCGTCGGGCGAAAGCACCTCGCCGTCGCGGATCGGGGCGAAGGCAAAGCCCTGAGGGGTGCGGATGAGGGCGATGTCGTCTTCGCGGGCCTCCTCCTGCAGGTCGTCGAAGGCGGCCTCCTGGCCCTTGCGGGCCTCCTCCTGTATCATCTCGCGGCGGGAGTGATACTCCTCGCTCTCGAAGGCGGCTGGCAGGGCCGTTTTCAACTCCTCGATGAGCGCGTCCATGT
>JAWOAQ010000150.1:0-2942 GCA_046498495.1 Salinibacter sp. | reverse complement strand
GCATGGACTATGAACGGTTGACGGATTCTACGGGTCCTTATGAGGGCCAGGTCCTGCGCCCTTCCGATATGAAGCATCCCCATAAAGTAGCCTCCGGAGATTGCGGGCTTTGTGCCCGCCGCGGCGGTAGAGGGGCTCAACCCGCGTGGGGCCCTCTCGCTCAACGCGACGATCGCCGGCCCGCTCCCGGACAGCACGGGCGCCACGGACTCGCTGCGGGTCGACGGCTCCGGGGAGCTCACCGGCTTTGGGGCCGACTACCAGGGCACCGCCCTCGTCCGCGACGTCACGGCCGACCTGGCGCTCTCGCTCGACTCGGCGGCCGTTCGCAACGTGGAGGGCACCCTCCTCGACGCGTCCCTCGCCGGGCACGCGGCGGTGCAGAATCTGCGCGACACGCCGGCACTTGATCTCCGCCTCACCACGGGCGCGCTCGACCTCGCCACCCTCGCGGCCTTTGCGCCGGAGGGCGAGGCCGACGCCTACAACCCGCAGGGCACGCTCCGCTTTGACGTGACCGCGGCGGGGCCGCTGGGGGACGAGGACCCGCTGGGTGCGCTTACCTACGACGGCACCGGACAGCTGGCCGGGCTGGGGCTCGACTATGACGGTGCGGCACTGCTGCGTGACCTGGGGGCCGACCTGTCCTTTTCCGAAACGGCCGTCACCGTCGCGTCGATTGACGGTCAGCTCTTCGAAGAGCCGCTCTCGGGCGAGGTGACGATCCGGGAGCCGATGGGCGAGGCGCAGGTGGACGGACAGCTGGCCGGGGGCGCGGACCTGGGCCGCCTGGCGTCGATGGCCGACGACACGAGCGGCGTGGAGGGACGGGCCACCTACGACGTGGGCTTTTCGGGGCCGCTCGCCGATCCGAATGGCATCCGCCCGACCGGCACCGTCGACCTGGCCGACGTCCGGTATCCCTACGCGTCGTTCCGCGCGCCGATCGAGATTCCCGAGGCGACCGTCGAGCTCACCGGCACGGGCCTGTCGATGGACCGCTTCCCGCTCCGGACGGGCGAGCAGACGATGGAGCTGGAGGCGACGGCTCAGAACCTCTTTCCGATGTCGGAGGGATTGGCGGAGACGGACCCGGCCCTGTCGGCCACATTTGCGCTCACGGCCGACCGCCTCGATTTCGTTGAACTGTACCCCGAGGCGGAGGACACGGACGTGTTCTACTCACAACTCTTTGCGGCGTCGCTCTCGGGGGGGCAGGTGGAGGGGCAGGACCCCGAAACGGCGGCGGAGGCGCTTTACGGGGGCACCGAGATTCCGCCCTACGCGGTGGACGGGCGCGTGGAGATTGACACCTTTCGCAACGACCCGCAGCGCATCGACGACCTCGCGTTTGACGTGACGATGGACGACCGTCGCCTCCAGCTCCAAAATCTGGCGGGCACGACCTACGAGGGCACGCTCGCCGGCGCGGTGACGCTCGACCAGCGCGAGTCAGCCTCGTCGGCCCGGCGCTCGGGCGGCAATTCGGTGCTGATGGCGAGCCGCGAGCCGACGGTTGTGCCCCCGGCCCCGGCCACTGCGCTCGATTACGACGTCACCCTCGAGGGGGCGCGGGCGGGGGCCTTCCTGGAGGACTGGACCACCATCGGCCGCATCGTGGACGGGACGCTCGACCTGACGATTGATGGGGACACGCCGCTCAGTGAGGGCTTTCTGCCGCAGCTCGATGCGTTTTCGGCCACGGGGACGTCCGTGGTGGCCAACGGCGGGCTGGTCGCCGAGGCCGCGCTCGCAAAGGCGCTCACCAACGCGCTCGGCCTCGACCTCTCGTCCCTGACCGATTTTCGGCGCTTCGGCGGGCCCTTCTCCATTGAGGACGGACAGATCGAGATGGAGACGTGGTCGATCGGCGGCTCGCAGTTTAGTGGCGAGATGGGGGGGCAGCTGGGGCTCGGGGGCGGCGTCGACCTTGCCCTCACGCTGAACCTGCCGCTCTCGCGTCTTCAGAACTCGAAGATTCCGGGATTGGCCGGGGGCGACGAGGGGTCGCTCGCGGGCCTCGTGAAGAAGCTGACCGGGGCCGGGGCCGATAGCGAAACGGTCCCGGTGGAGGTGACCATCGGCGGGACGCTCCGGGCGCCGGACGTGTCGGTGGCCAACCGCGACGCCATTCAGGAGCGGCTGCGGGCGCTGGCGAAGGAGGAGGGCCTGGGCCGCCTCCGCGACCTGCTGCCGGGCGGCAACTAGCGGGCCTGCCGGTTCTGGGGAGGTGTCTCCACTTCGTCTCGTCTGCTGACGAGACTTCGGTCGACACGACGCTCGTTCGTGGGATTGTGCCTCCTTCCACCGACCGTGGTCATCTCGAGCGACCGACGGGAGCCGAGAGATCTCTTTGGTCATGCTGGAGGCGGGCGGGGCCGCTGTTGCCGTGGAGGTCTCTCCGCTCCGGGTCGCACTCCGCGACCCTCCGGTCGAGACGATGCAGCATCGAAGGGGCGTGCCCGTCCCAATCGATCCATGACCGGACCGGTCGCCGTAGCTGAAAGCGCTTTTGGCGGAGATGCAGGGACACCCATGGCGTGAAAAGAGTGCAAAGGTAAGATTGGGGCGGGTGAGTGATTGACTTACACGATCGTAACCGATACCTCATGACGTGTGGATCGCCCCAATTCCTTTCTGATCCTCCGTTTGGATCGGATCCCGGGCGACCGCCCCATTTGCTTCTGCGTGGATGCAGCGGAGTCCTTTTCACGTCGACGCACTGAAGTTCCGGGACCGCGGAGGCCTATCTCTCTCCGAGCGCGGCCACGCGCCCGCGCTCAAATCCGCACCATGGGACTGACGTGGCGAAGCTGTGTCGCAGCCGGACACTTATGGCGCGGCTGGGGCCCGGACGCCGCGGGAGGCCCCGGGGCCCAGCCGCGGTGCGGCGGATCCGTCGAAAGCCGGTGGGCCCGTCGATCATGAAGGAACATCCGGGG
>JAWOAQ010000054.1:0-4982 GCA_046498495.1 Salinibacter sp. | reverse complement strand
CTTCTTTCATCACCGGCATGGATACCCGCATTGGATATCCCAACGAACATCTGGCCAAATCCCCCTCGGGCGATCTGGCTTCACCCATGCATGCCACTGGAGTGGGTCTTGTTATTAAGGGATTTCAAACCAGCGAACGCAAGGAAAGAAAGCAGCACAAAAGCAGTAGCCCGAAAAAAGAGGCCGGTTCCGGAATATTTGGAAAGTTATTTGCCCAAAGCATAAATTTTTTAAATGACGACACCAAGTAGCTTTTTTTATTAACAACAGGTAAAAATACCTGTTGATAAGTAGGTGTATTTTGAGACACCCACTTTCAATATTTTTTTTACCTTCAAAACTTGAAAATAACATGACAAAAGACATGATAAAATTCGATCTTCCCAGACCTCGCTTCTCGAATGGTCCAAACCAACATGTCGTACAGTGCCGAGATGGGCACCCTACGTGGGCTTCACTACCAGGAGGCGCCCCACGAGGAAGCCAAGCTCATGCGCTGTACGCGTGGGGCCATCTACGACGTCATGATCGACCTCCGGCCCGCCTCCCCCACCTTCATGCAGTCGATGGGCGTCGAACTTCCGGCGGCGGAGCGTCGCATGGTCTACATCCCGGAAGGCTGTGCCCACGGGTTTCTCACCCTCGCCGATGACACGGAGGTATCGTACCAGGTCTCGGCGTTCTATACACCGGGAGTCGAGCGCGGCATCCGGTTCGATGATCCGGCGTTCGACATCGACTGGCCGATCGATGTGCGTGTGGTGTCCGAAAAAGATCGCTCCTGGCCCAACTTTGACCCCGCGACACGGGGTGCGCGTGCCTCCTAACATCCTCTCCTCGAAGCCAATGTCTTACCCTTCTTCGGTGTCTCCGTCCGATGTCGTTGGGATCGTCCCTGCCGCCGGGGAGGGGCGCCGTCTCGGGCCCCTGCCGTGCAGCAAAGAAGTCTATCCGCTTGCGGTTGAGACAGCGGAGGGAGAACGGGAGGGGCGCGTGAAGGTGGCCTCGGAATACCTCCTCGACGGCATGCGGGCGGCGGGCGTAGAGACGGCCTTCGTGATTCTCCGCGAGGGGAAGTGGGACATCCCAGCGTACTGGGGGGATGGACATCGGGTCGGACTGCACCTTGCCTACTTGATGATGGGCCTTCCACACGGAACGCCCTTCTCTCTGGATCAAGCCTATCCCTTCGTGCGGGACAAGATCGTCGTGATGGGCTTCCCGGACGTTCTGTTCGAGCCCGAGGACGCATACGTCCAGATGCTGAATCAACTCCGAGACACCGAGGCCGATCTCGTGCTGGGGCTCTTCCCGGCGTCCCGTCCGGAAAAGGTTGACATGGTGGAGCTCGACGCCGACGGACGCCCTGCACGGATCGTCATCAAACCCGCTACAACGCCTCTCACCTACACCTGGGTCTGTGCGGTCTGGACCCCGGTCTTCACGCAGTACCTGCACGAACACCTCCAGGCCGCCCTCGCGAGCGGGGATCCGGGGGCGCGGGAGATGTACGTGGGCCACGTCATCCAGGCGGCGCTCCACGACGGGCTCAGCGTCGATGCGGTGTGCTTTCCCGACGGGAACTGTGCGGACATTGGCACCCCGGACGAACTCGCCGCAATCGTCCGACACCAACGGCAGCGTGCGGCGCCCGTCCGCAGCGACACCGCCGGGTAAATTTCCCTTTCCACTTCCTCAGGTTCTCCCCCTACCATGATTATCGTTGACACCGCCCTCCAAGAGCGACACGAGCAAGGCAATCCCATTCGTGTCGGGCTGATCGGGGCGGGGTATATCGGACGAGGCATCGTCCTTCAGATTGCACGGTCGTTCCCGGGCATGGAAACCGTTGCCGTGTACAACCGCACCCTCTCCCGTGCCGGGCGGGCGTACGAGGAGGCCGGCATCGACACGCACGATGTGGTCACGACCGTTGCCGAGCTCGACGCTGCCATAGATCGCGGGCGTCCCGCCGTAACCGACGACCCCATGCTGCTCTGCCGGGCCGAGGGCATCGACGTGATCGTGGAAGCCACGGGCACGATTGAGTTTGCGGCCTCCGTCGCGCTCGAAGCGATCCGGAACGGAAAGCATGTCGTCGTCCAGAACGCCGAACTCGACGCCACGATTGGTCCTATCCTAAAGGTGCATGCCGACCGTGAAGGCGTGGTCTTTACGAGCGGCGACGGGGACCAGCCCGGCGTCGCGATGAATCTCTTCCGGTACGTGAAGCAAATTGGGTACAATCCGGTCCTCATTGGAAACATCAAGGGCCTGCTGGATCACTACCGCACGCCCGAGACGCAGCGGGCGTTTGCGGAGAAGGCAAAACAGGACGTGAAGATGGTGACCTCGTTCGCGGACGGGACGAAGCTATCGATGGAGCAAGTCGTCATGGCCAATGCGACCGGCTTCGGTGTCTCGAAGCGGGGCATGCACGGGCCGGAGTGTGACCACGTCACCGAGGCTGTCGATCTTTTTTCGAGGGACGAGTTGCTGGATGGCGGGCGCACCGACTTTATTCTGGGGGCCGAGCCCGGCCCGGGCGTGTTTGTAATTGGATACAACGACCACCCCACCCAGCAGCATTACGCCAACGTGCTAAAGATGGGCGAGGGGCCGCTCTACACGTTCTATATTCCCTACCACCTGCCGCACCTCGAAACGCCCCTCAGCGTCGCTCGGGCCGAGCTGTTTCAGGACCCGACCATCACCCCGCAAGGCGCTCCGGTCTGCGAGGTCGCAACGCTAGCGAAGCGCGACCTGCAGGCAGGGGAGACTCTCGATGGCATCGGAGGATTCCTTAGCTATGGAGCAATCGACAATGTCGACGTCATCCGGCGCGACAATTTGATGCCAATGGGGGTGTCGGAGGGCGCGACCCTCGTCCGGGACATCCCGCAGGACCAGGCCATCCGGTTCGACGACGTGGAAATGCCGACGTCGGGGCTGGCGCACCGGCTGTATCACGAGCAGCTCGACTATTTCTTCGACGACGTACACGAGGCGTCTCTCGTTGCGTCCGAAACCACCTGATAGGGCATACGCCCCGTTTTAAATGATGATCGATGCCAATACGCTGCCGCAGGGACACGTGCAAGAGACGGAGGTCTGCATCCTCGGGGGCGGGGTGGCGGGCCTTACGCTTGCGCGGGAGCTTGCTGGTTCCAATATCGACGTGTGCGTCCTCGAGCAAGGGGGAATAGAGGAGGAAGACGAGCCGCAGCGATTTCACCGTGGCGAAGTGGCCCCGTATCCGAAGGCGTACCCCTACTGGAGCCTCGACGCCGCTCGTCATGCACAGGTGGGCGGATGCAGCAATCGCTGGTACGTCAACCTGTGTGACGGGAGATTAGGAGCTCGCTTCCGTCCCCTGGACGCGATTGACTTTGAGCGTCGCGACGGCGTTCCGCACAGTGGATGGCCGTTCTCGAAATCCGAGCTTGACCCATACTACGAACGGGCACAGAGGCATCTGCATCTCGGACCGTACTCCTATGCCCCGAACGACTGGTTGCGGGACGAGGAGTCGCTTCTCTTTGAAGAAGCGTCCAGCCTTGAGACGGTTCTGTTCCAGTACGGCCCCCGTCAATCCTTTCTTGACCGTCATCGGGAGGCCGTGAGCACGGCGAAGAACATCGACGTTCTTTACCACGCCCATGCACTGTCGCTGGATACGACCGAGAACGGGAAGGCGGTGACGTCGGTGCAGGGGCGTACATTGCGCGATACGGCGTTTACAGTTCGTGCGAAAACCTTCGTGGTGGCCCTCGGAGGGATTGAAAATGCCCGGTTGCTCCTGATGTCCCATCAGGCTCATGGCGGAGGCCTTGGAAATGACCACGACCTGGTTGGGCGGTTCTTCATGGAGCATCCCCACCTGCGGGCGGGTCTCCTTCGGCCGTCGGACCCGAATGTGTTTTACGAAAAAGACCAATTTTACCACGCCCACGAATGCGAGGGCACTTCGATTCACGGGAAGCTGGCCCTCAAGGACGATGTGTTGCGGCGGGAGCACCTCCGAAATTCGTGCTTCATGCTGCTGCCCATTGCGGATCCCCGTGAAATTATTCACTCTACGGCCCTCGATGTCGCTCGGGAGTTTCATTCGACGATCACGCGAGGCTATCTGCCAGACCACTTCCTTTCCAAGCTGAGCACGATTGTTGGCAACAGTGGCGCCGTCTTCAAATACGCAGAGCGTGAACTCCGCAATCGAGTCGTGAATCGGCTACGGCCGTCGCACGTCCCGCCCGCAGTGTACACGCTGCACCACTTCGCCGAACAGGCGCCCAATCCGAACAGCCGGGTTCGTTTGTCTGATCGGCAGACCGATCGATTTGGGCAACCCAGGGCGAGGCTCGAGTGGAAGATGACGGACGACGACATCCAGGACATTGTACGAGGACTCAAGATTCTGAAGTCGGAGGTTGAGCGCTCGGGCGAGTGGCACCTGGAGCTCCCGGAATACGACCGGTTGCCACCTCCCGGCATCCGGGGCGGCTATCATCATATGGGCACCACCCGCATGCACCAAGATCCCAAAGAGGGCGTCGTGAACGCGGACGGTCGGGTGCACGGAGTCGACAATTTGTTTGTGGCGGGGCCCTCGGTTTTCCCGACCGGCGGCTACGCGAACCCGACGCTCACGATTGTGGCCCTGACGATCCGACTGGCCGACCATCTCAAAGAGAACGCCCGGGCAGGCACGAGTGCGTACCAGGCGCACGCAGGGACCCTTTCGTAAACGGAGTCCCGCTGATCCCCTGCGTCCGCAGCGTGATGCGTGGGTCCGGGCCCCGGCCTCGCTCCGGCGGACGGGTCGGGACCAGACTCGGTGGGGGGCGGGGAAAGTCGGGGGGAAGGGGGGTATGAAATATGCAGCTGGAGCACTTCCTACACTTATATAACCGGTTTTCGTTTTTACATCATCTCCATACTTATTCGTCACTGTCAGTTCTACCGTATAAGTACCTTCAAAG
>JAWOAQ010000014.1:0-3077 GCA_046498495.1 Salinibacter sp. | reverse complement strand
GTGAGGACTATCTACTTGCCCTCCGGGCACTGACGCGTCGGGGAGCCGCAGACGCCTTCCTCCGCATGTTGGATCGTGCCCAGGAATTCGTCTCCCAAATCGACTTCAGGGATGTTGCGTTGCGTGCCCGCTGACGCGGGCGGTTGCACGCCGGCTGACACGGAGTGTCTGAGGTAAGATCGGGGCGTTCCGTTCCGAGTGCGCCCCTGGTGCGGAACGGAGGGAAGAGGAGAGTTGAGGTCGTTTTCCTGAGGCAAGTAGTGCCGGGGAGTAGGACCCTACGGACGCGGTTCCCGGTTCCGAGCCCGTAGAGGTGGGAACCGGGAACCGCGGGGACTCGGAGCTGGTGCGATTCTCACGTTCGGTGTGGCAGGTCGAGCTGGGGGGCATGGGGGGGAGGAGGGGGCAGGGTCCAGCCGTCGGGGGTACGGCGGATGAGATTCCGCTGTTCAAGGGAGCGCAGGGCGTCGCCGAGGCGGGCGTTGTTGACGCGGAGCTGCTGTCGGAGAGCGGTTCGGGAGACAGCGCCCGGTGAGTGTTGGAGGGCCTGGCGCACGGCCTCGGCGAGTGGAGGTGGGGTGGTGTCGTCGCCATCGACCTGGAGGCGAAGTGGCTCGCCGTGGGTGTGAGCGAGGGACAGCAGGAGGGGGTCGGGCGCAGGCGCAGCGCGGTGTTCGACGGTCAGGCGTAGACGCTGGTCGGGGCGTCGGGCGAGGTAGCAGGCGGAGTCGGTCCAGGCGTGGAGGTCGGAGCTGCCGCGGAGTGCCTGGCCGGGGTCCCTGCGAGCGCGCTTGGCCATGTGATGGACGACGACGAGGGCGAGGTCGTGGCGGCGGTTGAGTTCGCGGAGGAAGCCGAGGAGGCCGGAGACGTCGGCTGCGCTGTTCTCGTCGAGGCGGTGAAGGCGGACAAGGGGGTCGAGGAGGAGGAGGCGGGGCTGGAGGGTCGAGAGGGTCTGATCGAGGGCACGCTGGTCGTCGAGGCGGTCGAGGCGGAGACTCGGAGCCGTGATGACGTGAAGGTCGAGGGAGTCGAGGGCGAGCCCCCGGTGTCGGCACAGGTGAGCCACACGGTCCCGAACGCGAGGCAGGGCATCCTCGGCGAGATAGACGACGGCGGGGCCAGGGCTCATGACCTCGAAGTGACCGAGGCAGGCGGTACCGGAGGCGACGGATACGGCTATATCGAGTCCCAACCATGATTTACATGCCTTGGGCGGGCCACCGACGATGCCGACGGCGGCGGCGCCCCAGAGATCCTGAACGAGCCAGGGAACGTCAACGGGTTCGGGGACGATGGCGTGGACGGGGACGACCGGCAGGCGGTTCATATCCAGACGAGCTTGCGGGCTGCGATGACGTCGCCCGAGGAGACGACGGCATTGCCGGCGCGGGCGGCGAGTTCAATGGCTTTGAGGGCGAGGTGATCAATGGCCCTGAGGTTGCCGCGGCCCATCTCGAAGAGGCTTTCGAGGGCGTTGTCGTCGAAGGGAGGGTTGGGGGCCCCGGCCACGGCGGAGCGATGGGCGACGTAGTCGAGGGTTTCGTCGCGAGAGAGGAGTCTGAGGGAAGCATGGTGGGCGAGGCGCTGGGCCATGGCCGTCTGTTCGGGGCGAGAGAGCAGGGTGGAGAGGTGCGGCTGGCCGGCGAGGACGAAGGAGACGACCAGGCGGCTATCCATATCGAAGTTGGTGAGGAGGCGGAGCATGGCCAGCGACTCGGGGCGGAGGTCGTGGGCTTCGTCGAGGAGAAGGACGGGCCGGATCCCATCGGTGGCGGCAGTGTGTTCGAAGGCGTCCTGCAGCTTGCGCACCAGGGTGGGATAGATGCCGGCGGGCGAGAGGCCGCAGGCCACGGCGATCTCCTTGCAGAGGTCGCGTTTGCTGAGTCCTGTGACCTTGACGTACCGGACGCGGTAGCGGGCCTCGGGGAGGCGGGAACGGAGGATGCGGAGGACGACGGTCTTACCGGTGCCGGCGGGGGCAATCAGGGCGGCGCTCATGCGCTGGCCGACGGCCTGGTCCAGGGCCTCGATGGCCTCGTCCTGATGCGGGAGGGTGAAGCGCTCGGTCACGTCGAGTTCACGGGTGAAGGGGGTCTTGCGGAAGCCCAGGGGGCTGAGGTCGAGGTTCATTCGGGGTTCTCCTGTGGGTCTTGTTGAGGTTCGTCGGGATGGCTGAAGCCGCCATCGGGGCCGACCAACGGCCGGAGGTCGTGGCCGAAGGCGAGGGTGGCGGCGGTGGTGGGCACGCCTTCGGAGGGGCGGGGGCCATCGGGCGCGGCCCGGCGGGCGGTGGCATTGGCGTGGGGATCGAGTTCGGCGAGTTCGACCATGCGGCCGTCAAAGAGGACCCATAAGCGGTCGTCGAGGATGTGACGGGTGACCTCGGTCCAGCGACCGGCCAGCCCCCGGGGCACTTCCCAGGACTTGCCATCGATCTTGATGACATGGTCGGGCGAGACCTTACGCTGCTCGTGGACGACGAACCGGCGGTAGAGGTCGGCCTCATCGGCCGGTAGCCGCAGGGGACGTCCGGCCTCCCAGCGCTGGCGGGGGGTATCGCCGTCCAGGCCCTCGTGGGGTGTGTCGTTGTAGCGCTCGAGGAAGTGGGCGAGGCGCAGGGTCAGGGCCGAGCAGGCGGGGTCCACGTCGGCGGCGCCGTCCAGGGACCGAAGGACCTGATCGTGGGCGGTGCGATTAAATCGCTCCACGGCTCCGCGCCCCTGGGGGTAACGGGTCGTGCCATGGATCAGCCAGGTACTGAGGCCACTTTCGATGACGGCCAGGGTGTCGTCGGAGATGAACCCGGGGCCGTGGTCGAGATAGAGCAGGTCCATCAGCCCGTGGTCCAGGACCAGATCGTGGACGCCGCGGAGGAAGAGCCGGGTGGACTCCGAAGTGCCCACCCGAACGCCGAGCCCGTAGCGGGTGGCGTCGTCGAGGAAGAAGAGAGCGACGCGCCTGAGGCGCCCGACACCGGCCCGGAAGTGCTTCCCGTCACAGAGCACACACTGCATCCGGTGCGGGTAGCGCCAACGCCGCATGTCGCCCTCGCGCTTGCTGGGCCGGGCCCGGGT
>JAWOAQ010000168.1:0-3312 GCA_046498495.1 Salinibacter sp. | reverse complement strand
CCAATCTCGACGTGGACCTTCGCGAGCCCGTCACCGACCGGCGCGACTGGAAGAACCAGATCCAC
Organism: Salinibacter sp.; assembly: GCA_046498495.1. Taxonomy (GTDB): domain Bacteria; phylum Bacteroidota; class Rhodothermia; order Rhodothermales; family Salinibacteraceae; genus Salinibacter. The sequence continues at coordinate 3,247 of JAWOAQ010000168.1, read as the reverse complement.
GTCGGCGAACGGTGGATTGTAAACGGCACGGTGCGGCCCCACACGTAGACTTTTCCCTTCCGAACGCCTTCCCATGTCTGATTCGAACTTCCACATGGTGCAGCTCGGCCTCGACGCCAAGGGCCTTACCACCCTCGGCAAGATGCTGCGCCTGCCCCTCGCCCAAACCGACACCGGCTATCTCGTCCACTGTGCCCTCGGCGAACTTTTCCAGGACGACGCGCCCCAGCCGTTCAGCATCGAGAACGAGTCCCAGAACGGCCGCCGGGTGCGCGTGCTCGGCTACACCACGGCGGATGCCGAGACGCTCCAGGCCAACGCGCAACTCGACGCGAGTCCCACGGTCTACGAGATCTGCGACTGGGACGGACTCGCCGCCAAGCCGATGCCGAAGACGTTCCCCGAAGGCATGGCGCTCCAGTTCGAACTCCGCGCCTGCCCCGTCGTCCGCAAGGCCTCCGCAGGGACGGGCGTGAACCAGAACGGGAAGAAACGGACCTGGGAGGAAGGAGATGAGCTCGACGCGTTCCTCGCCGAAGCCTGGACGCGGCCCGAAGAGGATGATCTCTCCCGCGAGCAGGTCTACCGCGACTGGCTGACGCGCCAGTTCGACATTCGCGGCGGCGCCGAGCCGCAATCCATCGGCATGACCCGCTTCTCCATCGAGCGCATGACGCGCCGCGTGCCGAAAACCGACAGTGGCGAGCGCAAGGCCGACACCATCAAGCGCCCCGACGTGACGCTCACCGGCACGCTCCGGGTCACCGACGGCGATGCCTTCGTCGACCTCCTCCGCTCCGGCCTCGGGCGCCACAAGAGCTTCGGCTATGGCATGCTCAAGGTGCGACGGGCCTAGCGTGCGTGAATGTGTGGACGTAGACGAGTGGAATCCGATCGCTGCTTCCAATGCTCTCCCGACCTGAGCCGTATGCGGACATCGCCTTTACCGGCGATGCCCGGCGCGCCTTGATCGATCGCGACATCACCGTAGACGAAGTGACCCAGGCCTTGCAGAAGGGGACTGTGCTTCGAGTCTATCCAGAAACGACCCCTACAGCCCGGCTTCTTCTTACACGGACGGATCGTGAGGCCACATTTGGGACCTACGACCGGGGGCGGCCTGTTCATGTCGTAGCCTCCAACGAAGACGAAGCACAACGCACGACCGTCATCACTGCCTACGAGCCCGATCCCAATCAATGGACGGATCAATTCCGATGGAAACGGACGTGGACCAGCGAGACGAACACATGGAGACAAGCCTAACCCCGGGGCAGTCCTGTCGGCAGTGTCCGGAAGGGACCTATGAGAAGGGGGTTGTCACGGAAACGCTTGAACGAGGGGACACCGTAGTGGTCGTGAAAGACGTGCCGGCCCTTGTATGCGACGTGTGCGGCAATTCGTTGCTTGCGGCCGAGGAGGTCGAGCGGCTACAGCACATCCTTGAACAGGCTGTGGCTCAGGGAATCGAACTGCAAAGCCGATACTATCAACCGGTCCGAGAGGGGAAAGAACAAAAAGCCGCGAGTGCCAGCGAGTCCGAATAACGACCTGTTCGCAATTCTGGGCCTGTCGGAACCGATTGGGTCCATCGGCGAAAGGCCCGGCAATACCGGCCCAATCCCCAATCCAGATTCCAAAATCCCCAATGCCGTTAAAGGGACGCCTCGGCCTCGAAACCGCCCGCGTGCCCCACGCCGACCGCCACGGCCTCATGTGGCTGGAGCGGGGGCGCCTCGCCGTGGAAGACGGCAACCTCGTCTTCACTACCGCCGGCTTCGACGACCTGGAGGCCGGCGCCTACGACATTCCCTACCAGCAGGTCTCCACCATCCTGCTCGGCCCCGGCGGGGTGGTGAGCCACGACGCCCTTCGCATTCTGGCTCGGCGCGACACCGGCCTGCTCGCCGTCGGCTCCAAGGGCGTCCGCCTCTACGCCGTGAGCATGCCCTTCGGCCCCGACAGTGCCGACCGCGCCCGCCGCCATGCCGAGTTGTGGGCGGATGAGGAGATGCGCATCGACGTGGCCCGCGAGATGTACCGCATCCGCCTCGGGGGCAAGCTGCCCGCCCATCAGCGCGACCTCAATTCGCTCCGCGGCATTGAGGGGCGGCGCGTCAAAAAAGTCTACCAGAACCTGGCCGACCAGTACGGGGTGGAGTGGAACGGGCGCCGCTACGACCGCAACGACCCGGAGTCGAACGACACCGTCAACAAAGCCATCAACCACGCCGTGACGGCCCTCTACGCCTCGGCCCGCATCGCGGTGGCCGTCACCGGCACCGTGCCCGAGCTCGGCTTCATCCACGAGTCGTCGGGGCACGCCTTTGCGCTCGACGTGGCCGATCTCTTCCGCAGCTCCGTGGCGCTCCCCATCGCCTTCCGCGCGGCAAAGAAGATTGAGCGACGCCCCGACCGCGGCATCGAAGGCACCACGCGCCGCCTCGCGGGCCGCACGCTGCGCGACGACGACGTCATTCCCGACATGATCGACAAAATCAAGGAGGTCCTCGATGTCGATGACAATCGCGGTGACGCGTAATACGCCCGGCCGGTTCGACGGCTTCCTCTGCTCCTGCATGCAGGAGATTGCCCCCGGCGTCTACGTGGCCCCGACCATGACAACCTCCGTCCGCGAGCGGGTGTGGGCCGTGATGATGGAGTGGGAGGGCCTGCTGCCCGACGACGCCGGCGTGGTCTTCTTCTGGCGGGATCCCGACGCGCCCTCCGGCCTCCAGATCCGCATGCTGGGGTGGCCCAAGAAGGAGTTCATAGAGCACGAAGGCCTGTGGCTCACGCTGCGCGATCTGACCGAGGCCCACAACGTGGAGGAACTGCTGGAGCAGGCGGAGGTGGAGGAAGTATCCATCGACGAGGCGGATCCCACCTTGCCGATGGTGGACACGCGTGCGGCCTCCTGAGGCCCCCAACTTGTTCATTGACGTTGCGATTTTTCGGAACGCTTTCTATGCTTGGACCGCGACGGGCGACGCAGTCGCGTGCCACAATTTTGATTCGCCCTGTGACAGACTGTCGCTCTTATGGAGCGATACATGGAATGAAGGGCCCGTAGCGTCCGATTCCTGACAAACTGTAGCAGGGGTGCCCCCGCATCCGCGGGGATAGACCTCGTGCTCGGCGTCTCGCCGTCTGGCCAGTCCTGGTGCCCCCGCATCCGCGGGGATAGACCTGATCGTCGCCAAAAGCGCTGAGTCCGGCGTGCGGTGCCCCCGCATCCGCGGGGATA
>JAWOAQ010000255.1:0-4311 GCA_046498495.1 Salinibacter sp. | reverse complement strand
TGGAACGACGGGGCCGACCTCGACACCATCGAGACGCGCCTCCAGGACCTTCCGGGCTTCGGTCCGGCCAAGGCGTCGAAGATCAAGTACGTGCTCCACTACTTCGGTCACCGCGACTTTTCGGGCGAGGGGTAGGCTTCGCTATCCGAACCATGCCACCAGATAATCGAGCGGGCCGATCTGGTAGAGAATGACGAGAGCCAAAACGCTCAGGTAGCCCAGTCGCCATGAGGCGCGTTCACGACGCACCTGGGCCAGCCCCATCGTGAGCAGAATCCAGGCGAAGCCGCCCACGTTGGCCAGCGCGTAGGTCGTGGCCGCAAAGATGAGGAGCGACAGATCTCGTCCCAGCGCCGCCCACGGGGAGCGCCCCGGCCACAAAAAGCTGCCGATGATGGCCGACTCGATGGCCAGGGTCCACGCCACCATGCCTTTCGAAAGGGCGCGAAGCACATCGGGACCGTCGAGCGCCACACGCTCCAGCGTGCTGGAATAGGCCGTGAGCATCGATACCGCGTCCCGGTTCGCGTTGAAGGTCGACGCGTCCATGCCCGCCAAGAGCTGGGCGACCCGGGTGATGCGATCGTCCGTGAGCATGGCGTGCTGGTAGTATTCCCCGGTGAGGAAGTCGGGCGTCCGCAGCTTCCACCCCACGGCCACCAGAAAACAGAGGCCCACCAGAAGACGACCGTTCATCCGAAGCGCCTGTGCCGTATCGTCGGCCCAACAGGAGAGGCCGACGGCCAGGCACCAGTAGGTGATGAGATACTTGTGGTTGTCCGCGTCGTGCCACGTGAGCACGCAGTAGAGGGCCATAAGGGCCGTCAGGGCCCACCAGTAGGCGGGCACGCGCTGGAGCGGGCGGTACAACAGCCCGGCCACCGCCCCCAACTGCAGGCCCGCCCGGGTTTCCGTGAGGGTTCCCGGGTATAACAACAGAAGAATCAGGGTGAGCGGCGCCACGAGTGCCATCGCGTCCTGCCGCTCGATTCGCTTCCGCGCCTTCACGCCTTCGGCCCGAGCCCGGGCCCAGGCGGCACGGAATGGGGACGGTAGAAACGAAGCTGACATTGAGAAGACGTGTGGGCGAGGCGGTGAACGAGACGATCGGCAGGTGCAAGATCACGGCGCCTCCTCCGGCACAGGTTCCGCGACGTCTACCAGGGGCTCTGCGTCGAGACGATAGGGAACGGATTGGAAGCGGGCCCGCCAAATTTCGACACGGACCGACTCCACCTCAACCCGCGGCCGATCCGGGGTCGCAAACGGCGGCTGGTAGCGATAGAGCCCGGCCGGGCGGTCGGGGGTCCCAATCGTGCTGTCGACCGCTGAAGGCTCGGCCCGCACCCAGTCTGCCTGGGCCAGAAACGTGGCGAGCCGTCGGGCACGCAGTTCCGTAGGGCGGGCGCGCATCTGTTCGACGTACGTGTCGAGGTGGGAGGGCGTACGGACCGGCACGGCGCGGTCCGGCGTGACGAGCGTGCATCGTACAAATCGGGCCTGGCGCTTGTCCATCGTCGAGAACATGCCAAAGCCCCCTCCTTCCCACGGCGTCTGATTCTTTGCCGCCACGAGGTATGAGTGAACCCCGGCGACTGTGAGTAACAGGGCCGGCGCAAGAAGCCAGGCAAGGGCCTGTTGGCGAGAGGGCCACGTCACGGCACCAGAGCGTTGGCGAGCGGATCGGACACGTCGTCCAAAACATAACAGCCCGCCATCACAGTCGAAACGCCTCGACCGCCCCCAAACAGAAAAAGCCCGTCCGGTCTCGGACGGGCTTTTCAATTCTGCCGACGGATGTCGGAGTCGGAGCCTACCCAACCGGGGAGGCGTTCAGGGCGCTGAGGCCCTTCTCCGTCCGCTCGGTCTCAAAGGCCATCGACTGGCCCTCGGACAGGTCCTCGCCGCGGGTCGCGCCGGTGATGTTGCTTACGTGGAGAAAGACATCATCGCCGCCATCTTCCGGCTCGATGAAGCCAAATCCTTTCTCGCTGTCGAAAAACTTAATGGTTCCGTGCTGCATGCAGTCCTCATATTGGTCTTATTGGTGCCTCACCCTCCACTGAGGCACGGGACGACGGCCTCTCGCATGGTCCTCACTGTTGTGGTGACGCTGTATTTGAATTCGAATATGGCATGCCCTACGTCTCGCACGGTTCCCCCTGTGCACGCGTCAGGGCCATTCTTCACTCATCCCTCGTTTGCCGACCCGTCGGCTCAGAACGTCAGTAGCGTCTCCAGCTTCGGCCGCAACCGGGCCGTTGCGGAGTAAATCTCGTCCTCTAGCGGCTTGGCGAAAGGCACCGGCAGGTCCTCTGCCGCCACTCGCGTGATGGGTGCATCCAGCAACTGGAATCCTGTCTCTCCCAGTTCCGCCGCTACTTCAGCCCCAAAGCCGGCCGTACGCGTCGCTTCGTGCAGGACCAGCAGGCGGTTGGTCTTTTCCAGCGAGTCCATCACCGTCTCGCGATCCCACGGCACCAGGGTACGCAGATCCACCACCTCCAACTCTACCCCATGCGCCTCGGCCTGATGCTCGGCCTCCGCCAGCGCCCAGTGCACGCCTACGCCGTAGGTCACGATGGTGGCGTCGCTCCCCTCCCGCGCAATCCGCGCCTGCCCCAGCGGCAGGGAATAGGACTCATCCGGCGCCATGCCGCGCACGGAGCGGTAGAGCTTCTTGTGCTCGAAGAAGAGCACCGGATTGGGCTCGCGGATCGCCGTGCGCAGAAGGCCCTTGGCGTCGCGGGGCGTGGCGGGCACCACCACCTTGAGCCCCGGCGTGTGGGCGAACCACGCCTCCATCGACTGCGAGTGAAACGGCCCCGCCCCGATGCCTCCCCCAAAAGGCGCGCGAATCGTGACGTTGACGGGCTGCCCCCAGCGGTAGTGCGTCGTCGCCAGGTTGTTGACCGTCTGGTTGAAGCCGCACGTGATGAAGTCGGCGTACTGCATCTCCACGACGGGCGTGAGCCCCTCCACGGCCAGGCCCAGCCCGGCCCCAATCGCCCCGCTTTCGATGATGGGCGTGTTGCGGATCCGCTCCGGCCCAAACTCGTCGAGGAACCCGTCCGTCACCTTAAAGACACCGCCGTACTCGGCCACGTCCTGCCCCATCACGATCACGTCCTCGTCCTCCTGCATCGCCTGCCGCAGCCCGTCCTGGATGGCGTCGATAAAGCGGGTCTCTTCCTGCTTGGCCTCCGGCGCGGGCGGTGCATGATCCGGGGACGGGGCAAACAGGGCGTCGCGCTCCGCCTCAGGCGTGCTCGCCACCTCGGGCTGGTCGAGCGCCCACTCCGCCAGCTCGTCCACCTCAGTCTCCAGTTCGGTCCGGATGCTGTCGATCTCACCTGGCTCGATCAGCCCCTCCGCCGTCACCGTGTCCACGAACCGGTCGACCGGGTCGTTCTCTTTCCACTCCTCGATCAACTCGTCGGGCACGTAGGCGGTGCCGGAGGCCTCCTCGTGGCCGCGGACGCGGAAGGTCTTCATCTCCAGGAGCACCGGCCCCTCCGTCCGCGCATGCGCCCGAGCCTCCCGAACAGCCTCCATGACCGCGAAGAGGTCGTTGCCGTCCACCACGCGCCCGGGCAGGTCGTAGCCCGCGGCCGCATCGGCGATGTCGTCGGGCGCCACGGCCTCCTCGGTGGGCGTGGAGAGGCCGTAGCCGTTATTTTCCACCAGAAAGATCACCGGGAGGTCCCACACACTCGCCAGATTCAGTGCCTCGTGGAAGTCCCCCTCGCGGGTGCCGCCATCGCCACAGAACGCGCACGCCACGCGGTCCGCGCTCCGGTAGCGGAACGCCTGCCCAAGCCCGCACGCCACCGGCAGCATGGCGGCCATGTGCGAGATCATCCCGACGATGTTCTTCTCGGGCAGGCCGAAGTGAAAGGTGCGGTCGCGCCCGTTCGTGAGGCCGCCTTCCTTCCCCATCAGCTGGCAGAAGAGGCGCTCCCGATCCACGTCGCGCGTCGTCCACACGCCCAGGTTGCGGTGCATCGGCAGGAGGTAGTCCCGGTCCTCGAGGGCGGAGGCCGTCCCCACGGCGATGGCCTCCTGACCCATGCCGCTAAACCACTTGGCAATGCGTCCCTGCCGGATCAAGGTCAGCATCTTCTCTTCGATGACGCGCGGCTCCAGGAGGGCGCGCGCCAGGGTGCGGAGCGTGCGATCGGGAACGGTTGGATCAGACATGCGGGACGGGGCGGCGAGTGCGACAGTGGCTTCCCTCGCACGATCGGGCGGGGGCACAATAGGTTCCGTCTTCCCGCGTTTCTCACCACGCGTAGAGAAGGCCGGCGTGCC
>JAWOAQ010000112.1:0-3678 GCA_046498495.1 Salinibacter sp. | reverse complement strand
ATGTTTTATTGCGTAAAGCAGTCCTACGACAGATCATACTGAATAATAAATTTTCGAACAAGATAAAGTGCTAAGCAACGTCAATCGACAATTTGGGGCATGCCGTCATTTCGACCGGAGAGCGCCAACAGGCGCTCGGAGTGGAGCAATCTCCACAGATCCAGCGAAAACGGCCTGTTTCCGCCCCCACTCTCGAAGAACGAAGAGGTCGGTGGATCCGACGACCCATTGCAATCCACAAACTGAAAATTGATTGCACTTAGAATAAGAGCGGCGCCTCTCCCTCCGTGCGGTCGCCCCTCCGGCCCCGAGATCGGTTGGTCGCTCGTGCATGAGGCCGGGTATGCACAAAAACCCGTTGAACCCTGCTCCACTCCTTTCAGGGGGCCGTCCGCTTCCGTAGCTTGGGAAGGCTTTGTTCACGGGACGCTCACGCCTCCTCCCTCCCATGCGCGACTACCTCCAGGCCCAGCTCCGCGCCGTCCTCAACACCCTCGGCGACGTGCCGGACGACTTCGAGATCGCCCTCGAAACCCCCGACCGCCCCGAGCACGGCGACCTTGCAACCAACACCGCCCTCCGTCTCGGCAGCGTGCTGGACGACAATCCACGCACCATCGCCGAGACCATCGCCGAGCGGCTGCGCGAGCGCGTCGACCCGGCACGCATCCAAAGCGTGGAGGTGGCCGGGCCGGGCTTCATCAACGTCCGCTTTGCACAGGACTACCTGTTCGACGGCCTGTCCGCCCTCCTCGCGCAGGGCGATGCCTACGGCCGCTCCGACGCGGGCGACGGGGCGCGCGCCCTCGTGGAGTACGTGAGCGCCAACCCCACCGGCCCCCTCACCGTGGGCCACGGCCGCAACGCCGTCCTGGGCGACACCATCGCCAACCTGCTCGACTGGACGGGCTACGACGTCACCCGCGAGTACTACTACAACGACGCCGGGCGCCAGATGCGCGTCCTCGCCCAGTCGGTCCGCGCCCGCTACGAGGCCCTCGCCGCGGACGACGTGGAAACCAAGACGATGACGCTCGACGACGGCACGACCGTGGAGGTGCCTGAAGGCTTCCCCGAGGACGGCTACCTCGGCGCATACATCACGGACATCGCCCACACCCTCTACGACGCGCACGGGGCCAAGCTGCTCACCACCGAGTCTCTCACACCCTTTCAGGAGGCCGCGGAGAAGGCCATCTTTGGCGACATTGAGGCCACGCTGAGCCGCCTCAACATCGAGATGGATGCGTTTGCCGACGAGCGATCCCTCCACGAGGACGGACGTGTGGATGCGGTGCTCGACGGTCTCGCCGACGCCGGGCTCACGTACGAGGCCGACGGCGCCCTCTGGCTTAAGACCACAGAGTTTGGAAAAGACAAGGACACGGTGCTCTTGAAAACGTCCGGGGAGCCAACCTACCGCACGCCCGACATCGCGTACCACATCACGAAGTTTGAGCGCGGCTACGACTTGATGATCGACATTCTGGGGGCCGACCACCACGCCGCCTACCCCGACGTCCTCAACGCCCTCGACGCGCTCGGCTACGACGACAGCCGGGTGGACGTGGTGCTCTACCAGTTCGTGACCCTCGTGCGGGGCGATGAGCCAGTGAAGATGAGCACGCGCCGCGCCAACTACGTGACGCTCGACGACCTGATCGACGAGGTGGGCGCGGACGTCACCCGCTTTTTCTTCCTCATGCGCTCGCCCGACACGCACCTGAACTTCGACCTCGAGCTGGCGCAGGAGGAGAGCGAAAAGAATCCGGTGTTTTACCTCCAGTACGCCCACGCCCGGGTTTGCTCAGTGATCGACAAGGCGGGGGAGGTGGGCTTTTCCTACGACGAGGATGTCGACCTGTCGCTGCTCACGCACGAGGACGAGATTGCCCTCATCAAGGAGCTGCTGCGCTTCCCCAAGGCGCTTCGCGACGCCGCGGACGCACGGGCACCGCACCTCGTGCCCAACTACCTCCAGGACGTGGCGACGGCCTTCTCGCAGTTCTACGACAACTGCCAGATTATTGGGACGGAGGACGAGCTGGCCGCTGCGCGCATGCGCCTCGCCCTTGCGGCCAAGACGGTGCTCCAGAACGGCCTGACAGTGCTTGGACTTTCCGCCCCGCGCGAGATGTGAGACAGGCCCCGCTCGTTATGCCCCAGAGGGAGACCGAAGTCCATCGTTACCAACACCGGGGGAATCGATGTCGGCCTCCTCAAGAATCTCCTCCAACTCCACCATGACCAACACGCCACTCAACAGCGAATGTAGGCGGAGGACATCGTCGGTGTCCAGCACCGCTGTGCCTTCTCCCATGCGCAACTGCCACCGGCAGTCACAGTCACAGCGGTACACCTGGCCGGCCAGCGACTCTAGGGCGTCGTGCACCTCAGCAATCTCCTTCGTCGACACGGTCCAGCTCATCCCCGACAGCGCAATTGAGAGGCGACCGTCAGGTGCCCATCGTGCCGTGCCGTGCTCGGTCGCGAACAAAACGGAGGAGGTGGAACCGTCGGAAGTCATTGGGGAACGCCTGTTGGCCGTTCGAAAATGGGTTATTTAGATCGGATGTAAACAGTCGAAGTTTCTCACCGGTGTTTCGCTCAGTGTAAAGGTTGCGCGAAGCTTCGAACGCCGCCGCCCCCTATCGCTTGGTATACTGCGTTCCCTCCCCTCCGCTGATCCGCGCCCCGCATGCTACTACAGATCCACTGGGACGTCGACCCGACCCTTTTCGAGCTGGGCCCGCTGGCCCCCCGCTGGTATGGACTGCTTTTTGCCCTTGGGTTCCTCATCGGGTTTTACCTGATGCAGCGGGTCTTTCAGCGAGAAGACAAGCCGGTACAGGACCTCGACTTTTTGCTTCTGTACCTGCTGGGCGGCACCGTGATCGGGGCCCGGTTGGGCCACGTGCTGTTCTACGCCCCAGGCTATTACCTCCTCCGCCCTGTTGAAATCATCGCCATCTGGGAGGGCGGGCTGGCGAGCCACGGCGGGCTCATCGGCGTCCTCCTGGCCATCTGGCTCTACTGCCGCCGCCGCGAGGACCAGCCGTTCGTGTGGCTTCTGGATCGACTGAGCGCCCCTGTGGCGCTCACCGGCGCCCTCATCCGCCTCGGCAACCTGTTCAACTCCGAGATTCTGGGCGTGCCCACCGACCTGCCCTGGGGGGTTGTGTTCGAGCGGGCCGCCCGCCTGCGCGATGACATTGAGGCCGTCCCGCTTCATCCGGTCCAGGTGTACGAGTCCATCAGCTATGCCCTGATTGCCTCCATTCTGTGGGTCCTCTATCGCCGCTACGGAGAAGACACCCCGCGCGGCCTGCTTGTGGGCCTGTTTATGACGCTCATCTTTGGCGCCCGCATCGTGCTGGAAACCGTTAAGCGCGAGCAGGCCCACTTCGACGTGGGACTGCCGCTGAGCATGGGGCAGTTGCTGAGCATTCCCGCCGTGCTCTTCGGCCTGTGGCTGCTGTGGCGCGCGTACCAGACCTCATCGGAATCCGCGGCGGCCCCCTCGTGAGCCGATCGAGGCTCGTTTAACGTGCCGGCCCCACGGCTTCTTTTCCGGTGGATCGCAGTTGCCGATCGGGCTTCTTCTTTCCCTCTGCCTGCTGTGTCTTCCATCCGAACCCCTCTGGTTGTAGGGAGCGCCGTCGTCCTCGCAATGGGACT
>JAWOAQ010000044.1:0-5955 GCA_046498495.1 Salinibacter sp. | reverse complement strand
CCGCATCACCAACGAGCAGCGCGACGTGTTCACACTTCAACTCCGGCCCGTTGCCTCGGGTGAGTAAACAAGAGACGTTCCCCAGAAAACCAATCACACTTTCATGGTCAGTGTAGAAGATCCCCTGTCTTCTCTTTGACGTAATTCCTACGTTCTTTATTGCATCCTGTGGCGGCGGCATCCCCGTACGTTCTATCGTTTCGGGTGCGGGCCGCTGATCCAACCTCTTCTCACATTGCCCGGACTGACTGTGCACATTGCTATGACACGCTGGTCATTGTTTGTTTTCCTTGCTGCAACTGTCTTGCTTGGGGTGCCCTTGGAAACAGTTCAGGCACAGGGGACCACAGCCTCCATTTCTGGCACTGTCGTCGATGCGGAGAATGGAGAGCCGCTCCCGGGCGTGAACGTTCAGGCCGTACACGAGCCGACGGGCACGCGGTACGGGGAGGCCACAAATTCGAGGGGCCGATTTAGCGTTCGCGGTATGCGTGTCGGGGGGCCGTACACCATCAGGGTCTCGTTTGTCGGATACCAGACCATTCGGCGCGAGGACGTCAATCTGGAGCTGGACGAAACGCAAGAGTTCGAGTTCACCCTCCAGCAGCAAACGGCCGAAATGGAAGAGGTGCAGGTCATCGGCAAGCGCTCTGGGGACGTGATTGACGAGGATCGCACGGGGGCTGCGACCAACGTATCGTCGCAGGAAATCGACGAACTTCCCACGATTGGGCGGAGCCTCACCGACTTTACGCGCCTGGTGCCGCAGGCACAGGGCGACGGGAGCCTCGCCGGGGCCAACAGCCGGTACAATAGCATTCAGATCGATGGGGCAACGCTCGACGATGTCTTTGGGCTCGGCGATGCGGTGCCGGGCAGTCAGGCCGGGGCCGAGCCCATTAGTTTGGACGCCATTCAGGAGTTCAACATCAACATTTCGCCCTACGACGTGACGTCGAGCGGCTTTACGGGCGGCCAGGTCAACGCCATCACGAAAAGTGGGAGCAACGAGTTTGAGGGGTCGCTCCGATTTAAGGGCGGGACGGAAGCCTTTACCGGGGATCTCGACGGGGTGGGGACGGGCGAATTTAACCAGGCTTTCTACACCGGAACGCTGGGCGGGCCCATCATCGAGGACGAGCTGTTCTTCTTCGTCTCTGGGGAATTGAAGCGGGAAAGCTCTCCACTCGACACCCGGGTGGGGGCGGACCTGGACGGAACCAATATTTTTCGGACGCCGGTCTCGACAGTGGAGGAGGTTCAGGACATTTTCCGGGATGAGAATGGCCTTTACAACTACGAGCCGGGCGGCTTCTCGCCCCTCACCCAGCGGGAGGACAATGAGAAGCTACTGGTGAAGCTGGACTGGAACATCAGCGACAATCATCGACTGACGGTGCGCAACAACTACGTGGGCGCGGCGGACGACGCCGGCATCGCGCGGAATCCCGATGACTACAGCTACGCCAATCGGCAGTACGTCTTCGAGAGTCTTCAGAACTCGGCGACGGCGACGCTGAACAGCACGATCGGGGACAACATGTTCAACGAGGCCCGCTTCGTGTACACCCGAATTCGGGACGAGCGCAACGTGCAGGACGCAGCCTTCCCGGAGATGGAGGTCACCCTGGGGGGCAGCCGCGCGCTCTTTGCTGGAATCGGGCGGTTTAACCAGGCCAATCAGTTGGATCAGGATCTCTACGAGTTCACCGACAACTTCACGTACGAGATCGGCGACCACTCGCTGACGGTGGGGACAAGCAACAAGCTCTACCAGTTCTACAACCTGTTCATTCAGGACTACTACGGCTCGTACACATTTGATGCGTTCGAGACACCGGCTGGTGACGAGGTGTCGGTGCAACAGGCCCTTCAAAATGGACAGCCGCTCCAGTACCTCTACAGCTATCCGACCGCAGCGGCGGGGACCGACGCACCGGCCGCTGAGTTCTCGGCCTTTCAGTTTGGCGGCTACGTGCAGGACGAGTGGCAGGTGCTGTCATCGCTGAAGTTGACCCTCGGATTGCGCCTGGACGTGCCGGTTCTTCCCGACGAGCCTACATTCAACCGGACAGCTTACGAGGCATACGGGCGGAGTACCAGCGATGTGGCAAGTGGAAATCCGCTATGGTCGCCGCGTCTTGGGTTCAACTATGATCAGGACCTGCTGGGCGATGGTCTGTCGACGCAGGTGCGTGGTGGCATCGGCATTTTTAGCGGCGATCCGCCGTACGTGTGGGTCTCGAACCAGTACAGCAACACAGGGGCGGACATCAACCGCCTCGCCGCCGGGTTTAGCGGCACCGATTACACGCAGGATCCCGAGGCATGCCGCAACTCCAGCGATCCCGCCAGCGATCCGGCCTGCGAGTACGACCCCAGCCAGAACTTCATTCCGGACCGGGAGGGCGGCATTTCCCAAAACCCGCAAGAGCAGCCGCTGCCGCAAAATGCTCCATTCTGTCAGGAAAACCCAGGAAGCCAGCGCTGCAGCGCCCTGCTGGAGCCGGAGCAGACGACGGAGGTCAATTTGATTGAGGACGACTTCACGTACCCGCAGACGTTCCGGACCAACTTGGCGGTGGACCAAGAACTGCCGCTTGGATTCGTGGCGACGATGGAGGGCATCTACTCGAATTCGCTGAACGACATCACCTTCAGCGATCTGAATCTGGAACAGGTTGGCGAGTCGAAGTACGGCCGTCCGCTCTACGAGGGGCCGGTGTCCGACCAATTTACCAACGCCATCCAGTTGGAGAATACGAACAAGGGCTATCAGTACAGCCTCACCGGGCAGTTGCAGCGTCAGGTCGGTGAAGGGATTGGGGGATCGCTTTCCTACACCTACAACCGGGCCACCAGCGTGAACAACGGCTCCTCGAGTCGGGCCATTTCCAACTGGACGTTCAACGAAAACAAGGACGTGAACAACGCCGGGGTCGGAACGGCCGACTATGAGATCCGGCACCGTATTCTTGGGACGCTGAACTACACGCTCAACTACGCCAAGCGCTTCGGAACGACCATTGGGATCGTCTACGAAGGCCGGTCGGGCGAGCCGTTCAGCTGGATTTACGACGGAAACGCCAATGGCGACACCGGCGATGGGGCGGCTGAAAACGACCTGGTGTACGTGCCGGAGACCCAGTCGGACATCTTCCTGGAGAGCGACAACTGGGACCTGATGAACGCCTTCATTGAGGGGAACGACGCTCTCGACGAGGCCCGCGGATCGGTGATTGATCGGAATACCGCCCGGGCCCCCTGGCAGAACATTCTGGACCTTCACCTGGCGCAGTCCATCCGGACGTTCGAGGGGCAGCAGCTTCGCTTTACGCTCGACGTGGTGAACGTCCTGAACCTCCTCAACGACAGCTGGGGGCGCATCCGGAACACAAGCTTCAACAACATTCAGGCCTGGAGCTTTGAAGGGTACGTTGCGGAGGAAGACGTAGGAACCGAGATGAACGGGCGCATCGTGAGCGAGGACGACGTGGGCAAGCCGCGCGTGAGCTTTGACGAGGAAACGGCGCGGGATCGGCTCAACGGAGAGGAGTTCTTCGTGCAAGACATTCCCTCCCGCTGGCGCCTGCGCCTGGGTGTGAAATACACCTTTTAACGGGTCTCACTGCCCGACGTCCTGGACGCTCCGTCTTTCACTTTTTCCGATAGCCGAGATTGATCGTTACCATGAGTCTTTCGTCCCCGCTTCGCTTCGCTGTGCTGACGCTCGCTGTTTTTCCCTTCCTCGTCGGGTGCGACGGCTTTGATAGCGGCACGCCGCCGAATGCGCCGGGGGAAGGGGAGACAACCGTGTCGTTTGCGACGCAAAACATCTCGATCACTGAAGAGAACAGCCCGGTCGAGATCGACGTGACGATCAGCAATCCGCCCGGTCGCGAGGTTCGAGCCGAGGTGCTCTACGCCGATGGGGCGAGCAGTACCGATCCCTCGGACTTCAACCTGCAGGACAGCACGGCTGTGGGGAACGGCATCGTGGCGGGAACGGTCGTTTTTCCGGATACGGCGACCGATGGCAACACGCAGACCCTGGAACTCGATATTCAGGACGAGGAGGAGAACGAGCCCCAGGAGGACGGCCTCTTTGTGATGCAGGATATTCAAGGCGCGTCGATTGGGGAGGCGGACCAGCTTACGATCTCGATTGGCGCCATCGAAATCTTCGAGGAGGACTTCTCGGATGAGGCGCTGGACCCAATGACAGCCATCAACGTCACCAATGGAAATGGGTGGGATGTCGGCAGCTTTGAAGGCAACTTCTATGCGGGCGCCAACGGCTTCGGCGGCAGTGAGGCTGCAAACACCTGGCTCGTCACCCCGGCGCTCAACTTCAACGAGTTTGAGGACGAGACCCTCACGTTCCGCAATGCGAATAACTTCGATGACGAAGGCATTGATCAGGCCCTGCAGGTGAAGGTGTCGACCGACTACGATGGGTCGGGCAATCCGGAGGACTTCACGTGGACCGACGTGACGGACCGCGTCGAAAACTTCTCGGAGGGGGGCTATGAATACGTGTCGTCGGGCGAGATTGACCTTTCCGACAGCGAGTTTCAGGGCGACGAGGTCTACGTTGCGTTCCAGTACCGCTCCAGTGGAACGGGCGGTGGTACGTCCGAGGAGTGGCAGGTGGATGATGTCCGGGTGGTTGGACGTTAGTCCCTCGGGTCATCCGCGGGGCATGCTCCTGTTCGCCCCGAGATTCGACCATTACATTGCCCCGTTTTAACTGATTAGGCACAACGATTTATGCGACGCTTCTGCAACGCGCTTCTTCCTGTTCTCGTGATCGGTCTCGTCCTCGCCGGCTGTGATAGTGGCGGGGGGGGCGCTCCGAGTGATCTTGGCGACAATACGTCGGTCGAGCTGGAGACGAGCAGTGACGTTGTGAGCGAGACGGACGGCTCCTACACCGTCAACCTCGTCGCCATGGACCCCGGATTTAAGGAGTTCAGCCTCGACGTGACGGTCGACGAGTCCCAGAGCACGGCCACGGCCGAGGACGACTTCCGGGGCCTGCCGGCGGACACAACGATTACGTTTCCCGAGTCGACCACCAACGACGGGCGCCAGCTGATCTCGTTCGACATCGTCGATGAGCCGATCGACAGTACGGGCTTTCTGGAGGAGGACGAGACCCTGGTGTTGACCCTGTCGGCTGCCGACACCTCGGACGTGTCCGTGGGCGAAAACGACACGTTCACCCTAACGGTGGAGGAGGACGACGAGCCGCTCACGACCCAGGAGGCGCGCGACCGATCGACGGGCGACCGGGCGGTTGTCGACGGCATCGTGACGCGGGTCGACGGGGATGGGGCGTACGTGCAGGATAGCGGCGGCGCCCTCTACGCCTTCGACGGAGACTTTGGCGCAGAGGTGGGCGACGAGGTGCGCGTCGACGGGCCGACGGCCTACTTCAGTGGTCTCTTTCAGCTGGAGAACGTGAGCGAGGGACGACTCACCGAGGTGCTGTCGTCAGGCAACACACTGCCCGCCCCGGACACGATTTCGCTCGGCGAGGTGACCGACAACGGGGAGGAGTACGAGAGCGGGCTGATTCGCGTCGAAAACTTCGCCATCGACGACGACGGCGATCAGCAGTTCCAGGCCGGCACGAACTACACAATCAGCAACAGTTCGGGCGAATCGACCCTCCGCATCCCGGGCGGCTCGGAACTGGAGGGGGAAGACATTCCGGATCAGGCGAACTTCCAGGGCGTCCTCGGCCAGTTTAATGACTTTGGGGATCCGGACGACAACACGGGATATCAGCTTCTAGGTCTGGAAACGGAGGACCTCGAGCCCGTTGTGAATCTCGCGTCGGTCGACTTTTCGGACGACCAGCTGGCGCCGATGACGGCCTACAGCGTGGCGAGTGATCAGGATTGGGGCACGAGCAGTGAAGGGGACCCGCCCAATGCTCCCTATGCGGTC
>JAWOAQ010000011.1:0-12869 GCA_046498495.1 Salinibacter sp. | reverse complement strand
CAACGGAAACGGCGTTCTGGGCCTCGAAGGAGGCGTCAAGGGCCTGGCCGCGACAAAGCTGCTCGACCATCGGATGATACACCTGGTACAGCGCGTCGGCTTCCGCGCCGTCCACCTCGCCCAAGAGCTCATAGGAGAGGCCCATGAGGAGGTCGCCCGTAAGGATGGCCGTGCCTACGTTCCAGCGCTCGTGCACGGTCGGACGGGCGCGACGCTCCTCCGCCTCGTCCATGATGTCGTCGTGGACGAGGGTGAAGTTGTGAAACACCTCCACGGCCAGCGCGGCAGGGAGGGCACGCTCGACCGGGGCGCCGTAGGCCTCGGCCACCAGAAGGAGGAGCGTGGGGCGCACGCGCTTGCCTCCTCCCTGCAGCACATACGCAACCGGGGCCTGAAGGACATCCGGCGCGTGATCGGCCACTCGGTCGAGGAGCGCGTCGTCAATCATCTGCCGGCGCGCCGAAACGCGGGCCGGGGGAGCTTCCTGGGACACTGCCATACCAATCAGAAGAAGTGAGCGAATCAGCGGGCCGACACCGAAAGAGCGTCCAGAACCTCCTCAATCCGGCCGTACACCTCCTGAATTCCCCCAACACCGTCGACCCGCACCAGCAGGTCGCGCTGATCGTAGTACGCCTCCAGTGGCTCCGTCTCCTCCCGGTACACCGACAGGCGATTGCGGACCGTTTCCGGGCGATCGTCGTCCCGTTGAACAATGTTCTCCGGGTCCACGTCGTCGGGCGGCGGATCGTGATCCAGGTGGTAGGTCTCTCCCGTCTCCGTATGAACGCGGCGGCGCGAAAGGCGACGCACGATCACATCGTCGGGCACAGAAAGGCTGATCACCCCATCGAGCGGAGCGGTTTCCGCTTGCAGAAATTCGGTAAGCCACTCGGCCTGCTGGTTGGTGCGAGGATACCCGTCGAGCACAAAGTCGTCACATTCCTCGTCCGAGATCGCATTCTCGGCCAGATCACGAACCAGTTCATCCGGGACAAGCTCTCCGGCCTCCACGTAGGATTTGGCCTTCTTCCCGAGGGGCGTCTCGTCTTTGAGGGCCTTCCGGATGATGTTTCCCGTCGCAATTTGGACGAGGCCGCGTCGCTCCTCCAGGAGCTCGGCCTGCGTTCCTTTTCCGGCCCCGGGCGGGCCAAAAAGCACAAGTCGCATAGAACAAAAAGGGATTGAGATACAGACGTGTGTGGGTTGGCGCGCTCCGGCTAGAGGGCCTCGCTATCAACGAGGTCGTCAATCTCCGCGTCCGACAGGAACCCCTCGACCACGTCTCGCGCCAGAAGGCTGAGTCCGGTGCGGAGGAGAACGCGGGCACTATCCCCAAAGAGCCCTTTCAGGCCGCCCCCGGATGTGCCATTGCTCCCCTCGGAGTACACAACCAGCGGCACCCGATCGCGGAGGGCTTTCTCGAGGGCCGGGCCCGGCTCCTCCCCCTGCTCCACCGAGGTTTCGACCTCGGAACGAAGGGCGTCAAGGTATTTTTCGACCAGCTCGCGGTGGCGACGGCGACGACGGGAGCGACCGCCCCCTCCGAAGAGCACCCCGACCGCAAGACCGGCCGCGAGCATCCCTCCGACGCTCTTGAGCGGGTTGTTTGCAACCCACCGCCGCACACGTGCCCCGGTCGATTCGACCTCGTCCTGGATGGACGACAGACGGCCGGACATGGCATCGGCTGTTTGACGAAGCTGGGCTTCGACCTCTTCTTTCTTCGACTGCGACTCCATAGGCATGCGGGGACTATGACAAAACGAACAGGGGACGGCTACTCGGAGGCGGTCGTCTCAGAAGATCTCGGGGACTGCGCCTCTTGGGGCGATGTCTCCTCTGGGTCGCGGTTGCCTCGAATCCGTTCGAACAACTCGGAGGGAGGGACGAGGGCGGGGCGAGCCGTATAGAGTGTCCCCACAATGAGGACCAGGGCCGTAGAGACCGCCAGGAAGCCCCAAAAGGGATGGCCCAGTAGCCATCCAATTCCCAGAGCAACGGTGGTCAGTACGAAAAGAACCGCAAAGAGCCCAAAGAAGGCAAGCGTAAGTCCCAGGGCAATTTCGTTGCGGAGGTCATCGACCTTTTCCTCAAGTTCCAGGATTGCCAGGTCAATGCGTAGATCAATCCATTCCCGCAAGTCTTCGACCAACCCCTGGGTATGCCCCGCAATTCGCCCCAAGGGCCCGTCGGGGGCCCGGTCGGGGGGCTGTGAATTGGTCCCAGACGATCGGTTCTGGAGCGTCTCCATGCGACTGTGGGGGGTGAATGGACCAGAGGAGATGGACCTGAACAAAAACAACACAGGGCAGGCCAGACGCAAGTGAATTCGGCGTCCACCGGATCCATTGAACCCGTACCGCCACGGGTCGTTCGTGAGATCCACGTACGTTCTTCGAGGGTCCTGTTCTCTGCTATGGCGACAATCCAATCCGAACCCACGCCCAATCCAAATAGCCTCAAGTTTACGACCCCCGAAGGGTCGTTCCAGGACGAGGGCGTGTCGGCCTTTTCCTCCGCCACCGAGGCCGAGGCCCACCCGCTGGCCCGCCGCCTCTTCTCAATCGACGGCGTCGAGGACGTGTTTGTTACGCCCACGTTCGTAACCGTCTCGAAGGAATCGGAGGTCGCCTGGCCGGATGTGCAGGCACAGATCAAAACGGCGCTTGGGGATTACCTGGATGCCGACCGCTAACCTGCTGCCTCTAGGAACTGGGCAATGGCCTGGCCCTCTGGATCGTGGAGCGGAGGGACATGCACGCCGCTCGGCGAACGAAGGGCACGGTCCGGGTGCACCTGGTCGTGGATGTGCTGGCGGGCGATGAGGGCGTAGATCTCCTCCCCCTGTTCGGAAAGCCAGTGCTCCATCTCGTCGATCTCGTCGTACTCTACCCAGCGAATATGGGCGGACGTTTGCGGAGAGGGGGCACCACGGCTAACCAAGAACTGAAGGTCTTCGGCGTAGGCGTGCGACTGGTCCTGGGCTTCCAGGAAGGCCTGTTGCATTTGCAAGGTGCCCGGGGTGTCGTCGTGGGCCGGGTACAGGCCGCGGAAGTGGGCCATCGACTCCAGGTACGCGTCCGGGGCCAGCCCTTTTGGGGCCCACAGAATGGCCAGTCGCCGGCGTCCCGTCCCGTCGAGGAGCAGCATGTCTTCAGCGAGCCGTTCCCGCTCGTCGTCCGTCTCGTGCCCGTCGATCCATCCCACGCTGTACATAGGCCCCTGGAGGAGTCGCCGCGACGCGGGAATGCCGTGCCGCTCGCAAGTCGTCCGAATCGCCTCGTACTCGTCGTGTGACTCGGGCCGTGCGAGCACAAGGTCCGCGTCCGCGAGCGCCTCGTCCCCGTCCGCAAAAGTGACGTCGAGGGCCGGAAGGTCCCCCGCCAGGTCCTCCGCAAAAGCGGGGACTAGCGCCGGAGAGGCCTCCGGCCGCACCCCGATTGTGGGGTGGCCACGCCCCCACGCTGCGAGGATCATTCGAAATCCGTCGAGGGGCCCGGCGGTCCCGAGTCTCACAACAACGGTCTGAGTGCGGGCCGCCTGCTCCGTCCCCAGCCACTGCTCCAGCGCCGGGACCGTAATGGACTGCATCCGCCGGTTGAGGACATGGGCCAGTGCCTCCTCCGTCCAGCGGTTGGGGGCTGCCAGCGTGGCGTCTACGGCATCCGCCCGCGGTCCGTACTCCGGATCGCGCCAGCGGGCGGCTACATCTGCGAGGGCGTTCAGGCGGGCATCAACGGGGGGGCTGTTTCGGTTGTCGATGGCGAAGCGGGGGGTTGGGAGAGCGAGGATTGTGCACACCCGAAACAAAGACGAGACCGGCCCAGAAGTTCGGCGAGGCCTCGCATGGACCGCTCTGACATTTGATTCGGATCGTTGATTCGGAATTGTACCATAGGCTCCCTACTTTAGGACCGATTCGGTGAAATTGAGTCGCGCGACCAAACGCTTAACATGTCTGAGACGAACGTAGAGCTGTCCCGCGCCCAGTGGGGCTCTCGCTTTGGCTTCTTGATGGCCATGCTCGGAGCCATGGTGGGGGCCGGCAATATCTGGCGCTTTCCCTACATCGCCGGCGAGCAGGGCGGTGGGGCTTTCATCCTGGCGTACCTTGCCCTGCTGCTTCTCCTGGCCATTCCTGGGCTCATCGGCGAAGTTGCCCTGGGGCGACACGCGCGGCGCGGTGTCATCGGGACCTTTCGGAAGATCACAGACTCGGATGCCCTCCTCGGCCTCGGCGTGGTGGTGCTCCTCGTCAACGCGGTCCTAATGTCCTACTACGCCCCCGTCATCGGATGGACGCTGTATTACGCCGGCCATTCCCTCCTCTTTACGTTCTCTCAACCCGGCTTTGCCCCAGAAGCATTTTGGCAGGCCTTCCAGAATAGCGTTGCCCTCAATTTGGGCATGCACACCCTCGTGATGGCGATGGTCGCGGGGGTGCTCTACTTTGGAATTCGACAAGGAATTGAGCGGCTGGTGGTCTACGCGGTGCCCGGCCTTATTCTGGCCCTTCTCGCCATCACCGTCCGCGCCCTCACGTTGCCGGGTGCGGCCGAGGGGCTCATTTTTACGTTCGACATCGACTGGGGCGCGCTCCTGCGCGGAGAAACCTGGGTGACCGCCCTCGGGCAGGCGCTCTTCTCCACGGGCCTCGGGTGGGGCATTGCCCTTACCATTGGAAGCTACTTGCCTGAGTACGACGACATTCCGATCGGGGGCGGTGTATTTACGGTGCTCGGGAACTCCAGCGTCGGCCTTCTTGCCGCCTTCGCCATCTTCCCCATCGTCTTTGCCTTCGGGGTGGATCCCGCCTCCGGAAGCGAGCTCACCTTCGTTTCGCTTCCCCAGGTCTTTCCGCAGATGGTGGGCGGCGGGGTCTGGGCGCTTCTATTTTTCGTTGGCTTCTTCCTGGCCACGTTTACGTCCGGCATCCTGATTACCGAAGTCAGCGTCACCACCCTGAATGAGGAAACCTCGTGGAGCCGAGAGCAAACCGTGTTCATCGTTTGCGGCCTGATCTGGCTGGCGGGGCTGGCGAGCGCGTACTCCGGAACGGTTCTGAACTTCCTGGACTTTGTGTTTGGCAACTTCGGCCTTCCCCTGGCGGCGCTGGCCATCATCGGGATGATCGGATGGTCGCTCACGCCCGAGAAGCTCCGCGTGCTGGAGGTCAACCGGAACGCCGGCATTTACGTCGGCCCCCTCTGGAATCCGGCGATCAAGTACGTCATCCCCGCGGTGATGCTTCTCATCGTCGTGTACTACGCCTGGACCAACTTCGGCTCGGCGCAGATGATTGGAGGAGTCGTTGTCTTCGTCACATTTCCCCTCTTCGGCTACGCCGTGATGTCGTATGTGGAGGCCCGCCGCTCCCTTCTCGCCGACCAATCGACCGACGCATAAACGTGATGCTTGGACTTCCCCTCGACGTGTGGGCGATGATGCTGTTTAGCATCGTCGTCTTTTTTGGCACCTCGACGTGGGCCATGGTGTACTCCATCGTTCAGGAGGAGCGGAAGATGCGAATCCTGAGGGACGAGGGGGCCCTGGACACACATTCGCCACGGGCCCTCCAGGATTTGAGCGCCTGGCTCGAAGCCCATTCCGAGTCCGGCACGGCGGACGCAGTAGAGGCGCGCCGCGCCTACGACGCGTGTGTGGACGCCCTTCGGTCGACAGATCGGCACTTCTACAACTGGTCGGACGAAGACCTCCGCCGACGCCTGGGATCCTCCTAATGCTGTTTCGCCGCTTGCATGCGACGGTCCTTCCTTACTCGGGGGTCAGAACGAGTTTTGCCCGCCGGGCCCCAGATGGCAGATCGGCCGGGGATGCCGGCGTTCGGAATTGGAAATACTCGCCGTTTAGGTACGCCGGGACAAAGGCATCGTACGGGGCCCCGGCGAGCGGCCGGCCGGATTGCCCACCGGGGTACACTCCGAATCCTGTGGGGGGCGAGGTGGAGAAGTCGATAATCACGCGCTGGCTGGCGCTGTGCGTGACGGTGTAGCCACGGCCGGGCCACAAGGTGGCCTCAAAGCCGGGCATCTCGAACGGCCCCCGCCCAACGGCCCCTAGCGCATCGCTGTCGGTCAGGTGGTTCAGGCGGAGATGGTGGTGATCCCCCCATCGCCAGGCCCCTGGCGTCCAGCCGTACCGGGCCGCCATTGTGTCGGCGGCCGTCTCCAGGGCAGCCGCCACAAGCTCTGTGCCCGTCTCGCGCTGGTCGGTCCCTTGAATATCGAGCCACCGGGCCCGGGGGGACTCCTGCAGCAGATCCATGAGAACTGCATCTTTCGGCTTGGGGTGGGCCGCGAACATCGGCTCATCCCATGCCAGACGACGGAGCGCCGACAGGAAGGCGTCCATCACAAGCGGGCCGGCCGGATCAACCGTCGCCGCCCCGTCCCAGTCCTGAAGCATGTGACGGAGCGTGTCGGCACGAGCGGACAGCCCTGTGAGGCCTTTCAGGAGCGGGGCAAACACCTCATGCTGCTGTACCTGAACGTCGGTCTGGTAGTCTTTGAAGTCGTCTACATCGTGGGCCGACCGGGCGCGGAGCAGGTCGTTGATGCGGAGCGAGCGGTACCCATCGCCCCAGTCGTGCCCCAGATAGTACGGATAGTCCGAGCCCGTCGGGGCCTGGTTGGCGGAGGCGAGGTAGCCTTGGGCGGGGTTTTGCGCCGCCGGAAGTGAATCAAACGGAACGCGCCCGTCCCAGCCGTGCTCGGCCGATGTCCCATCGAGCAGCCCCCGCCCGTCCCCCGACCGCCGGACAGGGAGGTGCCCCGCCGCCCGGATGGCGATGGTGTCGCCTCTGCCTGCGTACAACACGGTTTGCATGGGCGTATCCCAGTCGCGGAGCGCCTCAGTCACCGCCGCCACGTCCGGTGCACGATTCATTGTCCAGAGGGCACGCAGGGTGCGGGAGGACTTGTGGCCCACCCACTGTTCGGCGATGGCCGTCTCTCCGCCAGTGTCCGAGAAATGGACCGGGCCCTGCCGGGCGTAATAGAGCGTATCAAGCACCGGAGCGCCATGATTCACATCGATCGTGTCGATCTCCCGGCGTAACGCGTGCCACTCGCCTTCGAATCGGTAGCGGGTGCGGCTCGAGTCGAGTGGGAGGGCGTAATGGTCGATCTGGTCGGCCCCGGTGTTGGTAAGCGTCCAGCCGACGGTTCGGGTAAAGGCCTGAATTAAAACGGGCGCGCCGGGAATTGTGAGGCCGTAGGCATTCGTCGTAGGCGTGACAAGATGGGCCTCGTACCAGATGGACGGGAGCGACAGCGACAGGTGCATGTCGCCGGCCAGCAGCGGTCCGTCCGTCGCTGATTTTCCATCGCGCACCGCCCATTGATTGGAGCCATTTGTCGGGGACGGACGAAGGGCGTCGGCGTGACCGCCCAGCGCCTGTAGCTCCTCTTCCCACGCCCCCCGCGCCGAGTCCGTGGGTACGTCCCTCTCCGGTCCCGCAGCCGCGGAGGCCGATGACGCTTCGAGTTGTGCGGAGGGCGGAATGCTCGGGTCGAACAGGCCCGGGGGGCGCTCCGGGTAGAGGCGCTCGTAGTCGGCGGTCGAAAGCCGCCGACGGAGCCGGGAATACGCCGGGTCGTCTGATTCGTACGTGAGATCAAACGTCATATACTGGAGCAGCCGGAGCCCCTGGATCGGGGAGAACCGATCGGGGCGATAGCCCAGCAATCGAAACTCCAGGGGGAGATCCGCAGGGGAAAGCGTCTGGAGGTAGGCATTCACGCCCCGGCTGTACCATCGCAGGGCGTCGTGTTCGATGCCATCAGCGTCCCGGATGCGCGCCAGGTTTTTTTGCGCCCCCCACTCCATGCCCGTCCGACGCAGAAATCGATCCGTTGGTATGGCCTGGGCCCCGACGGCCTCGGAGAGCCGACCGGAGGCCACACGCGGCAAGAAGTCGAGCTGGAACAGACGGTCTTGCGCAACGACATACCCGAGGGCCATGGTGGCGGCCCGGTCCGACGACGCGAAAATGTGCGGGACGTGCCGCTGGTCCCGGAGGATGGTGACGGACGAGTCCAGGCCGGGAAGGGCGACTCGCGTCGTGTCCGCCGTCGGGGGCGCCGTGCGGGCCGTCCGGTAGAGGCCGTCCGCCGGGTCCAGAAGCGAGCCCAGCGGCGGCAGTCCCCCCACCCGCACCGACAGCCCGTACAGCAGCGCACCCGTGCCAAGGAGCAGCGCACCCAGAACAAGGACGCGCCGGAGAGACATCGGAGGCGCCATGGAACGAAGAAGCGTCTACGAATTGAGGACGTCATTCGGCAGCGGCACGTTGCCGGGCGTTGCGCGGGGTGTCATCCCGTCGTGCTCGTTCGCCTCTCGGATGCGCCGCACAAGCTCATCGGCCGCATTGGCGTAGTCGCGAGCCCCTCGCGCCCGTGGATCGTGGTCGAACACCGTCGTCCCCCCCTCTCGCGACTCGGCCAGTGCGGTGCTCGTTCGGATGACTGTGTCCAGCACGGCGGCGTCGTACTTCTCGCGGAGGTATTGCTGGTAGGTCCGGTGGATTCGCTTTCGCCCATCCACCTGCGTCAATAAAAACCAGCGGGACCTCAGGAGCGGATTGAGTTTGTTCTGCACCAGATCCACGGTCTGGAACGTCTGCTCTGCCCCCACAACCGACTGGTACTCGGGAAGCACCGGGACCACTACGTGCTGGCTCGCCACCAGGGCATTTAGGCTATACACCGTAACGGCCGCGGCTGTGTCGAACAGAACGATCTCGTGGTCCAAATCCGCCCGTTGAATCGCTTCCCGCACCCACAGCACGTCCGTCGGCTTGTTCAGGTCCCGCATCCGCTTCGTAAGCGTGCTGGAGGAAGGCACCAGATCGAAGCCGCTGCGCTCGCGAAACGGCAGGGCCTCAAGATCCCCATCCGGATCGAACAGGGCCGCCACCGACGCCTCCGGCGCCGGAGCCTCGACCCCCATTGTTCGGGAGAGAAACCCCTGCGGATCCAGATCAATAACCAGCGTACGCCACCCGGCCAGCCCCAGTGAGGCGGCCAGATGGATGGCTGTTGTGGTCTTTCCTGTCCCTCCTTTGTGATTACAAACCGAGAGGACCGTCATGTGCTCTGGAACCGGTGCGCATTGAACAGCGCCCCTAAAGTAGGTGCCCCGACAACCCGTGTCAAACCTTGCACAGCCGTCAGAAGCCGGGACGCACCGTCGATCTGTTTTTCAAAACCACCCCTGTGTGCCTACGCCCCATGGCTTTTCCGCTGCAGTTTACATGCCCCTTCCTTCTGGCTTCAGCATCCCCCCGCCGGCGCGCTCTGCTCGAACAACTCCAGATTCAGTTCAGCGTCGAAGTAAGCCCCGCCGACGAGTCCGTGGACGGCACCCGCCCGCCCGACGTCATGGTCCAGCATCTCGCGTCCCGCAAGGCAACCCCCATCGCCGAACGGACCCCCACGGCGCTGGTCTTGGCCGCCGATACCGTGGTGGCGCACGACGGCGACGTGCTCGAAAAACCCACCTCACCCGCCCATGCCCGCCGCATGCTGCGCCGCCTGAGTGGCACAACACACGAGGTGCACACTGGATTTGCCCTCCAGCACGCCGCCTCCGACCGGCACGTCGCACAGACAAGCACAACGACGGTCTCTTTCGCTCCTCTCTCAAATCAGGAAATCGAGGCGTACGTGGACACCCGTTCGCCGATGGATAAGGCCGGCGGCTACGGCATCCAAGACCACACGGCGCCGCTCTTTGTGCGCGGCATTTCCGGCGACTACTACACCGTGGTGGGCCTCCCCCTCCGCTCCTTCTACGAATGCCTCCGCTCTACTTTCCAAGATCTGCTCCAGGATCACGGGTCGAGCTAACATTTTGCCCTCTGATTTTGCCCTCTGGGAGTCGTCCACGGCCCCCACTCATTCACCTGAATTCAACTTTTGGGGCCCCTGCACGTATTAAAAAAGGCATCCCTTATTTGAACATCGAGACATCTGTTCTCCATCCTCCCCTCATGGTGCGCTCCCCTCTGACCGCTGCTCAGCCCCGTTTGCTCCTGGTGCAGGCCCGGAGTGCCCCAGACATGGAGCAACAGGAGCAAGAATGCTTCTTCGAGCGGTGCCGGCTTCCCCCCAGTCAGTTTCTCATTCTGAACGTGGCCCGGGGCGATGTGCCCGATCCGGCCGTGCTCTCAGAGGTTGATGTCGTCCTCATCGGTGGGGCTGGAAAGTATTCCGCCACCCGCGAGTATCCGTGGATGGAGGGCTTGCTGGCCCTCATTAACGAGGGCGTGGAAGCAGGCCTTCCCACCTTTGGCTCCTGCTGGGGGCACCAAATCATCGCACGGGCCCTGGGCGGACGGGTTGAGCATGACCCCGATCGGGCGGAGCTGGGCTGTCGCTGGGTGGGGCTCACGGACGCGGGGGCAGCCGACCCGCTATTTCGCCGATTTTCCGACCGGTTCAAGGCGAACATGGGCCACCACGATCGGGTGGTTGACCTTCCGCCGGGGGCCATTGAGCTGGCCCGGAACGAGCAGTCCAATCAGGCCTTTCGGCTGCGGGGCGCTCCGGTGTACGGCACGCAGTTCCATAGCGAGCTCGACGCGCAACGGGAGAAGGAGCGGATCCTAGCCTACCGCGAATATTACCGGCAGGCCCTTCCCGACGACGAGTCCGTGCAAAGTGTCATTGATGACCTGGCCGAGACGACCGATGTGGACACTCTGCTGTACGATTTCCTTGTCACGTACGTCGTCCGTGCGGACGCAAAAAACGGGACCGCTACCCTGACGGCTGAGCGCGATCTCGACCGCATTCCCCCCGATGATCGCCGCCGTGCGGCTGCCTAGCCCCGAACGCCCTCACGAATGGGCGTCTGGGTCCTCAATCGTATAGGTGGCTTCGGCGCGATCGCACGGGCCGCCGACCGGCGGATTCGGCTTTCGTACCGTCACCTCTACACCCCCCAGGTCCGGATACTCCTCCAGCACCGTGTGGGCAATGCGGTACGCAAGTTTCTCGATGAGATAGAACTCGTTTTCGGTGACCAGACGTCGAATAAAGTCGTAGACGGTTTCGTAGTCGACCGTCCGCGTTAGATCGTCGTGCCGGGCCGCCTCTTCGAAGTCCAGCTCCACGCTGACGTCCACTTCGTACCGGCCCCCAATGCGATGCTCCTCCTGCATCACACCATGGTGCCCGTAAAAGACGGCGTTAACCAGCCGGACGTACCCGGTGGTCGCGGACGAGGACGATGAGGACACGGTGGTGTCGTTCGGCACGGATGAGGAGGTGGGCATCAAACAGCGGTCCAATCCAGAAGATCAAGGATCATACGGGCTCCGTTTCCAGGGGAACGAGCTTGGGGATGGCGGCCAGTTCGCGGAAGGCCTGCGCCCGCTCCCCAATGTCGATGGGGCCGAGATCAAGCAACCGGTTGGGGCCAAAGGCTTCGACCACGTAAGACGCCATCACACTGCCGTACACCACGGCGCGACGGAGCGTCTCAGAATTGGTCGATTCGGCCCGGAGAAGATGTCCCGCAAAGCCGCCCGCAAAGGCATCTCCCGCCCCGGTGGGGTCTTGAATGTCTTCCAGGGGGTAGGCCGGCGCGCTGAACACGGAGTTCTCCGTGAAAAGGAGCGCCCCGTGCTCCCCCTTTTTGATGATTAGGGTATCCGGCCCCATGTCGCG
Source organism: Salinibacter sp. (assembly GCA_046498495.1). Classification (GTDB taxonomy): domain Bacteria; phylum Bacteroidota; class Rhodothermia; order Rhodothermales; family Salinibacteraceae; genus Salinibacter. The sequence goes on along the minus strand of JAWOAQ010000011.1, from coordinate 1,173 downwards.
AATCTGATCGGCTGCCCGGACCAAGTTGGGCTCGTCGGCCAGTTCCCGCGCCTCTGCGTCATTAATCACAAAGCAATCGACGCGGCGCAGGGTCTTGCGGAGGCTGTCGGGCGTGTTTTCAATCCAGAAGTTCATTGTGTCGGCGATCACGTACTCAGGCGCCTCCAGCTGACGAAGCACCTGTCGCTGCACCTTTGGATCAAGATTGCCCAGGCACACGATGTCGCTATCCACATACGCCTCCGGTATCGTGGGGTCGAACGACTCCAGCGCGTTGAGTTGGGTCTCGAGCGTGTCTCGCTCGTTCATATCATATTTATACCGTGCGCGCCAAAAGAAGGTCTTTTCGGATTCACGGACCTCAAGGCCCTGCAGGTCAACCCCGCCATCGTGCAACACCTTCCGGTAGCGGTCGGGGAAGTCGCGCCCCACGACTCCCACCAGCCGGACGTCGTCCGTAAAATACCGGGCGGCAAGGGTGATGTAGGATGCGCTTCCCCCCAGCACCCGCTCGGCGGAAGCGAAGGGGGTTTCAATGGAGTCGAACGCGACGGTGCCAACGGCAAGTATGCTCACGAAACAGGGAGCGTCGGAGAAAATCAGAAGACAAGACCAATGAACCGGGGCGACGGCAGAAGAGCACGCGCAAAACGTGTAAAATCCTGACATATGCCCGTCACAACGGGTGCCTTAACACCACTGGCGGAGCTTGGTGGCGAGGTACCCCCCAGCAACAATTCCACCAACCGTGAGCCAGAGGGCCGTCGTCGATGCGTCCTCCTCGTCGTCTACCGTCGTCCCAGCCGTATCCGAGAGGGCCTCCAGCTGCGTGTCAACAACATCTTCTGCTTCGGACGCTGCGGACTCGCCGGCTTCTCGCACTCGTTGCACCGTTTTCTCAGCGGTGTCGCGCAGTGCGGTCCCGGCCTCTTCGCCCGCCCGCTGGGCGCGTTCGGTGGCCGACGTAGCCTCCTTCCGCAGGGTCTCGCCCGCAGTTTGGGCGTCCGTCATGAGCTCATTTCCAACAGCGGCGGCCCGTTCCCGGAGGTCCCGCCCGCGGGTGGCGGCCCGATCGCCCCAATCTTTTTGAAGACGCTTCGCAGCCTTCGATGCGTCGGCGGTAAGGTTTTGGAGCCGCTGCCTGGCCTGCCCGGAAAGCGTCTCGGGGGGACG
>JAWOAQ010000175.1:0-4484 GCA_046498495.1 Salinibacter sp. | reverse complement strand
GCCAGCCCCGAAAAAGCATCTCTTCTCCCATCCCCGATGCGAGCGCCAGGAGCACAAGGCTCGTCGTCCGCACGCCCCGTATGTGAGGGCGGAGCATGCGAACGAGCGGCCGATAGATCGTGCGATACAACGGGTTGCGCGCTCCGCCGGGCAGCAGAAGCCCGAGGTGGAGTCCCACCAGGGCGAGCCCGCCCCCCACGCCCCACAGAACCGCCTCCGGCCGGGCCTGCAGGAGTACCGTCCAGTCGATGCCGCGCCACGCCCCCAGAGCCCACCCACACACGCCCAGGGCAGATTCGAACACCAGCCCCGTCGTCACAAACGCAGACGCCGCCTGACGCTCCCCGCTTTCCGATCCAGCATTCGGGTCGCGCATAACGAGGGGAGCGTGGGCCTGAGCGTGGGCGCTGTTGCGTCGCTGCGGGCTCGGTGGTACGTTGGGGAGGCTCGGCTCCGTTCCCCGAGCGTCGGCCCCGTCGCATCGACCACCACCCGCCGTCCCCATGCCTGCGTCGTCCCGCTTCGCCTGCCTCCTCGCCCTCGTGCTCCTCACCGGCTGTGCCAGCACCGGCTCGACCACCTCGTCGTCCGAGCAGTCCGCGTCCGAGTACGACGAGGCCACCCTCGAGAACATGCGCGAGGGCGCCTACAACGATGCCTTCGAGTCGACCTACGAGCCGCTGTCCGCCACGCCCACCCTGATCCAGAACGCAACCATCATGACGGCGGCGGGCGAGACGATTGAGAATGGCGACCTGCTGATGCGCGACCGCGAGATCGACACGCTTGGCACCGACCTCCCCGTCCCCGACGACGCGCAGGTGGTGGACGGCAGCGACATGTACGTCACGCCCGGCCTCATCGACAGCCACTCGCACCTCGGCGTCTCGGCCACGCCGGCGGTCGGCCCGCACTTCGACAACAACGAGGTGGGCATGGCGACGCCCGAGCTGTGGATGGAGCACGGCGTGTGGCCGCAGGGTCCGGGGTTCGCCCGCGCCCTGGCCGGCGGCACCACCACCGCCCTCCTCCTCCCCGGCAGCGGCGACATCGTGGAGGGCCGCGGCTTTACGGCCAAGCTCCTCCCCGGTCGCACGCCACAGGACATGAAGTTCCCCGACGCGCCCGGCACCCTCAAGGTCGCCTGTGGCGAAAACCCGAAGGGGGGCGGCGGCTTCCCCACGACGCGCATGGGGACGGCCGCCGGCTTCCGCAGCACCCTCCTCGACGCCCAGGACTACCGCGAAAGCTGGGACGACTGGCTGAACGACCCGTCGGGCGAGCCGCCGGCGCGCGACCTGGGCCAGGGAACCCTCGCCCAGGTCCTGCGCGGCGACATGCTGATGCAGGTCCACTGCTACCGCGCCGACGACATGGCCACGTTTGTCGAAATTGCCCAGGAGTTTGACGTCGATATTCGCTCCTTCCACCACGCTGTGGAGGGGTATAAAGTCCGCGACCTCTTGGCGGAAAACAACATCTCGGCCTCCATGTGGTCGAACTGGTGGGGCTTTAAGATGGAGGCGTTCGACGGCATCCCGCAAAACGTGGCGCTCGTGCACGAGGCCGGCGCCCGCGCCATCGTTCACTCCGACGACGACCTCGAAATCCAGCGCCTCCACCACGAGGCCGCCAAAGCCCTCCGGGCCGGGCGCGAGGCCGGGCTCGACATCTCGCGCAATGAGGCCCTCCGCTGGGTCACCGCCAACCCCGCCTGGGCCCTCGGCCTCCAGGACCGCGTGGGCACGCTGGAGCCCGGCAAGAACGCTGACGTGGTGCTCTGGACGGGCGACCCCTTCAGCATGTACACGAAGGCCCAGCGGGTGTGGATGGACGGCGCCCTCGTCTACGACCGTACCGACCCCGACCGCCAGCCGCGCTCCGACTTTGAGCTCGGCGGCCCCCTCCAGGACCGCTAATGCCGTCCGCCGTCTCCGCCTGCCGCCCTCTTGATCCGATCGATTTCGCCATGCCTCGCTCCCTTCGCCCCTCGTTCCTTCTCGTCCTGCTCCTGCTGATTACGGCCGGCCCGGTCGCCGCTCAATCCACCGCCCTCGTGGGCGGCACCGTCCACCCCGTGAACAGCTCCACGATTGAGGACGGCGTCGTGCTCCTGCAGGACGACACGATCGCCGCGGTCGGCCCTCGGGACGAGGTGTCCATTCCCTCCGACGCTCGCCGGATCGACGCGTCGGGCCAGGTGGTGACGCCCGGCCTCATGGACGCGGCCACCGCCACCGGCCTCGTCGAGGTGAGCGCGGTGGGCGACACCCGCGACAACGCCCTCGACACCGACGACGCCATCCGGGCGGCCTTCCGCGTCACGGACGGCATCAACCCGAACTCCGTCGTGATTCCCGTCACCCGCCTCGGGGGCGTCACGACGGTCGCCTCGACGCCCGCCGGCGGGGCCGTGGCCGGCCAGGGCGCGGTGATTGACCTCCACGGCGAGACGATCGACGAGATGCTCGTGCACGACCGGGCGGCCCTCTACGCGGCCTTCACCCCCGGCGCGGCCGAGGCCACGGGCGCGGCCCGCGGCGGCCTCGCCATGCGACTGCGCGAAGCACTCGAGGACGCCCGGTTCTACGCCGAGCACGAGGGGGACTACCAGCGCGGCGCCACACGCGACCTCTCCCTGTCGCGCCTCGACCTGGAGGCGATGGCGGCCCTGCTCGATGGCGAAATGCCCCTCGTGGTGCGCGCCGCCCGGGCCAGCGACATCGACGCGGCATTGCGCATCGCGGAGGAATTCGACCTCGACCTGCGCATCGAGGGCGGCGAGGAAGCCTGGAAACGCGCCGACCGCCTGGCCGCGGCCGACGTACCGGTCATCGTAAAGGCCCTCAACAACCTGCCGACCGACTTCGACCGCCTCGGCACCCGGTTCGACAACGCCGCGCGACTCGACTCGGCGGGCGTGCCAGTTTCCATTTCCACGTTCGACACGCACAACGCCCGCACCCTGCGCCTCGAAGCGGGCAACGCCGTGCGCTATGGGCTGGATCGGGACGCCGCCCTCCGCGCCGTCACGCTCACCCCGGCCGAGGTGCTGGGCGTGGCCGACACGCACGGCTCGCTGACGCCCGGCAAGACAGCCAACGTCGTCGTGTGGTCGGGCGACCCGTTCGAGCCGCTCACCAGCGTCGAACACGTCTTCATCGGCGGCACGGAGATGCCCGACGACTCGCGACAGAAGCGCCTCCTGCGCCGCTACGACGACCTGGGCGACTGGCCACCGGCATACGACGACGGGTCATAACGGGGGAGCTGAGGTGCGGAGAGCAGGGAAACGCTACGGTAAACCTGGACCGACCGAGATGCCAGTGTGGGGCGTAGTTTCCCTTCGCCAGCGTCGTCACTCTCGACAAGCGAAGTTGAAACCGTCTAACAGACCTCGATCGATGACAACCTCGGCCCTCCGTCACCTCTAGCGCAGGGTTATGCTGGAGCTGCTAGAGCCGGTCGAGCAACCGGTCATAGTCCTCGTGCGAGCCAATCCAGAACCAGATGATGGACTCTTCCTTCTGCACACCAACCGCACGATAGTCTTGCGTGATGCGAACCGAGTAGATCGGTCGGTCGGCGTGCACCTTCTTGAGCCGAAGACTTGGATGCCGGGGGTTTTCTTCAAACAACTCGTAGGCTTTCCGAGCGCGGCGTTTGATCCTCTCCGGAAGCTCAGCGTACGCGTCCCAAAAGCGAGAAGTGGTTCGGGACCTCACAGGCGATTGGAGTCCAGTTCCTCAGAGTTGCCAACCTCGTGTTCGCCCAACGCCTCATCAGCGAGGCGTTCGAGTTCGTCCTGTGAGTCCTCAAACGCTTGCTCCCATCGGCGTTCGGAGTCGAGCTCATCCAAAATGAACTCTGCGAAGTCATCCTGCTCCGCCTCCGAAAGCTCTGAGGCCTTCTCAAATGCCTTCTCCAGAAGCCGGGTCATGGCGAAAGGAGATTTAGTTGCAACAAGCAACGACAAGAGTACGACGACCGGCCCCCTCAAGCGGTTTCGAAAACCACCACACCGCAGCATAACGTTGAAACTCTGCCGCGAAGCAGCGAAAAGTTACCAAAGCAGCAGCCGAGACGCCATCGCTGAGAATTAACCACGGCCCGTCGTCGGCGGCACTGGGGGTTATGCCGCACTCAGCACAGCGGCTATTTGGGCTGGGACCGAAGAAACTCCCAGGCAAGGCGCGCCCCTTCTACGTCCCGATTTTGCGGGCCGACCATGCGCCGGACCCATCGCGGAAGCCCGTGCTCGATGGACGGCATGGTATGACCGCCTCCTCCAACGCGACAAAATCGCACCGGCGCGCCGTCCTCACCGGCCGGATCGTCTTCGCAGACCACCACGCTTCCGTGGTCTGGATTGCGGTCGGAGGGGTAGGGATAGCTGAAACTCATCATTCACCCACCACCTTGAGATATCCGTACCTGATCACGCTGGCCAGGGCTGTCAGCAGGGTTCCCAGGGCCAGCAGGAG
>JAWOAQ010000106.1:0-9246 GCA_046498495.1 Salinibacter sp. | reverse complement strand
GTTTTGCGGCCGGCCGCAGGTTCATAAGACGAGCGGATCGCGGCGAGCGGGGATATGTCGCGAATGCCGGCCAAAGGAAGCCATACAAAGAGCAGTGTTACAATGAGCCCGACAACAAGGCCGTATATGACTGCCCGCAACGATAAAACGGCAGACACATCCACCGGTATGAAATCCTGCACCACTGCGGGAATCAGTGTTTGCAATGCGCTGCCAAGCAGTATGCCTCGCTCCGCCCGGGATGACAGGGTGCGTTTTTCTGTGCAAGAATCACGGTTGACACGGCACTAGTCGGATTCGAGGCGTAGGTCGCGGGCCTTCAGCTGCAGGGTGGTGCGGCCGTTCCAGGTATTGTCCTCCAGGGAGAAGAGCAGTTCCAGCGGGCGCGCCCCGCGCTGGTGTTCCTGGAGCACCGAGAGCTTTTCTCCCATGCCGAACCCGATCACATCGAAGGGGCGGGCGTCGGGGGCGTCCTGGGGGCGCACCTTAAACTTAAGGTGCTTGTCGCTGCGGCCCACGGTGCGGGGCGAGCCGGCCACCGCCAGGTTGCGGGCGTGAAAGACAGGCGTTGGGTTGGACGGGCCGAACGGCCCGAACTGTTGCAGCACCGCCCAGAAGCGATCGTCGATGGTGCCAATCGTGCGCAGGTCGATTTCCGCATCGACCTTGATGGAGGGCCGCAGGAGCTCAGGCGTGACGCGCTCGCCCACCGCCGCGTCGAAGCGGTCGCGGAAGGCCTCGATCTGGTCTTCTGTCAGTGAAAGGCCCGCCGCGTGGTCGTGTCCGCCGAACTGGGTGAGCACGTCCTCGCAGTCCGAGAGTGCGTTGTAGATGTTGATCCCTTCGATCGAGCGGGCGGAGCCCTTGATCTCGTCGCCGTTTCGGGTGAGCAGGATCGTGGGCTTATGAAAGCGCTCCACGATGCTGGAGGCCACGATGCCGATGACGCCGAGGTGCCAGTCCGGATCGTAGAGTACGAGGGCGTGCGGGCTGCGCGAGGTAATGTGGCGCTCGGCCTGCTCGACGGCGGCCTCCTCGGTGGCGTCGTCCAGGTCGCGCCGCTCGCGGTTGAGCTGTTCGAGCTCCGCGGCCAGCGGCTCGGCCTCCGCGTACGAATCGGCCAGCAGGAGCTCGACGGCCGTGGAGGCGTGGGCCATGCGCCCGGCGGCGTTGATGCGAGGCCCGATTGTAAAGACGATGGTTCCGGTGGAGGTGACGTCCGCCAGGTTCAGGTCGGCTGCGTCGGCGAGGGCCCGAAAGCCGGGTCGGTCGGTCTCCTGCAGGGCCCGTAGTCCCTCCGCCATCAGAATGCGGTTTTCGCCGTAGAGCGGCACGATGTCGCTGGCAGTGGCCACGGCCAGGAGGTCGAGGTAGTCGAAGGCCGCGGTCGGGTCCTCGTCGCGCCGGGCGAGGGTGGCCTGCACAAGCTTAAAGCCGAGGCCGCATCCCGTAAGCTCCGTGAACGGGTAGTCGTCATCGTCCCGCTTCGGGTCGACCACCGCCAGGGCCTCGGGGAGCGTATCCTTGGGCGTGTGGTGGTCACAGATAATCAGGTCGAGGCCGTGCTCGCGGGCGTAGGCGGCTTCGTCGTGGGCCGTGATGCCGCAGTCAAGCGCCACGACGAGCCCAGCGCCGCGCTCCTTGGCGATGGTAAGACCGCGCTCACAGAGTCCGTAACCATCGTTGTAGCGGTCCGGGATGAAGAACGAGGCCTCCACGCCGCGGGCCCGGAGGAAGTCGGTGAGCAGGGTGGCGGCAGTGGTGCCGTCCACGTCGTAATCGCCGTAGATAAGCACCGACTCCTGCTCGTCGATGGCGCGGGCCAGCCGGTCGGCGGCAGCAGGCATGTCCTGCATCCCCAGTGGGTCGTGCAGGTCGGCTCGGTCGGCCCGAAAGAAGTGGCGGGCCTCCTCGAAGCTGGTGATGTCACGGAGAACGAGGGCGCGGGCCAGGGGCCGGGGCAGGTCGTTCAGGGCATCCTGGAGGCGTGTGGTTTGTTCGGGCGCGTCGGGGCCGCGGGGGACCCAGCGATACGTCATAGACATGGGGCCAGCGGAGGCGAAGTACAGAGATCGACACGACGTCCATACTCGTCCCCGCCCCCGAACGTTGCGTCGGTTTCGGGGGGAAGGACGAACCTGTAGACACCGGCCGCGTGCGGCACGGATCATCCCCACCCGGCGCTTGTTACAGCCGATCCGCTTCTACAGAGCAGTTTTGTCCCACAAACCGTCCACTTTCAGTTCGCCGTCCAGCGCCGTCGTGCCTCTTCGGAGACGTTCCCCACCACCCCCCGGAGAGCGTGACAGAAGCCCGGATGCAAAACAGAGGGAGGCTCCGTCGTTGACATGATCGTCTGTCCTCGAGTCTGATGCCCTTCGCCGGGGGCTTGCATTGCCCCGGTTGCTCTTTGTTCGGCCCCGTACCGCCGGAAGCTCCGATCGCGCGTACCCCCTGACAGAGACTGCGCTTCTTAACATTGGACGGTGTGCACTGATCTTTTTGCCCCCGTATGAAAATCTCTACACTGCAAGACAAGAAACTCGACGAGCTCCGGGACATCGCCCGTGAGTTGGACCTGTCGAACTACTCGAAGCTGCGCAAGCAGGACCTGATCTACCAGATTCTGGAGGCGCAGGCGGAAGGCGCCGCCACCGGCGACCCTTCGACGGTGGAGAACACGGCCCGCCGAACCGCGTCCGACGACGAGGTCTCGTCGACCCCGAAAAATGGGACGCACGACGATACGGCCTCGCCCAGCGCGGACGACGCCGCCGAGCCCGACAAGCCGGCTTACATGCGGCGGTACGATCCGAACGAAACCCCCCTGCGGGGCATGATCGAAAAGGTGGGGGTTCTCGAAATCCTGCCCGACGGCTACGGCTTCCTGCGCTCGGACGAGTACAGCTACGAGTCGAGCCCCGACGACATCTATGTCTCGCCGTCCCAGATCAAGCGCTTTGGACTGGAGCAGGGCGACACGGTACGGGGCCGGGTCCGACCGCCAAAGGAGGGAGAGAAGTTCTTTGCCCTCATCCAGGTCGATGAGGTCAACGGGTGCGAGCCGGCCGATGTGGAAGATCGGCACGACTTTGAGTTCCTCACGCCCATTTTTCCGGAGGAGCGGCTGACCCTGGAGACCCAGGGCGGCGACTTTGGCCCGCGCATCCTCGACCTTTTTGCGCCTATCGGAAAGGGGCAGCGCGGTCTTATCGTCTCGCCTCCGAAGGCGGGGAAGACGGTGCTTCTCCAGAAGATTGCCCACGGCATCACCACCAACCACCCGGACGCGCACCTGCTGGTGCTGCTGATTGACGAGCGGCCCGAGGAGGTCACCGACATGGACCGTCGGGTGGACGGCGAAGTCATTTCCTCGACCTTTGACAAGGATCCGGAGCGCCATGTGGAGGTGGCCGATACGGTGCTCCGCAAGGTCAAACGCCTCGTGGAGTCGGGCCAAGACGTGTGCGTGCTGCTCGACTCCATTACGCGGCTGGCCCGGGCTCACAACGCCGTGACCCCCGGCCAGGGCCGCACCCTTAGCGGCGGCATCGAGGCCGGGGCGCTCCGGGGCCCCAAGCGCTTTTTTGGGGCGGCCCGGAATGTAGAGGAAGGCGGCTCGCTCACCATCATCGGCACGGCCCTTGTCGACACCGGCAGCCGCATGGACGAGGTGATCTTCGAGGAGTTCAAGGGCACCGGCAACATGGAGCTGGTCCTGAACCGCGAGATGGCCGACCGGCGCGTGTTCCCGGCCATCGATCTGATCCGGTCCGGCACGCGCCGTGAAGAGGAGATTCTTCCGAAGCCGGTTCTGAAACGCGTGTGGGTCATGCGCAAACTGTTGGCCGACATGGAGCCGATTGAGGCGATGGAGTTCCTGCTCGACAAGATGCGGGGCACGGAGAACAACGACGAGTTCCTGGAGGAAATGAACTCGTAGTTGCGTTCGCGCCCGTGCATAGCGATCAGACGATCATTTGCGGGGCGTCTGGCCTGGACCCGGGCGTCCCGTTTTATGATGTTGTTTTAGGATGGGGAGCGTGGGCCAGGCTCGGGCCCCGCCGTGGCGTGTGCCCCGGCGCAGTCCCATTCTCCTGAACCACCACGTTCCTGAACTCCTGTCGTCCAACGCCCCGGCCTCCGGTCTCAATTGGAATGGGTCCAATTGGCGCAACCCGAAACACAGCATCCGGTATGATAGGACCCGCGTTTTGCCCGATTGTGCCCACCCCGCCCATGGTTCGTCGCTTCGCCCTCTTCTGCGTCCTTGCGTCCCTCCTCGCCCTGCCCACCGCGGCGCAGGACACGGACCCGTTCATGCGCCACCCGGCTGTGCATCCCGATGGGGACCGGGTGGCCTTTTCGTATCAGGGTGACTTGTGGACCGTGCCTGTGGACGGCGGCCGCGCCGAGCGCCTGACCATCCACGAGGCCTACGAGAGCGAGCCCCGCTGGCGCCCCGACGGCTCCCAGATTGCGTTTTCGAGCAATCGCTACGGCAATGAGGACCTGTACGTGATGGACGCGGACGGCGGCACGCCCGAGCGCCTCACCTACCACTCTACCAACGACGCCCTGGGCGGCTGGACGCCGGATGGAACGCTCCTCTTTGCCACGGACCGCACCTACGTGCAGGCCGAATGGAGCAGCGAGGTCCACGAGGTGCCCGCGGCGGGCGGCACGCCCGATCGGCGCCTCGACGCCGTGGGCGAGGCGCCCCGCATGTCCCCGGATGGCCGATTCATTGCAATCGAGCGTGGCTACAACGACCGGAGCAAGAAGGGCTACGAGGGGCCTTCCGACCGCGACGTGTGGGTCTACGACACCGAAACCGACACGTACACGCAGATCACGACCTACGAGGGCAATGATCAGCGCCCCGTGTGGGCCGGTCCGCGCACGCTTCTCTACATCAGCGAGCAGAGCGGCACCTACAATGTCCACCGCCAGTCGATCACCGACCAGGGGGAGGCCGACGGCGATGCGGAGGCGGTCACGTCGTTTGACGAGCACGGCGTGCGCGCCCTCAGTGCCAGCAGCGACGGAAGCGTCGTCGCCTTTGAACGCAAGGCCGATGTCTACCTCGTCGAAGACGGGGGCGAGCCCCGCATGCTCGACGTAACCGTTCCGGCCGACTACCGGTTTGATCCCACCGAGCAGATGGAGATGACCGATGGCGTGCGCGACTACGCTGTATCGCCGAACGGAGAGCAGATTGCACTCGTCCTGCGCGGCGAACTGTTTCTCATGCAGAACGAGCCCGGTGCGCCCCGCACCCGGCGCCTGACGGAGCATGCCTACCGCGACCGCGACGTGGCGTGGACCAGTGACTCGACGCTCGTCTTTTCGTCGGACCGCACCGGCGGCCAGTACGATCTCTACCGCCTCTCCTCGGCCGATCCCGAGCATCCGGGCGACCTCTACGACGCCCTGAAGCACGACGTGACGCGCCTGACGGACACGCCCGAGGACGAGCGCGTACTGGCCGTGGCCCCCGACCAGTCGCGCCTTGCCCTCCGGCGCGGCGCCATGACCGGCTACGGCGAGGGCCAGCTCCTCACCGCCCGTCTCACGGAGGAGGGCCTTTCCGAGGAGACGGTCCTGGCGGACGGATGGAATGCCCCGACCGACATTGCCTGGAGCCCCGATGCCGACTGGCTCGCCTACAGCCAGGATGACCTTAACTTCAACTCCGATGTCTTCGTGCAGCGTGCCGACGGCAGTGGCGACCGGACCAACGTCAGCCAGCACCCCCGCAGCGACGACTCCCCGGTCTGGAGCCCCGACGGCTCCAAGCTCGGCTTCGTCTCGGACCGCAGCGGCGGGGACGACGACATCTGGTTCGTTTGGCTTCAGGAAGAGGACTGGGAGCGGACCGAGCGCGACTGGGAAGAGGTCGACGACGAAACGGAGACGGACGAGGCCGAGGACGATGCGCCCGTCGACGTTCAGATTGACCTGGACAACATCCACAACCGCCTCGACCAGGTGACCAATATGCCGGGCAGCGAGGGCGATCCCGTCATCTCGAAGGATGGGGAGACGTTCTACTTCGTCGGCGGTCGGAGTCCGGGTCCGGCCGGCGCCGAATCGGACGTGGACGTGTACAGCGTTCAGTGGGACGGATCGGAGCGCACTCGCCTCACCGAAAACGACGTGGGCCCCTACGGCCTTCGGTTTTCGCCGGACTACTCGCAGCTCCTCTTTACCCACTCTGGCAGCCAGCTGGCCCGCATTCCCACCGACAGCGAGGAGCTGGAGCGCCTCCCGTTCTCCGCCTCCATGACCGTCGACCACGAAGAGGAACGCAAACAAATCTTCGCCGAGCTGGGACGCACCCTTCAGCAGGGCTTCTATGACCCCAACTTCCACGGAGACGACTGGGACGCCCTGCGCGACACATACCGCCCCTGGGCCCTGCAGGCCTCGACCACCGAGGACTTCCAGGACGTCGTGAACCTTATGCTCGGTGAGCTGAACGCCAGCCACATGGGCTACGGCGCCGGCGACCGGGCCGAGACCCAGAACGAGGAGACGGGCCGCCTCGGCGTGGAGCTGGATCCGGTGGAGACCGGCGTGGAGGTGCAGCGCGTGGTGCCCCGCTCGCCCGCCGACCGGGAGATCAGTACGCTGCGCGAGGGCGACATTATCACCGCGGTGGACGGCCGATCCGTGGCCGATGCCCCCAACTTCTACGCCCTCCTCGAAGGCACCGCCGAAGAGAAGGTCCTCCTGTCGGTCACGGATCCGGACGGGGCAGAGCGCACCGTCCGCATTCGGCCCACCGACAATCTTAGCGACGAGCTATATCGCGAGTGGGTGGAGGAGCGAAAGGAACTGGTGGAAGAGTACTCCGACGGCCGCCTTGGCTACGTCCACGTGGAGGGCATGAACTGGGAGAGCTTCGAGCACTTCGAGCGCGAACTCTACGCCAGTGGTCACAACAAAGAGGGCCTCGTCATCGACGTGCGCTACAACGGTGGCGGCTGGACGACGGACTACCTGATGACGGTGCTTAACGTGCGGCGCCACGCCTACACTGTGCCCCGCGGCGCCACCGACAACCTGGAGGAGAATCACACCGACTTCCGAGAGCACTACCCCTTCGGGGAGCGCCTTCCCTACGCCGCCTGGACCAAGCCGACCGCCACCCTGGCCAACGAGAATAGCTACTCAAACGCGGAGATCTTCTCCCACGCGTTCAAGAACCTCGACCACGGCCCGCTCGTGGGCCAGCCCACCTTTGGCGCCGTTATTTCCACCGGGGGCGAGGGCTTCATCGACGGCTCCTACGCCCGCATGCCCTACCGCGGCTGGTACGTCTACCAGACGGACGAAAACATGGAGCACGGCCCGGCCGTCCCCGACATCCCGGTGCAAAATCCTCCGGCTGTGAAGGCCACGGGCGACGACCCGCAGCTGAAACGCGCGGTCGACGAGCTCCTCCAGCAGCGTACCGACGAGTAGGCCCATGGCCGGCCGGGCGGGAGAGTTTGTGGAGAATGCCCGCGCGGTCCGGAACGGACACGCGCCCGTCCGGTCAAAAACCTTTGGTTTCGTTCTGCTCTCTGCACGTATCGCTTCGCTCCATGCCCGAGAACGTACAACTCCGCGCGTTGCTGTTCGACATGGACGGCGTTCTGGTGGATGTCTCGCGCTCGTACCGCCGCGCCATCGAGGAAACGGTCGAGCATTTTACCGGCCGACAGATCGGCGAAAACGCCATTCAGCGCTATAAAAACTACGGCGGCTTCGAGGACGACTGGAAGCTCACCCACGCCATCATCACCGACACGGCGATGGAGGTGCCGCTGAGTCGGGTGATTGAGGAGTTCCAGGGCCGCTACCGTGGAGACGACTGGGACGGCTTCATCACCGAGGAGCCGCCTCTCATTGACGACGAGACGCTGGAGACGCTTCGCAGCGACGGCCACATCCTGGGCATCGTCACCGGCCGGCCCGAAGAAGAGGCCCAATGGACCCTCGATCACCGCAGTTGGACGGACTATTTTCCGCTTCTGGTGGGGAAGGAAAAGCAGGGCGAACGGCCCAAGCCCGACCCCTTTCCCCTGGAGCACTCCCTCACCATGCTCGCCGCCGCGGGCTGCGACCTGTCGCCCCACGAGGTGGCCTACGTCGGCGACTCGGTCGACGACATGACCGCCGCGCGGGAGGCGGGCCTGTGGGCCGTCGGCGTCGCCCCGCCGTACGTAGACGCCGACGAGCACGCCCCGCTCCTAAAGAAAAAAGGAGCGCACGTGGTCATTGAGGACCCGAACGCGCTCCCCGACGTGGTGCGCACGATTGGCGAGCGAACGACCCTGGAGGCCCCCACGCGCTGATGGGAGCCTGTAGTGACGACGGGCCCCGAGTGCGGAGGCCTACGATTCGTCCTCCACCACAATCTCGACGCGCCGGTTTTCGCGGCGTCCCTCCGAGGTTTCGTTGGGGCTAAGGGGCGAGACAGCCCCAAAGGCCTCAATCTCCAAGCCCTCCGTGCGGATGCCGTGCTCGGTGTCGAGGTAGTGGGCGACCGCCGCGGCGCGCTGGGCCGAGAGGTACCAGTTGCTGGGATACGTGTCCTCGAGGCTTGGCCCGATGGGCACGTTGTCGGTGTAGCCGCGGATGCGAAACGCTGCGTCCGGGTACTGCTCCTGGATTGTCTCGGCGTGCTCGTCGAGCCGCTCCTTGGCGCTGTCAAAGAGCCACGCACTGCCGGAGGGGAAGTAGACGGACGGTTCCAGCGTGGTGCCGGCCGACTCGGCCTGAATGGAGTCGCGCAGGGCCTGCACCTGTTCCTCCAGGGTCTCGTTTGCACTCTGGAGGGAGTCGACGCGGCCCTGGAGGGCACGGTCGGGACCCTGCTCGCAGCCGGCGAGAAGGACAACGGACACCAGAAAAAGGCTTAATGTGCGCATAAGAAACGGGCACGCAAGCGGGAAGATGACGCACCCCCGATGGTCGCCATTGGCGGGGGCGAATGCAAGGCGGTGTCCGGAAGGGCGACGCGGCGCCGGAGAAAAGCAGTAGGGGAACGATACGGGAGGCGAACGTAGTGCCGTGTCAACCGTGATTCTTGCACAGAAAAACGCACCCTGTCATCCCGGGCGGAGCGAGCGTGCGAGCGGAGATCCGGGATCTATACAGCGGTAGAAGAGAGCACTCCGGGTTCCGCTCTGCCCCCCCCCACAGGGCCAGTGACGAAAAGAGCAACACCATTCCGAGCTTGACCGTTGCCGCGTT
>JAWOAQ010000247.1:0-7232 GCA_046498495.1 Salinibacter sp. | reverse complement strand
CTGTCCCAGACGCGGTGCAGGTTGGACGGCTCGCCAAACCAGATCACGGTCGCCTCATTGCCCCCGCGGTCTTCGCCGGTGCCCACATGGAGCGGCTGGTGGAGGTCTCCCACCAGGTGTACCAGGAAACGAACGTACTCCCGCTCTTCCTCAGCGGAGAGGGTGTCGGCCTGCAGGGCCCCGATGATCTCCCTGGTCTTGCCCAGGGCATCCCCATCCGGGTTTTTGTCCGTCTCGGCGTAGCGCATCCCGTCGGGGATGGTGACCCAGTGCCAGGTGCCGGTGTAGTCGTAGGCGTCGTCGGAGCGAATCTCGTCCATCCAGGTGGACGCCTGCGCGAGCGACTCGCCCCCAAGGAGCGCATCGAGCCGCTCCTGCGCCTCGGGGGTCAGGTGCTGCTGGGCAATGTGCCCGACGACACGGTGTCCAATTTGTCCCCACCCAAACGCGTCCGGCGTGGAGAGGAGAAGGGTGAGAACGAGAAGGAAAAAGACCTTTCGCATGGGAAAACGAATCGATTCAAGAAAAAGTGTAGAGCGTAGCTGCCGGCGCCGGGATGCCCGCTACGGCGAGACGGACATGGACGCCTTCAGCGCCCGATCGATGCGCTCCTTTGTTTCGGCGAGGTGGGCCTCAGAGGCGCGGTCGAGCCCCGGATCGGCAAGGGCCCGGTCGAGGGCCGCAGAGACATCCTGCAGCTCGCGGCGGGCGAGCGAGCGAACATCCTCGGGGGTGTCGATCTGGTCGATGCCGCCGGCGCTGATGGTGATCCAGCTGGTGGTGTTCATCATGAGCTGGACGAGGCGGTCGGTGTAGGTGCGCTGGAGGGGACGGCGAAAGGAATTGACGGATTCCGGGTCGCGTCCCTCCGGCCCCACCTCCTGCCAGATGGCGTCGGTGAGGCGGCCGAGGAGGGCATCCGGGCCGTAGGGTTCGCCTTCCGTGCGCACCTCCGTGTCAATCATGCGCTGCAGGCGGGCCGGATGCATCAGGTCCTCCAGGAGACCGGTCTGGATGGTGGCGACGCGGCGGTGAACGGGATAGTCGAGCGGCATTTCGCCGGAGGCGCCCCAGTGGCTGTGGCGGTCGGGTGCCAGCTTGTTGAGGCGCTCGGCGTCGAACTCGAAGGCGTCGGGGGCGAAGGCGTGTTCGACGAGCAGGTCGACGGCCTGGCGCTGTGTGTCCGGAGCGACGGGTTCGAAGGGCGGGCGGGCGTCGGGCGTGCCCTTGTGGTCGCGCGTCACGTACGAGCCGCCCACGGCCTTCACCACGGGCTGGAGGGACCGGTATCGTTCTACAAGAAGCGCCGTCGTGGCCTCGCGAAGGGCGTGGTAGCGCTCGCCGTCCTCGATGAGGCGATCGTCGAGGATCGGCTCCACGTCGCGGACGAGGTCGGTTCGGGTGTCGGCGAAGGCAAGCGGGTCGCTCCCCAGCTCCCACGTGTTCGTGAGGGGGTCAACCGCGTAGGCGCCGAGGGCGGCGTCCTCGTCGGTGCCGTAGCGGTGCATCGGGTCGCTCGACTCGGCGGCGATCTTGTTGAGGCCCGGCTCCGCAGCGGTCATCGTATCGGCCAGGGGGGCGTCGCGGACGAGCGGACCGTCGCCCGACTGCTCGGCGATGGGCTGGTACCCGTACTGGATGGCCCACTCGTCATAAGTGCCCACGTTGGGGTTCCAGTAGTGTCCCTGCTCCTCGGGGTCGAGGGCCACGTTGACGGGCGCGTAGTCCATGACGGACAGGCTCACGCCGTGCTCCTCGGTGTACGATTCGTCGTGCAGCCGGTCGGCGGGAATGCCGCTGGAGGCTTTGAAGTTGTGGCGCAGGCCCAGCGTGTGGCCCACTTCATGCATCACGAGGTCCTTGACGGCGGCGCCCAGGTACTCTTCGGGCATGGGCGCGCCGGGGTCGAGCGTGCCGCGGCCCAGGAGGAGGGCGCGCTGCAGGCCCAGCTGGTGCGCCATGCCACGCTCGACCGTGCACACGCGATGCGAGAGGTGCTCCGGAAACATCTGCCGCAGGGCCTCGGTCGGGCGCAAGTCGCGCACCACCTCCTCTGGCGCCCCCTCCCCCGCCCGGGGCGACGCGGCGGCGTCGACGGGCCCCTGTCCGCCCGCCTCGGGGGTGAGCTGGCTGTAGGTGTTCTGCCAGCCGCGCACGAACGAGGACGAGATGAGGATGTCGGCGTTCAGGATTTCGCCGGTGCGGGGATCGGTCTGCGACGGGCCGATGGCATAGCCCATGTCGTGGGCCGCCGTCCAGCGCACGGTGGAGTACCGGATGTCCTCCGCGCTCCAGGTGGAGTCGTCGGGCGCCGGCTTCGCCTTCACGGCGTTCTTGTACCCCGCCGCCCGGAAGGCTTCGTTCCACGCCTCAATGCCGTCCTCCACGTACGGGCGGTAGCGCTCCGGCACGCTGCGGTCGACGTAGAAGACGATCGGCTCCTCCGGCTCCACACGCTCGCCCCGGCGGTAGGCCGCCGTGTCGCTGGGGGCCAGGCGCCAGCGCTGCACGTACCGGTCGTACGGGTCGCGCTCCTGGTCTTTCGAGAAGTCCTTCACCGCGTCCACGAAATACCCCACGCGGTCGTCGGCCGGGCGGCGCGGCATCGGCTCCTCCGGCAGGTCGAAAAACGAGTAGCGAACGCCGACCGGGACGGCGCGGTAGTCGGGCACCGCTTCGGCACCCGTGAGGGGAGGCTCACTGCCCTCAAACGAGAGCGAGGCGTCGATCTCGGTGTTTTCGGGAAAGCCCATCGCCTGCGAGACGGTGCTCTTTTCCCGATCCAGGGTGGGGGCGGCGCTGCCAAAGTAGAGCTTGAGCCGCTCGCCGACCTGCGGGTACTCCGACACCAAGAAGTCGGACAGCTCGATGAGCAAATGGTCGGTAGAGTCGTTCCGACTTACGATGTCAAACGCCTGCACGGTGGAGTGGCCTGTATTGTCCTCCAAGGAGCGACGCATGGGCCCCGCGTCGGCCCGGAAGCGGGGGTTTCGGTGAACGAGGTGCACCTTGTGGCCCACCTTCTCGAACTCCATCAGCCGCGTGTCGCTCAGCGGCAGCCCGTCGTGCATGTTAAAAACGCCCACGCCCTGGCTGATGTGCATGACGAGGCCGAAGGTCTCGCCCAGCCGGTCGGGGTCGATTTCCGCGTACACCGTGCGGTCTTCTTTCTGGTGCAGCGGCAGGAAGCCGTCGATTTCCTCCGTGTCCTCCAGGGTCTCGTCCCAGTCCTCGAACGGGTCGTCGTCGTCCGTCTCGGGGGTCGCCGTCATCTCGGCCGCCGGGTCGGACGAGTCGGATGACAGGCCGAGGAGGCCACAGGACGTGAAGAGGAACGCGCAGAGGAGAGCCGGAAGAACGTGACGCATAATACAGCAGCGGTTTCAGTAGATCGCGGGCCCGCGCCGCAGGCCGGTGCGGCCGGACCTGTTCACAATATGGCGACTGGCACTGACAAAGTGAACCGCGTCGGGTCGGGCGTGTGGGGGGGTGCGTGGCTGGGCGTGGGAGTCTGAGGGGTGGACGTGAGGAGAGATGGCCGTTTGGTTTGACAGAAGGCGATATCATCTCCCTCAACGATCACTCGTATCCGTCTAAGAGAGCGGAAGCGGAGTCACGACATCTCAGACATGCCAGAAACGATTGGAAATGCCGGAACCGAGGAGGTCTCTCCGCTCCAGACTGCACCGCAGCAGTCCTCCGGTCGAGACGACGCAGCATCGGAGGAGATTGCCGTCCCCCATCCGATCCTTCGTCATATCGAGCGAGCGCTGTGACCGAAGGGAACGAGTACTCTCGGGGTGCGACAGCGAGTCGAGAGATCTCCTTGGGCCTGCCGGAAGCGGACGGGACTGCTGTTTCCGGGGCGGTCTCTCCGCTTCGGGCCGCTATCCCACGGCCCTTCGGTCGAGACGACCCAGATTCAACGAGGCGTGCCTCTCCCCCTGATGCCAGTCCTGTCGAGCGGAGCGCTGGGAGCGAACGCGACAGAGTACTCCTGGGGTACGGGAGCGAAGTCGAGACACCTCACAGGTCCTGTCGGGAGCGTATGGGGGTGCTGAGGCCGTGCAGGTGTCTCCACTCCGTCTCGTCCGAAGACGAGACTTCGGTCGACACGACGTGTTTTCGCAGGATGGTGACTCTTCCATCCGATACCTTGTCATCTCAAGCGAGCGACAGCGAGCCGAGAGATCTCCTTGGGCCTGCCGGAAGCGGACGGAACTGCTGTTTCCGGGGAGGTCTCTCCGCTCCGGGCCGCCCCCCGGCGGCGCTCCGGTCGAGACGACGCAGGGGCGGAGGAGAATGCCGTTCCCAATCGATCCTTGGTTGTGTCGAGCAAATTCGAGCCCCCCTCGGTCCTGCAAAAAGCGTCCGTGCGTGCTGCATCCATGGAGATGTCTCCGCTTCGGCTCTCCGAAGACAAGACTTCGGTCGACACGACGTGTTTTCACAGGACGGTGCCTCTACCATCCGATGCCGCGTCATCTAGAGCGAGCGATAGCGAGCCGAGAGATCTCCTTGGGCCTGCCGGAAGCGGACGGAACTGCTGTTTCCGGGGAGGTCTCTCCGCTCCGGGCCGCCCCCCGGCGGCGCTCCTGTCGAGACAACGCAGGGGCGGTGGGGAATGCCTTTTTCCACTCGATCTTGCGTCATGTCGAGCGAGCGATAGCGAGTCGAGCCATCTCCCTGGTCATGCCAACAATGATCGGAGACGCTGAGGCCGTGGAGGTTTCTCCACGCGGGGCCGCGCCCCGGCGGGCCGGAACCAAGTGGGAGGTCTGACATCGAGGGGAGCGCTCCATTCCGAGCCTTCGTCGGCCGCTCGTTCCCCGACGCGAGGGGATTTGGGAGGGACGGCCTCCTGCCCAATCCCCAAGGCCTAAAACGCCTCGCCGAGGGAGACATAGACCTCGACTCCGCTTTCACTGTAGGCCAGATCGAGACGCCCGTGCACGCCACCGTCGGTGAGGCGGAGCCACCCGCCCACCCCGGCGGCCGCGACTGCATTTTCTGCCAGGGCCGGGCCGACCCGCGGCCCCACCGCCCCAACGGACGCAAAGGCGGCGGCCTTGAACCGCCAGAAGAGGGGCACGCGGTACTCGACCTGCGCGGTCCAATATACGTTGTCGCGAAAGCGCCCCTCGCGGTAGCCGCGCATGCGGTCGCTTCCGCCCAGGAGGGGGAGCAACGGGAACGGCGCCGTGCCGACCACGGCCTCCGTGTACACCTGCGCCGCCCCCACGCCCGGCCCCAGCGGTCGGTACCCGCGCCAATCCGTGGTGAGGCGCCCAAAGGTGTCGTCGCTCCCCCACGCCGCGCTGTGCAGCAGAAGGGACGCCTCGGCGTAGGTGCCGCGCGTCGGGTCGTAGCGGCGACTGCGCGCGTCCCAGAGCGCCGACGCGCCCACCCCGAGCGTCGTCCCGCCGTCGGCCCCTGGCACACGCCCCTCGGCAAGGGGCGTATTCGCGTCCACGTCCGTCACCGTGCCGGTGCGGACGAAGAGGCGCGGCCCCACCCGCAGCCGCGGGCGCACGCGGCGCTGGCCCGAGAGGTTGACCGTCGCGTAGCGGGCCGTGTAGGCCGTTTCGGCCGACGCGGGCGTGTCGCCCCCCACGCCGTAGAACAGATCGGGATATTCGCTCGCCAAGAGGTACCCTTCGACCCGCCACCGCCCCCCGCCCAGGTACAATTCCGGCTCCGCCTCCGCAATCAACTGCCGGCGCTGCGTCACCGTAACGGTCGTCGCCACGCTCGACCCGCGGCGGCCGGGCGGAGAGGCGCGATAATACCCCGCGACGAGCCCGACGGCAATCTCGGTGGTGGGCGCATAGGACGCGTACGGCAGCACGAGCCCGTCGGCCGCCCCGCCCCCCGTCGTGTCGGCCTCCTGCGCGTGGATCGACGGGACGCAGAGGGACAGCATGAGGAGAAGCCCCAACACCACGAGACGGCCGCTCCAGCACCCCCTACACTTCGACATGAGACGACCGGTGCGGTGACGAAGAGAACCGACGGATCCCCTCCACGGGGCATCCGGAGGGGCGTTCCGCTACCCCGCACCGGCCGCTACCACGCGCCAGGCACGGGACGCACGATCCGTCCCTCCTGCTCGGCGTACTGGATGAACGCGTTGAACACGTCGCCCGCGGCCACGGTGCTCGCGTCCCCCACCACCACGGCCTTGCGACGGGCGCGGGTGAGCGCCACATTGAAGCGGCGCGGCTCGTTCAGAAAGCCAATCGCGCCCCGGTCGTTGCTGCGGACGAGCGAGACGAGCACCACCTCCTTCTCCCGCCCCTGAAAGCCGTCGACCGTGTCCACCTCCAGCCCGTCGACGTCCAGCGCCCCGTCGAGCCGATCCACCTGATCGTCGTACGGCGCAATCACCGCAATTTGGGACGGATCGAGGCCGGCACCCAGCAGGGCCTGCGCCAGCCGTGTCACGAGTTCGGCCTCACGCGGATTCTCGCGGGAGTGGGAGCCCTGCCGCTGCCGCTCGGGCGCATCGAGGGCCGTCGTGTCGACGAAGACGAGCGGCGCCGCCGGGTCCAGAATCTCGGCTTCGGGCCCCGACAGCGCGTCCGGCGTCACGCCCCGGTCGGCCAGCGTATGGGTGCGCACGGCGTCGGCGGCCCTCAGCCGACCGTCGTAGAAGCGGCGGCTGGAGAAGCCCATGATCGCCTCGTGCATGCGGTACTGCGTGCGCAGCAGGCTGCGGATGGTGCCGGGCGCGTCGGGATCGGTCTCGTGGTGCTTTGCCAGGCGCTCGAAGAGGGTGTAGCGTAGGCCCTGCCGGGCGGCCTCCTCGTTCTGAATCGTGGGCGGCAGTTGCTTGTGATCGCCCACCAGAATCGCCCGCTCGGCGTGCGTCATCGGAATCCAGCAGGAGGGCGCGGTGGCCTGTGTGGCCTCGTCGATCACGAGCGTGTCGAACGTGCGATCGCCCATCCGGTCGCTCCCAGCAGCCGAGTTGGTGGTGCACACCACGTCGGCGGCGTCCAGCACCTCGTCCACGGCCGCCTGCTCCAGCCGCTCGGCCTCGTCGAAGAGCTGGCCTGCCCGCTCGCGGAGATCGAGCCACTCGGCCATCTCCTTGATCTTTTGGGCGGGCACGCCCCGCGAGCCGCGGCCCGACTCGGCCAGCGACCGGATCTTCTCGTCCGACATCCCCCGCCGCCAGCGGCCCGAGGGCACGGTGTAGTCGTCCTGCTCGTCGAGCACGTCGAACGCTT
>JAWOAQ010000174.1:0-19470 GCA_046498495.1 Salinibacter sp. | reverse complement strand
ATCAATAATATGCCGCAGAATGGCATATTATTGATGTACTCATGGACTTTTTCATGCTTTTGCGCGGTGGTGGCCTTATGAAAAAGATCATGTTATTTATGTTTCTATTTATAATGCTTACTGCTATATGTAGCGGACAGCGGATAATAGCCGGCTCGCCTCGGCAGTTCCCACGCATCCGGTTCCGCGTGCTAATATGGGGGGTGGCCCTGGGGCTGGGCGTCGCTGGATGCTGGAGCCAAGGGGCCTACACGCTAGATGAAGGCGCCCTCGCTCAACGGTTCCTCCCGTCAACGCGGTCGCTGGCTCACTCCCCCGACTCGCTCGGGGACTTGACCGTCACGACGGAGGAGGACAGCACCCTTTCGTTCGAGATGGAAAACGACTACGAGTCGCTCTGGCAAAAGTGGTCCAGCAGCTATCAAAACCTGGGGGCGGGGCGAAGCCGACGAAGCCGGTCGTACGCGACGCTATGGAGCCTGGAGCTCTCGCTGGCTTCCCTACAGCCCGAGATGGGCATCCAGGGACTGAGCGGGGGGCAGGCCCAGCGCCTTCTTGCTCAGCGGCGCGAGGAGTACCACGAGTCGATTCAGATTGAAGTGTTCTGGTTCGAAGCGGAGGGCTCCTCCATTCTGGCAGGACCGGGGGCGCGGGTGATGCTCCAGGTGGGAGACGAAGAGTATCGGCCGGCCCAGGAAGACTACGGTCCCCTCCGGGAGGCCTTCCTGGAAGACGCCACTACGGGGCTGTACCGCCGAAATACATTCCTCTTTCCGCGAGTCGTGGACGATCAAGACATCCTGGACGGCGCAACGCAGCTCACCCTCCTCGTTCGGCACACGGGGCGCAGCGAGCGATTTCGGTTCCGGTGGCAGTGGGACAAAGAGCAGGCCACCAGAGGGGGGACCCCAACAGAGGAATCAGGCGCTCTTGTGACGGACGGTTCGTGAGAGGGATGCGAAGATGTAGCCTGGAGCAGGGCACCCCCTTGCCTTTGGGAGGGGGATTCTCAATCTTCGGAGCAAAGGCCCATTCTGGCGTCTACAGTTCCCAACCTACTGCCCCCAATCCATGCACGTCGATCTGAGTGAAAAAACAGCCCTCGTCACTGGTGGCACGCGCGGCATCGGGCGTGCCATCGTCGAAGCCCTGGCGGCGGCCGGGGCACGTGTTGCATTTACCTATCGCTCGTCCACGGATGCCGCCCAGGCCCTCGTCGACGAAATCCAAACCCAGGGAGCGGACGCTTTCGCGCTGCAGGGCGATGTGGCAGCGTTCGAGACGGCACAGGACCACGTCGATGCCGTGCGTGACCGATGGGACACAATCGATGTGCTGGTGAACAACGCCGGCATCACACGCGACGGGTTGATGCTCCGCCTTACCGAGGACGACTGGGACGACGTGATCGACACCAACTTGAAAGGTGTATTTAACTACGCGAAGGCCGCCTACCGTCCCATGATGGGCCAGCGAAGTGGCACCATCGTCAACATCTCGTCCGTCGTCGGGACCTCGGGGAACGCCGGGCAGACCAACTACGCCGCATCGAAAGCCGGCATTGTCGGCTTCTCAAAGAGCCTGGCCAAGGAACTGGGCAGTCGAAACGTGCGGGTCAACGTGGTGGCGCCGGGGTACGTACGGACCGACATGACCGACGAGCTGAGCGACGACGCGCGCGAGGGCATTCTCGACTCCGTGCCACTCGATCGCCTGGCCGAGCCGGACGATGTGGCACAGGCGGTGCTGTACCTGGCCTCGCCCGCCGCCGCGTACATCACCGGCCACGTTCTCCACGTAGACGGCGGCCTGGCAATGTAATTCAGGGGGGCGGGCCGTCGGGGCAGAAAAGACGGCTGGGCGGCCACCACTGCGAAGGATCGTTCCCGCCCCCGCGCCGTAGCAGATTTCTCAGGCACAATTCAGTAAATCGCGGCCGTTTGGGCCGTCGCAGAAGCGGACAGAGATCCGCCCCCTGCCGTAGTACGTTGCATTCGAAATCTAGATGTCTGGCACATGGCTTCCGACGTTTCGCAAAGTCCCTACACGAACGTCATCGACCTAACCTCGCAGGCGCAGAAAGAGCGCCGCCGCGACGAGATCGACAGCGGCTTCCGCGAACCCGACCCGCCCCTTGATGAGGTCACGATCGATGGCCTCTCGGGCCGTGTGGAGCAGGCGGTGCGCGCCGCGGGCTGGACCGAGCTGATGCCCGTACAGCGGAAGGCGATCCCGTATACGCTGGAGGAACGCGACCTCATCGTGCAGTCGCAGACGGGGTCGGGCAAAACGGGCGCCTTCCTGCTTCCGCTCTTCGACCTGATGAATCCGGACAAAAAGGAGCAGCAGGTCCTCGTCCTTACCCCCACCCGGGAGCTTGCACGCCAGATCCATGAGGAGTTCGAGCAAATGAAAATCGCCACGCCGCACACCAACCGGCTGGAGGCAGCCCTCGTGTACGGCGGTGTGAGCTATAAACCTCAGGTTGAGGCCCTCACGAACGGGGCGCAGATGGTAATCGGCACGCCCGGCCGGATTCTCGATCACCTCAAGAAGGGAAACTTCGACGCCCGCACCGTCCGGATGCTTATCCTGGACGAGGCCGATGAGATGCTGTCGATGGGCTTCTATCCGGACATGAAGGAGATTATTGGCTACCTTCCGGAGGAGCGCACCTCGTACATGTACAGCGCGACCATGCCGCCCAAGGTGCGCAACGCAGCCCGCGAGTTTCTGCGTGATCCTGGCTTCCTGTCGCTCAGCAGCGATAAGGTGAGCGTGGACGAGATCAAATACCGCTACTACCTGGTGAAGCCGATGAACAAGGACCGGGTGCTGGAAAAGCTCCTCGAGCTGGAGGAGCCGGAATCGGCCCTCATCTTTGCCAACACGAAGCGGGAGGTCAGCTACCTCAGCACTTTTCTCTCCAACGTTGGCTATGACGTAGATGAGATGTCCGGGGATCTCTCGCAGCGAAAGCGCGAAGAGGCCCTTGACCGCCTGCGCGAGGGCACCCTCCGCCTGCTGGTGGCCACAGACGTGGCGGCCCGCGGGATCGACGTGTCCGACCTCAGCCACGTTTTCATCTACGATGTCCCGCAGGACCACGAATACATTATCCACCGCTCCGGCCGTACGGCCCGCGCCGGAAAGACGGGCACGACCATCGTCCTGGCCACCCACGAGGACGAGTACGAGCTGAAGCGGATGGCCAACACCTACGACATCGACATCGAGCGGGCCGAACTCCCGGACGACCCGCACCGCACGGCCCGCGACCTGCTGGAAGAGCGCTACGAAGCGGAGCCGCCCGACGCCGACGATCTCGAGCCGTTTGTGTCGCTGGTGCGCGAACTGGCGAGCGAGCGTCCCGAGCTCCTGGCCGCGCTTGTTTCGGAGGTGTATGAACAGGACCAACAGAACGGCGAGACGGAGTAGTGCCGCGTGAGAGGCCACTTTTTGAGCCATCACGCCCCTTGCCAGCCCGGACCGGGGGCGCGTGAGGGACGGGGCCTGGCGAGGGCCTGGCCGGACTGACAGTACACCACCGAGGGTACAGCAGCAGTTGCCCGCTCGGTTTTTCTCTTCCGAAGGCCCGCTGGCCTCCCCTCGTCGACCCCGTGTGCCGACAGTTTCCCCTCCCGCACGGCGAAGACGCGGTCGGGGCTCTCGTCACTCATCTCCCTTCCATGCGCCCCCTGCCAATGACCCATGCACTGCAGGGCCTCCACCACGTCTCCGCCGTCACAGGACGCGTAGCGTACAATGTCCGGTTTTACACGGAGGTGCTCGGCCTGCGCCTGGTGACGAAAACCGTCAACCAGGACGACCCGTCGTCCTACCACCTGTTCTATGGTGACGAGAGTGGGACCCCCGGCACCGACCTCACCTTTTTCGACGTGCCGCACGCCCGCGACACGCGGCCCGGGACGGGGCTCATCACCGGCACGTCCCTCCGCGTGCGGGGCGAGGAGGCGCTCGTGTGGTGGGCCGACCGCCTTGACGCCCACAACGTGCGCCGCACCCCGATACACGAGCGGGCCGGGCGCCGTGCCCTCACACTCTTCGACGACGAGGGGCAGGTCCTCCACCTCGTGGACGACAGTGCGGACGAGGACCGCGTTCCCGACACGACGCCGTGGGCGGACGGGCCGGTGCCGCCCGCGTACGCGATCCGCGGGCTCGGACCCGTCGAGATCACCATTGCCGACATGGCATCTACCCGCACGGCCCTCGTCGAGGCCTTCCGGCTGCGGGACCGGCGAGCGTACACGGTATCGGACGCAATAGCGAAACAGGAGGCCGCCGCCCCCGTCTCCTCGGTGCCCGATGCGGCCCGGGTGTTTGAGACCGCGCCCGGTGGAGTGGCCGCCGAGCTTCACGTGATTCCGCGACCGGAGGCCGGGCGGGGCTGGTTGGGGACGGGCGGGGTGCATCACCTGGCCCTCCGCACCCCCAACGGCGACATCATCCGCCGCTGGCACGAGCACCTGGCCGGGACGGGCCTGCAGCCCTCCCCCGTCATCGATCGCCACTACTTCGAGTCGGTCTATACCCGTGCGCCGGGCGGCATCCTCATCGAAATCGCAACGGACACGGGAATTCCCTTTCCCGTGGACGAGGCCGCCGCTGGAAGACTTACACTGCCTCCGTCGCTGGAGCCGCGGCGTGACGAAATTGAATCCCAGTTGTCCCCGATCGGGGATTCATAGCCCTGGGAGCGGGGGCACGGCCCGGAACGGAACGGTCCAACCCCTGATGCTGGGCAGCCCCGTTTCGTTACAACCCCATCACGCTGCGTTTAATCGTCCCTGGGGGGTGCTTTTGTTATACTAGGAGCAGTCATATTAAAGAAAAATGGCGCTGCTCGGTCCCCGAGCGGCGTTTTCTGTATCCAGGCGGTGTTGCGCCGCTGTCTGCCTGGTGGGACGAGCATCACGAACTCGTTGCGCCTCGCGTGAAACGTTTCGGGGCCTGGAGGCACGTATGAGGGTGCACAGTTCCACAAATTATGCTTGCTCGCTCCGATGGACCGCGCCTCATTTCTGAAGACGCTGGCGTGCGCCACTGTCTCTCCAATGGTCCTCACAGCATGTGGCCGCAGCCACTCGCGTCCAGTGCCGTCCGAGGGGGCTGCCGACACGCTCGGCGTGCATCCGCGCCTGTCGGAGGTGCCGCCGATTGATAAGGCACCGGAGGAGTGGGCGTCAATCCTCACCGAGGACGAGTACCACATCCTGTTTGAGGAAGGGACGGAGCCCCGCCATTCCAGCCCCCTATTGGACGAATCGCGCGCCGGGACCTACATTTGCGCGGCATGCCGGCTGCCGCTGTTCTCATCGAAGACGAAGTACGAGAGTGGGACGGGGTGGCCCAGCTTCTGGGCGCCGCTGGACGAGCGGGTGGAGACGAAGAAAGACACGAAGCTCGGCTATGCCCGTACCGAGTACCACTGTGCCCGCTGTGGCGGCCACCAAGGGCACGTGTTCGACGATGGGCCCGACCCAACCGGCCTGCGCTACTGCAACAACGGACTGGCGCTGAGCTTCGTCCCGGATGAGGACGCGCTGCCATCCCTCCGCACGTAGTTGAAAGATGCGGACGGTATCATGCCGTGCGGGGCGTGGACGCTTCCGCCGCGGCTGCGGTGGGATTGCGCCAGCGGGCATCCAGCGACCATTGCCCGCTCCCGAACAGGCACACCAGAAGCAGGAGAAACAGCACCAGGGCCGAGAACTCCAGCGATTGGTTGGCAGATAGGAGGCCGTCCTGCCAGTGCACCAGTGTCACGGCACCGAGGAGAATGGGAAGCTGAGCGAGGGCGGCCCAGCGCGTAAACAGCCCCACAGTCAGGAGAGCCCCGCCGATGAGGTGCGCCCCCGTCACGTAGACGGACACACCCGTCAGGCCCAGCCCCGGTGTGGCACCCCCCGTTAGTTGTTGCAGCCCGGTATCGGTGAGGAGAAGCGCCAGGCCTCGAAAAAAAAGGCCGGCGCCCAGGTACACGCGCAGCACGTCGAGGACAAGATCGCGACGGGTCTCTAGGCGATGGAGGAACGAGGTGAGAAACGACATGGCGGTCGGGCATTGACTCCAAACGAAGCGTGCACTCCGCACAAACCGACCGTTCCGTCCGACGATCCGTCCGAGGGCGGGAGGGGAGGCCGGAAAATCGTCGAGGACCGCATCGAGTTGTTCAACGTGGAGCCGGCGGGCGACGGGGGCGTGGCGCTCAGCCTCGTGCTTGCGGACCCGCCGTTGGTTCAGAGAACTGCACGTGGGCCGCAAAGTACCGTTAATGTCCTCCTCGTGTAACACGACTGGTGCCACGGCTCCCTCACGTTGTGAACCGACGTTCGGGTCCGAACGTACCACAGGGGCGACGTTGCGACAGAGGACCTTCTTCGGTCCCTGTCTATGCACGCGATGCTGCGTCGATTTTGGCCCACACACGCTTTCGTCCTCATGATCCGCTCTGCCGTTCCGAAGGCCGTACTTGCTATTGTGCTGGGGCTTCTGATCACCGGAGCCTCACAGGTTGTGGCACAGTCGTCGGACGACTCGAGCCCGCACAGCGAAGGGGCTCTTGAGGTGGGAGTGTCGTCCGTTGCGCCCGGAGAGCCGTTTACCGTGGCCCTCCGCATCGACATGGAAGAGGGGTGGCACAGCTACTGGAAGAACCCAGGCGATGCCGGCAAGCCCACCACCATTGACTGGGAACTGCCGGATGGGTGGACGACCAGCGATCTCCGGTGGCCCTACCCACACCGAATCCAGGCCGCCGGTGTCGCCAGCTTCGGCTACTCGGATGTCGTTCGTCACCCGGTGCGCATTACCCCGCCGGATACTCTCACGCCCGGCACCACAGTCACCCTGAAGGGGGAGGCCCGGTGGCTCATCTGTGCCGATATTTGCCTGCCGGCCCACGATTCCATTGAGCGGCGTGTTACGGTGACCGACGAGGAGCCTTCGCCCAGCGATGAGGCCGAGGCCATCCGGGCCACCCAGGAGGCGATTCCTGGCCCGGTCGACGACTGGTCCGCACAGGCGGCTCGGAGCAGCGGCAGCTACACGCTCGCCCTCACCTCGGAGACGGATCGTCGCCCCGACCTGTCGGACGCATACTTCTACCCGGCGGAGAACTCCGTCCTCAACCACGCCGCTCCACAGCCGGTGGCCCGCCAGGGCGACACCTACCTGCTGTCCCTTCAGGCGGCTACAGACGACCAGGAGCCGGCCGACAGTCTCCAGGGCGTGGTTGTGGCGCCGGAGGGCACGACCTGGGACGCGGAGGGAGAGGAGCGGGCCATGACGGTCGACGTTCCCGTCGATTCATCGATCGAGGGCGTGGACACGGCTGCTCTGTCGGCTCAGTCCTCGGGGGCCGGTGGGGCCGGGCTCGCCCTGCCTTGGGCCCTTGCCTTTGCTTTTGCCGGAGGGATGCTGCTGAACCTGATGCCGTGCGTCTTTCCGGTCTTGTCGGTGAAGATCCTCGGGTTTGCCGAAGGGGCCGGAGAGAAGGACGGGACGATCCGCCGACACGGGCTCCTCTTCGGAGCGGGCGTCCTCGTGTCGATGTGGGCACTGGCCGGCCTTCTGCTTGCGCTGCGGGCCGCGGGGGGGCAGATTGGATGGGGCTTCCAGCTGCAGTCTCCCATGTTCGTAGCCTTGATGACGCTACTGTTCTTCGGGATCGGCCTGAATCTGCTCGGTGTTGTGGAGGTTGGGAACCGGATCATGAACTGGGGGGGACGCCTGCAAAGCGAAACCCCGAATAGTGGGAACACCGGTGCTTTCCTGACGGGCATGCTCGCTACAATTGTGGCGACCCCGTGCACCGCCCCGTTCATGGGGGCCGCCCTCGGCGTGGCGCTTACGCTGTCCCCCACGGGCGCGCTCCTCATCTTTACGGTCCTCGGCATTGGCATGGCCACGCCGTACGTGGGATTATCCATGGCGCCCCACCTGTTGGATGCGCTGCCCGAACCGGGCGCGTGGATGGAGGCCCTAAAGCAATTTTTCGCGTTCCCCATGTTTGCCACTGCCGTCTGGCTCGTCTGGGTCTTTGGCCAGCAGACAAGCAATAGCGGTGTGGCCCTGCTGCTGGGCGCCCTCCTGCTGATGGGGATGGCCGCCTGGGTCGTGCACCGATGGACCGCGCCCCGGCTCTCCCGCTCCCTCCAAATCCTCACGCGCGGAATGGCAACCCTCATGCTGGGGGGCGCCGTGGCGGCGGCCGTCGTCGGGGCGGGGTACAGCCAGCCGTCCCCGAGTGCCTCCGACTCCGATCGCCCGTCTTCATCCACCGAGGCAACCTGGCAATCCTTCTCGCCCGCAACCGTCGACTCCCTCCGGGCCGAGGGCCGGCCCGTCTTCGTCGACTTCACGGCTGCGTGGTGCCTGACCTGTCAGGTCAACAAACGCACCGTACTGAGTGAGAAGAGAATTACCGACGCCTTCGACACGCACAATGTGGCGCTGATCCGTGCCGACTGGACGAACCGCGACTCCACGATTACGGATGCGCTTGAATCGCACGGCCGGAGCGGCGTGCCCGTCTACGCCCTCTATCCGGGCGATGGCTCGGACCCGGATCTCCTTCCCGAGGTGCTCACCGAGGACATTGTCCTGGATGCGCTCGACGCGTTGCCCGAATCGACATCGTCGTAGCACGGGCATCGGTACAGCCCGCACTGAATGCCCTTGTCGCCCCTCTGCGGCACCATGCGCCCCATGACCGGCATCAGCCATTCGCATGGACGCGTCTGGGGAGGGGGCGGCCAGGCGATAAACGGAGAAGGCGCGTGAGCCCGGCCCTGGCCCAATCGACGGGTGCTCTGTGAGACGCGCCGACCGTCTTCCTCCACTCAACGACCGCGCGCCGGTCCGTTCCCCGCCGTCCTGTGGGCCGGGGGACCTGCGAGCCAGTTACTGGCTTGAGCCGCCGTCCCGATCCAGGTCGACGAAGTCCGGCGTCTCTTCCGGAATTGTCCAGAGGAAGAGCCGGTTGCCGTCCACATCAATGCTGGTGTCGGGGCTCCACTCGTCCATATCGAAGTCGTGCGACACCACGCGCGTGCCCGGCTCCAGCTCGCGGAAAAGCTTGGACCGCAGCTTCAGGTTGACGTCCGGGAGAAGGTAGAGCGTGACGACGGTGGCGTCGCTGATGTCAGCATCAAAGAGGTCGCCTTCGCGGAAGTCCACGCGATCGGCCACGCCCGCGTCTTCGGCATTGGCCCGGGCCTTCTCAACCAGGTCGGACTGAATCTCGATGCCCACGCCCCGGGCTCCGTAGGTGCGAGCCGCCGTGATTGGAAACCGCCCGTCCCCGCTTCCGAGGTCGTACACCACGTCGTCCTCCGACACGTCCGCCAGGGTCAGCATCGAGTCGACCACCGGCTGGGGCGATTCCACAAAGGGCACGTCGGACTCCGACTCGGCGGGGCTCACTTCGACCTCCGGCAGCTCGGTGGAGGTGGTGTCGGCGGTCGTATCGGTGGTGGCCTGGGAACTGGAGTCGCGCTCCTGCGCGCACCCGATCAAGGGGGCGAGAACAAGAAAAAGCAGGAGGAGCGTGCGGGACCGTCGAAGTAAACGCATTGGGGGCGAACGATTGGGAGGAGAGGACGCCGAACAGAATGCAAGAGGGGAGCGGCGTGGGACAAACTGACGCCTCCCCAACAACCATCGCGGCACGATTGGTTCCCTTTTCCCCAAACCGCCGGGCTGAGATAGACGGAGGCTGGAGGGCGGGCTGCCCCTTGGGCCGTGCAACACACCCAAGTGTGTGAAACTCGTTATGTCGCCGGGACGGAATGACGACCATGGCACAAAGGTGCGCTTCGTAGAATGGCGGGAATCCCCGGCGGCGTGCTTGCATGGGAAGACTCCGCGGATCCACGAATATCTGCTCGTCCTGTTATGTCGCCTCCATCTTACGTCCGCCACGGTGCGGACCGCGTGCCCGCTGCAATTGCCCTCCTGCTCGCTTTGGGACTGCTTGCGGGGGCTCCGGCCCCTGTACAGGGGCAGAGCGCCGAGGACGGAACGGTTGAGGGTCGGGTTATTGACGCCGAGACCGACGAGCCGTTGGAAGGAACCACGGTGGCATTGTGGGGCGCGACGGACGGGGATTCCACCCTAGTGGCGGGAGCCACCACGGGAAGGGACGGCCGGTTTACGGTGGAGGCGGAGCCACAGGCCTACACCCTCCGAGTCAGCTACGTCGGATACACGGACCGGCGAATCGGGGACGTGACGCCGGAGTCCGGGGGCACGGATCTGGGGACAATCGCTCTTGCCCCCGAGACCCAGCAGGCCGACGAAGTAGAGGTAACCGCCGACCGGCCCGCGGCCCGGATGGAGACAGATCGGAACGTGTACAACACCTCCGAGCGCGCTCTCAACGCCGGAGGGTCCGCCCGGACGGCGCTCGAAGACCTTCCGTCAATTCGCGTTGACATGGACGGGAGCATCAGCTTTCGCGGCAGCGAGAGCGTCTCGGTTCACATCAACGGAGAGCCGGCCTCCCTGGACGGGCAGAGTCTCATCAACTACCTGGAAAGCCTCCCGGCCGATGCCATTCAGCGCATTGAGACCATTCCCAATCCCTCGGCGAAGTACGAGCCCGAGGGCATGGCCGGCATCATCAATATCGTGCTTCGCTACGACCTGGATGCCGGCTGGACCGGGGGCCTCACCCTCGGCACCGAGCGCGACGCCTACGGAAAGTATGGCGGCAGCCTGTCGGGCAACGTGGGCTACCAGGCCAGCGGCTGGCGGCTTACGGGGACGTACTCGCACCGCCGGGACAGTGAAGAAGATACCGACGCCCGCTTTGTTGAGCAGCTAAATGGGACCGATCCCAATCGGATTACCGAGCAGCAGGCTCGTGAAGAAGAGCAGGATCGATCCCACTCGGTCAATACACAGGCCGAGT
The DNA here is from genome assembly GCA_046498495.1 of Salinibacter sp. Lineage (GTDB taxonomy): Bacteria > Bacteroidota > Rhodothermia > Rhodothermales > Salinibacteraceae > Salinibacter. Next base: position 8,531 of record JAWOAQ010000174.1, on the reverse strand, counting down.
ACAGCTTTTCCGAAACCACCTCCCTCGAAGTCGAAACGAGCCTTAGTTTGCGGGGCGACGAGGAGCGCGGAGACACGGAGTACTGGGAGTACGTCGGTTCGAACGAGGCGCTGCAGGACCGCTACACCCGCCAGACCGACACGGAGGCCGGCGACCAGAGCGTCGATGGCCGGATCGGATTCGATCACAGCTTCGCTGAAGATCACGCCATCGACGTTCAGCTCCGGTACGATCGCGACTTTGAGTCCGAAGATGGGGGCTACGACGTGTTTGGATACGAAAACGGGACCCGGCAATCGACGCCGCGTGCCCAGGAGCAGGAGACCATCAACGAAGACGAGCAGGATGGGTCCCTGGAGATCGACTACGAACGAGTTGTGGCGGGCTTCGATCTGGAGACCGGCTACAAGGGCACGCTTCGCCGCCTGGATAATGATCAGACGTTTGACGGACCGGAGACGGCCTACGAACGCGTCTTTACGTTCGACGAGCAGATCCACGCCGCCTACGGAACCCTGAGCCGGGGCCTGGGAGACGTGACCCTTGAGGCCGGGCTGCGAGGGGAGACCGTGGAGACGACCTTCGACCTGAGTGGTGAGCCCACGACGGAAAACGCGTACGCGAGCCTCTACCCAAGTGCGTTCCTCACCTACAAGCCCGGTCCCCAGCGCCAGGCGCGCCTCTCATACAGCAAGCGGGTGGATCGCCCCAATCTGTGGTACATCAGTCCCCTGGAGGACAACGAGGACCCGACGTTTCGGCGAGAGGGAAATCCAGGCCTCGACCCGGAATATATTCACTCCTTTGAGCTGACGCTAACGCAACGATGGGAGGTTGCGTCTCTTACCGTGACGCCGTACGTGCGCCACACGGTCAACGAAATTGATCGTGTGCAGCGGGAAGAAACCAACGCCCAGGGCGAGCAAGTCATCGTTCAGCGGGCCGAGAACCTCTCGTCCAGCACGTCCTATGGCACGGAGCTCATTGGCACCTTCAACATTGGGGACCGTCTGGAGGGGCGGCTCAACGGCAGCATCTACCGGTCGGTCACCGACGGGTCCAACTTGACCACCGATCGCAGTCAGGACGCCGTTCTCTACTCCGGGCGCGCTAATCTTCAGGCAAAGGTCCGGGACGGGCTGCAGATGGAGGTGAGCCAGTTCTACCGTCCCGGGCGCGACATTCCGCCCCAGGGCCGGATGGATGCCTTTTCGAGCACGGAGCTGGCCCTTCGGCAGCAGCTCTTCGGTGGGCAGGGGAGCCTGACGCTCCGGGTGGATGACGTCTTCGATCAGACAGAGATGAACATGTGGTACCGCGACCAGGACATCTATCAGGAGTCCAGTTTTCAGTGGGGGGCCCGGGAGGCGTCACTCACCTTCCAGTACACCTTCGGCAGTTCGGGGGGCGATGAGGGGGGCAGGCGCCGCGGGCGCCGTCGGTAGGGCGTTCGTCGAGGAGGGGGCGTCTACTCGACGACGTAGACGGCAAAGTCGGTGGGGTCCACGACGACCTCCTCTCGGTGCTTGGTCTGCACGCGGCGGCCCACGGCGTCGGGCTGAATGGGGTACTCGCGGTGGCCGCGGTCGATGAGGACGACGAGCTGGATGGAGCGGGGGCGTCCGTATTGGAGGATGGCGTCGAGGGCAGCACGGGCGGTCCGGCCGGTGAACACGACGTCGTCCACGAGCACCACGTCGCGGTCGGTCACGTCCAGGTCGTGCGGCGGCTCGGGGGCCGGGACGTCGGGGCGGTCGTCGCGGAAGGGGGTGACGTCGAGTGGATGGGCGGCGTGAGACGCCTCGTCAATGGCGTTTATTTCGTCGGCGATGGTGTTGGCGATGGGAACACCACTCTGCTCAATGCCGAACAGAACGACCGACTGGGCGCCCTGGTTGTGCTCGACGATCTCGTAGGCCAGCCGGCGGAGCGTGCGGCGCACGCGCGTCGGCGATACGATGCGGGTTTGGGGCATGAAGGGGGACGGGAAGCGGGACGGGAAGCGGGACGTCAGGTGAAGGGGGCGAAGCGTTCGGCAGACGGAGGGGTGCCAATCTCGATGCCAAGCTGGTCGAGGAAGGTGCGCATGACGGCGGCCCGGCGCTCGGCCTCGGTCCGGCCCGCCTCGGTCTTCATCGTGTCCGGCAGGCGGAGCAGCTTGGCAAAGAAGTGGTCGACGGCGTAGGAGCCATCGTCCGGGGCGCGGGCCTCGCAGAAGGGGTCGTCGGGATCATAGAGGGCATGGCCGAGGCTGCCACCAACCATAAAACAGCGGGCGATGCCCACGGCCCCGAGGGCGTCGAGCCGGTCGGCGTCCTGCACGATCCGTGCCTCAAGGGTTTGAGGGGTCACCTCTCCCGAATAGCTGTGGGCCGTGATGGCGTGCGCAATGTCGTCGTGCCACGCTTGAGGGTAGCCGGCCTCAGAGAGAAAGTCCACGGCGGCCTCGGCCGCGAGCCGCGAGGCTGAGGCCCGTTGCGGGTCGTCTTTGGGAACGGTCACGCAGTCGTGCAGCCACGCAGCGGGGACCACCACCTCCAGGGCCGCGTCCGCATCATCGGCGAGGCGGCGGGCGGCGGTCACCACCCGCTCGATGTGGGCGCGGTCGTGGGCAGCATCGGCGTTGGTTTGCGTGCGGAGGAACGCGGCGAACTGGTCTTCCCAGTCGGGCCACGCCTCGGGCGGCACAGAAGACATTGGGGAACAGAGGCATCCGAAAAGTGCGCACGGGCCAAGATAGAAAGCAGACCGCCGCCTCGAAAGGGAGGCTGGAAAATGAAAACACAATAGGCCGGGCGCGTACCACAGGGTCCGCTAAAAGGCAAACGAGTTGCACGCTACGAGCATGGATATCGTCCCCATCCGTACCGATGCCGACTGGCAGGCCGCTCGGGCCATCCGGGAGCGCGTCTTCATCGATGAGCAGGACTGTCCCCCGGATGAGGAGTGGGACGGGCACGACGCCTCCAGCCGGCACGTGCTGGGACGGGTAGACGGCACCGCCGTGGCCACGGCCCGCTGGCGCACCGTTCCGCACAACGAAGAGATCGTAGCGAAGCTGGAACGCTTCGCGGTGCTCCCCGACTACCGGGGGTGCGGCTATGGGTCGCGCCTGGTTGCGTCCGTCCTCGCCGACGCGCGGCGGGCCGGATTCGCGACCTTTCTGGTGCACGCCCAGGCCCACCTCAAGGGCTGGTACGCCGAGCACGGATTCGAGTCGACGGGGCGCACGTTCGAGGAGGTGGGAATCCCACACGTCGAAATGATCCGTCGGGACGACGCCGGGGCGGCATAGCGAGAAGAGGCTAAGTAGATACGCAGAAATACATTTATTCGAGAGTCATTCTGAGCAACCGACGACCGGAGGGAGGAGAAAGTCGAAGAATCTCTCTGGGTCCAGCGAAGAGTCTGATTTTGGGGTACATCGGCCTGACGGTCGATTATGGTGATCTTTGGAGAGATTCCTCGACTCCGCTTCGCTGCGCTCGGAATGACTCATTGTTAAGGTTCTTTTGCGTCTCTACTTAGGGATAAACAGAAACTGCCGCCCCGGAGGCCGGAGCGGCAGTCTGGAGATGTCATATGGCGGGCAGAGGCTACTCGTACAGGCCTGCCTCCACCACGTCGGGGTTGGCCTGGACCGTCGCCTCATCAAGGAGCGCGTCCAACTCCTCGTCAAAGGCCTCGCGGCGGCGCTCCTGCATCATCTGCTGGCGGGCCTTCGAGGTGTCCATCGGCTCGCCCGCGTTGGTAAGGCGGATGACGTGATAGCCGAAGCGGGTGCGAACGGGCTCCGGGGCGATGTCGCCCGAGTCGGACAGGGCGAACGCGGCTTCGGCAAAGGGGTCAACCATCTGATCCCGCGTGAAGAAGCCAAGGTCGCCGTCCTCCTCGGCGGAGGGGCCTTCGCTGTGGCGGCGGGCCAGCGCGCCGAAGTCCGAACCGGCCTCGGCACTGTCGATGAGGGCCTCCGCGGCGGAGCGGGCCGAGTCGACCTTCGTATCGGGCGCATCCTCGGCCAGGCGGAAGAGGATATGCTGGGCACGAACCCGGCGATTGTCCTTGCTGTAGGCCTCAATCTCCTCGTCGGACGGGGCCTCGGCGGACTCTGCCATTTGCTGCTGGAGCTGCTGGGCCTGCATTTGAGACGCAATGTAGCGCCGGAGCGAGTCCAGCGTCATCCCGCTTTCAGCCAATTGATCTTCCAGGGTCTCCTGGTCCGGGTAGCGTTGCGTAATTTTCTGAAATCGTGCCTCGACCTGCGCGGAGTCGACCGGAATGTCTTCGGCCTGGGCCTGGCCCTGCATCATGTGCTGTCCCACAACGCTCCGCACGAGTTCCCGGTGGATGGACTGCAGGGTGTCGGGGGAGCGTTCTTCGGGCGGAAGTTGCTTCAGCTGGCGCTGAAGCTGCTGGTTGTACTGCCCGGCCGCTAACGTGTCGGTTCCGTACTCCGACGAGACCACGAGAGCGACTGAGGTGTCGGAGAGGGCCTCCCCGGTCGCGTACGGCACGGCGTCGCCGTCGGAAGAGTCGCCAGCGTCCCCACAGCCCACGAGCACGAGTGCGCCGACGAGCAGGGACAGGACGAGAGACGAAGAACGACGGCCAACAAGGCGAGTCATGATGGTAGGCGTCATGGACGGTGGGAGATAGACAATAGAGGGCGGAACGACAGCGAAACGAGATCGCGGATCCTGCGACGTTTCTGGCGAGCGCCAGGACGTTGAAGTGTCTGTGGACCCGATGAAAGCCGATGGATGCACGCCGCATTCCCCGAAGGTGTTTCCCCTTCCAAGACGAAAACCCCGTTCAGCCGCCGCTTTTGGGGGCTGGTGAGTTGGCCCGGCTGTTCCCAGGCCGGGTCCGCTCACGGTTGGAATTTCGGTGAACGGGAAACCTGGACGCCGGCCTCATGTAGGGCTGTATCCGCTACTTGCGCGACACGCCGCGTTCGTCTAGCCTGGTCTAGGACGCCGGCCTCTCACGCCGGTAACACGGGTTCAAATCCCGTACGCGGTACATTCCGGACGATTTTTTAGAGGCGCCGGCTTGCCCTCCTCCCTCCCCCCAGCCGGCGCCTCTTTTTTTTGTGGGAAACGCCGGTTGCGAGCCGAACGCCGCTCCCTCTCGGGCGGGCCGCCGCACACCACTCTGAGTGTTGAAGGCCAATACAAAAGCGGCGGCCCCAGAGGGAGGCCGCCGCCGAAAGAGGAGAAAAAAAGGAGGACGAAGCCTACTCTTCGTTTTCGTCGTTCTCGTCGGACCCGTCCGGTTCGCCGTTGGGCTGGATCGACTTGAGGCCCTCCAGGTTGCGCGGGTTCAGGACGTTGTCGACCAGGCCGTACGCCTGGGCTTCCTCTGCACTCATCCAGTAGTTCCGGTCGGCGTCGTCCTCGATCTTGTCGATGTCCTTCCCGGTGTGCAGCGCCAGGATTTCGTAGAGGCGCTTCTTGAGCCACATGATCTCCTTGGCCTGGATCTCGATGTCGGACGCCTGGCCCTCGGCCCCGCCCATCGGCTGGTGAATCATGACACGGGCGTTGGGGAGGCAGGCGCGACGCTCGTCCTCGCCGGCGGCCAGCAGCACCGAGCCCATCGACGCGGCCAGGCCCACGCAGATGGTGGCCACCGGCGCGTTCACGTACTGCATCGTGTCGTAGACGCCCAGGCCGCTGTAAATCACCCCGCCGGGCGAGTTGACGTACAGGTTAATGTCGCGTTCTGAGCTTTCGCTTTCCAGGTACAGAAGCTGCGCGACCGTCAGGTTGGCGATCTGGTCGTTGATCGGGGTGCCGATGAAGACGATGCGCTCCTTCAGCAGTCGACTGAAGATGTCGTAGGCGCGCTCGCCGCGGGTGGTTTGTTCGACCACCATCGGCACGAGGCCCGACATCGGCTGGTCGCCCATGCCGCCCTGGTAGATGTCGCGGGGGAGCGACGTCAGGCTCTTGCTGAACTGAATGAAGTCGTCGGTGTCGGCCATGGGGGCGCAAAAATCGGTATAGAAAACAGCGGGTGCTGTGGGCAAAATCACACCCTCAGCGGCGGCGAATGGTTCCTCCCAGTCGACGGGAAGGGCGGCGGGCGGAGAGGGGATGGAGGGCGTGGAGGCCGTTTCGTCGCTGCTCCCCTCCGCGTCCGCGCTTAGGGCGTGACGGCCTGGCGGGATTGGCGCTCCCGTTCCATCTCCTCCTCAAACTCCTCGCGGCTCTTGGGCTGCACGTCGAAGCGCTCGATCAGCAGGTCGTACACCTTGTCGCTCAGGATCTGCTGCTTTACACGGCCCATCATCTGCGGCATCTGGCGGTAGAACTGCTTGATCTGCTCGACGCTGACGGAATCGTCGCCCTCGGCCTGTTCTTCGAAGAAGGCCTGGATGTCCTCGTCGGAGACTTCGATGCCTTCTTCCTCCACGATCTTGTCGCGGATCAGCATCCAGCGGCCCTGGTTTTCGGCGTCGCGGCGGTTGCGCTGGCGGAAGTGGGCCTCGTCGAAGTCGTCGGGCAGCTCGCCGTCGTTCTCCTGCTTCACCTGGTTGACGAACGAGTCGAGGTAGCTTTCGATGACCGACTCGGGGACGGGGACGGGGTGCAGCTCCAGCATCTTGTCGATGATCTCGCCCTGCACCATCTCGCGGGCGCGGTCGTCCCAGGCATCCTCCAGTCGCTCGCGGATGTGGGCGCGGAAGGCCTCGGGGTCGTCAAACTCGCCTTCCGTCACGCGCTCGACAAACGCCGCGTCGACCGGCGGCAGGTCGCGCTGCTTCACGTCGTTGACCGTCACCTCGTAGAGGCGGTCCTCCTCGTCGTGATCGTGGTCGTGCCCCCCGGGGCCGTGGTCGTGGTCGTGCGGGGCCTGCGGCAGTTCCACGCGGAAGGTGTCGCCGCTTGTCTTGCCGATCAGCGCCTCGCGCAGCTCCTCCTTTAGGCGCTCGTCGTCGAGGAAGAACGTGAGGTCCTCGTCCTTGTCCCCGATGATGGGCGTGTCGGTCTGCGGGTCGATGCGCTGGAGGTCGATGTTGACGAAGTCCGCCTCGCCGGCCGGTTCGTCCTCCAGCGGCAGCAGGTCGGCCTCCTCTGAGCGGAGGCGTTCGATCTCGTCCTCCACGTCCTCGTCGGACACCTCGGGCTCCAGCATCGAGATCTGCTCGCTGGACACGTCCTGGAGGTCGATTTCGGGGCGCACGCCGAAGCGAATCGTCGCCTGCAAGTCGCCGTCGAGCTCGTAGTCGAGGTCGGTCATTTCGGGCTGGCCGAGCGGGTCTACCTCGTTGCCCTCCTCGATTTCCTCCTCAAAAATTTCCTGCACGAGCTCCTGCGCCACGCGGATTCCGATGGCCTCGCCGTGCATCTTTTTGACGAGGCCGAGGGGGACTTTGCCCTTGCGGAAGCCCTCCACGTCCATGTTTTTGCGTTGCTCCTTGAGGGCATCGTTCAGTTTCGGCTCCACGTCCTCGGCCGTGGCGTGGATCTCCAGTTCGTACTCGACCGGGGAGGCTTTCGACAGGGTGGTTTCCATGGAGGCAAAGGGTTGCTGGGCGAAGACACGCGCGGCGCTGCGGCGACCCGACGGGCGGGGCACCGAGCCAAGAACGACACAATCAAATGCACGAGCGCGCGAGAAGATCGACCGCGGCCCGCCAATTGTCCGGCTGAATGTCGTCCGGGCCGCAAATCCCGCGTGAAAAGAGCCCGACGGCATCCATTCGACGGGGCCCAGGCCGTCGGCGGAGTGGTCAGCCGAACCGCGTGGGCGCGAGCGGCGACGGATCAAGGGGCGGCGGCTCGCCCTGCACGATTGCGCCCACAAGCCGGCCGGTAATTGGGGCCATCGATACGCCCATCATGCCGTGGCCCGTGGCGACGACGAGGTTGTCGAGCGACGGCACCCGCCCGATGATCGGGAGCCCGTCGGGCGTGCACGGTCGGAAGCCGGCCCACACGTCTTCCTGCTCCGGGGCGTCGGGGTGCACGTGCGGGACGTACCGGGCCGCCTCCCGCAGAATCGGCGTGGCCCGCCGCGTGTCCACCGATCCGTCGAAGCCGGCCAGTTCCAGGGTGCCCGCGCACCGCAGCTGTCCGTTCATCGGGGTCACCGCCACCTTGGTCTCGCTTAGCACGTACGGGCGCTCGGGCGTCTCCGCGGGGTCTGCGTAGGTGACGCTGTAGCCCTTGGCGGGCTGGATGGGGAGGTCGAACCCGAGCTTTTGGGCCAGCGGGGCCGACCAGGCGCCCGCGGCGAGGATGACCTCGTCGGCCGTCCACTCCTGCCGCGGCGTCCGCACGGTGCGGATGCGCCCGTTGTGCCGCTCAAAGCCCGTGACGGCCGTTCCGGGGCGCAGCGACCCGCCCTGTTCGTCGATCCGCGCCTGGAGGGCCGAGAGGAGCTGCACCGGGTTCAGAAGGGCGTCCTGGGAATAGTACACGCCGCCCCAGGCCTCCGAAGGGCCGTTGGGCAGCACGTCGTCCAGCTCGGCCCGATCCAGCACGCGCACGTCGAGGCCCGCCGCCTTGGCCTGTTGTGCCGTT
>JAWOAQ010000213.1:0-9655 GCA_046498495.1 Salinibacter sp. | reverse complement strand
ACTGGGCGTCGGCGTACAGGCGAAGGGCGGTGTCGAGAGAGTCAGGGCCCCGGCCCTCCTGGAGAAGGACCTTCAAGTCGATGGCATCGTTCGCGACGTCGCTCGACGTGTTGGGGGCAATGTCTTTCACTTCGGTGAGGGCCGTGTCGAAGTTGCCCTGATAAAACTGGAGTCGCGCGCGCTCAAACTGGGCACGGAGGGCCAACGCGTCTCGGTCCGCGCTCTCGGAGAGGTCCGAGAAGATCTGATCCGCCCGGTCGAGAGAGTCGCGGAGTAGGGCCACGCGGCCCAGGTTGAATCTGGCACGCTGGGACTGGGACGCGTCGGGGGCTTTTTCGCTGATCGTCTGGAAGGCAGATGCCGCTGCGTCCAAGTTCCGAAACACCTCCAACTGCAGGGTTCCCAGCTCGGTCCGCACAGCAAGGGCCGATTCGTGCTCGGGATGCCTCTTCAAGAAGGTGCGATACGCTGTGCGAGCGGCCGCATACCGACGGCCCTGCGCGCCGGTGGTATCTACGAGAGCCATAGAGTCGGCTTCCTGGGCGGCCCAGCGCCGGTACGTATCGCCCATCTCCTTTCGGGCAGGGGGGGCGAGGGGACCATCGGGCCTGCGGTCTACGATCGTTTCGTACGCCCGGGTGGCCAAAGCGTATTCCTCAGCAGTGGCCGCAGCGCGCGCAAACGAGAGGAGCCCCTGCCCAGGCTGCTCCTGGTCTTGATCGACCGCTTTGTACACGTCGAAAGCGGCCGAATAGTCGCCGGTTTCCATGTGGAGCCAGCCCAGGAGCTGTCGATAAGCCTTGGTCGGCGACGACGAGCCAACAGCAGATTCCAGCACCTCAATGCCTGCGGACACGCCCTCTCCGCGCTCCACGAACGGCTGGAGCTGCTCCTTCACGTAGTTCAGCCGATCTGGGGAGTCAGCCAGCAGCGATACATATTCCTGCATGGCCTTTTCGTGTTGCCCGTCCCGGTTGTACAGGCGGGCCAGGTCGGTGCGGAAGACACTCGGCCGGTCGAGAGCGGATCGGGCGCGGGTGAGAACATCAATCGCCGGACCGTACTCTCGGAGGTCCACGAGCATCCGGTACACCCTTCGATACGTCGATATTTCCTCGGGCTGGAGATCAAGGGCCTCGCGCCATACCTCGAGGGCTCGGTCCTCCTGCCCATCCTGGTACAACAGGCGCGCCTTCTCCGTCAGAAGGGCGGGGGTGGGCCGCTCGTCAATCCGATCATTCAGGAGCTCGACCGCGGCCGTGTACTGCTTATTTTCTTGGTAGGCCTCCTTGAGTCGCTGGAACACGACGGTCTGCGTTGGGTCGCGCTCGTACACCGACTCCAAAATCGGGATTGCCTCCCCGGGCTGGTCCGACTGCAGGAGGGATTCCGCCCGTTGGAGCCGTTGTGCCTGGGTGCTATCGTTCGTTTGGGCCTGCGTGCGGGGGGGACCCACTATCAATAGCGCGCCCAACAAGATGCTGAGGGCAAGAGCGCTGCCCCCCGAGGGGCGCGACACACGGAGACCGCACAGTAGAGGACCGGCCATACGTCGCGACAGACGAATTGAAAACGGCGGACGAAGCAAAAGAGGCCATCACCAGTTACTCCCTACGACACGGTCACAGGGCGCGTTTCCCTCTGCTTGCAGACCGAGGATGAGGGATTCGGCGCCGCATTGTGGGCGTATCCGATTCATTGTTCTCTTCGAGCGCCGCTCCGTTTTCTTGATGACACCTGCCCCTCCGTCCCCGTCGACAGCTCCCCGTTCCCTTTCTATTCTCGGATCTACTGGCTCCATTGGCACCCAGACGCTAGAGGTGGTCCGCCTCTTTCCCGACCGGTTTGACGTGGAGGCGCTGGCCTGCGGGCAGAATGTCGATTTGGTGGCGGAGCAGGCGCACGAATTTCGCCCGAACCACGTCGCAGTGGCGGCGCCGGACCGGGCGGATGCGTTGCGGTCGGCCCTGGAGGGCCTAGCCGTGGAGGTGCATGTGGGCGAGGCGGGGATGCGCCGCGTGGCCACGCTGTCTGAGGTGGACGTGGTGGTGGGGGCCGTCGTGGGATTCGCAGGGTTGGCGCCGGTCCTCGCGGCGCTCCGGAACGACAAGCAGGTTGCCCTGGCCAACAAGGAGACCCTGGTCGTAGCTGGCCCTCTGGTGCAGCAGGCCCTGGATGAAGGCTCTGGCACCCTGTTGCCCGTCGATAGTGAGCACTCGGCCATCTTTCAGTGCCTGACCGGCGAGTCCTCGGAGAATGTTGAACAGGTCGTGTTGACCGCCTCCGGCGGCCCCTTCTGGGCCCGCTCAGCCGAGACATTCGAGTCTATCACAGTGGAGGAGGCCCTCGACCATCCGAACTGGTCGATGGGGGCGAAAATCACGATCGATTCCGCCACCATGATGAATAAGGGGCTGGAGGTGATTGAGGCGCGCTGGCTCTTCGACCTCGAGCCGGAGCAGATTGAGGTTCTCGTTCACCCCCAATCCATCGTACACTCGATGGTGTCGTTCGACGATGGAGCCGTGAAGGCACAACTCGGGGTGCCGGACATGAAGGTGCCCATTCAGTATGCCCTGAGCTACCCGTCCCGGTGGCCGGCCCCCCACGAGCGCCTCGACTGGTCGACGCTCGGTCAATTGAACTTCGCGCCGCCCGATCCCGACAAGTTTCCCTGTCTCCGCCACGCCTACACGGCCCTGGAGCAGGGGGGCACGGCCCCGGCCATTCTGAACGCTGCGAATGAGGCCGCCGTCGATGGCTTCCTTGGGGAGCAGGTTGCATTCCCAGAGATTCCCCTCCTCGTCGGCGACGCGCTTGCGTCCACCCCACCCGTTGCGGAGCCGACGCTTGACGATCTGTACGAGGCGGACGCCCAGGCTCGGGCGCACGTCCAGGAACTCCTCCCCACACCCTCAAATTGAACGCACTGTCTTCTCCCGAGGGCCGTGCAGCCACGGCCCCACTTTTTTGGCACGACGATCGTTCCGCATGGAACTGCTGATAACCCTCCTCACGTCCACGCTCTGGTTTTTGCTGGCGATCACCATCCTGGTGTTCGTCCACGAGTTGGGTCACTTTCTTACCGCCAAATACTTCGGGATGCGCGTTGAGCGCTTCTCGATTGGATTTCCTCCGACCCTCCTCGGACGCCGGTACGGCAACACGGAGTATGCGCTTGGGGCCACGCCGCTGGGCGGCTACGTGAAGATCAGCGGCATGATCGACGAGAGCCTGGATACCGACTACACGGAGACAGAGCCGGATCCATGGGAGTTTCGGGCCAAGCCGGTGTGGCAGCGTATTGTTGTGATTAGCGCGGGGGTCGTCTTTAACGTTATCCTGGCCATCCTGATCTTCGCGGGCATCAAGTGGGCAGAGGGCGAAACCTACATACCGGCCCAAAACATCGATCAGGTGTACGTACAGGAAGGAACGGTGGCGCACGACATTGGGCTGCGGACGGGAGATCGCATTCTGGAGGTTAATGGAAAGCCCTTTGAGCGGTTTGAACAGATTTCTCCCCCAGCCATCGTGTCCGCCGACTCACTCACGGTGACGGTGCGTCGGGAGGGGGCGACGGAGCAGCTGGTTGGGCCGCCCGATATTATCACCCGGTTGAGTCGGGCGCAGAACAGCGGAACGGGGTTTGGGTTGGGGTATTATCCGCCCCTCATTGGCCAGGTACAGGCGGACTCGCCGGCCGATTCCGTGAAGCTACAGGCCGGTGATCGCATCCTTTCCATTGAAGGGGACACGGTTCGCTTCTGGCAGGAAATGGTGGCCTTGATTCAGGAGTCGGAGGGCGACCCGCTCCGGGTGCGCTGGCAACGCCCCGACTCCCTGCAGGTCGATTCCCTTGAGTCATCGGCCTCGGTTGCGCAGACGATGGAGGAGGCGACGGTGTATGAGGCCTCGGTCACGCCAAGATATGACGAGGAGAATGACCGCCACCTGTTAGGGATTCTCCCGGCTTCGGAGACGCCCGCGGGCCGACAGCTGCTGTACAACGAGATTGGGGTTCAAACGCAGGCGTTTGGAGTCCTTGGGGCCGTCCGCGCGGGCACGCAAGAGGTCTGGCAGACAAGCCGAAATATTGTTGTCACGCTCCAGCGTGTCATTACGGGGCGCGATGATTTTCGTCAGAGCATTGGGGGGCCTGTCATGATTGCCAAGGTCACGAGCGAAGCAGCGGACGCAGGTCTCATTCCCTTCTGGCGCCTCGTGGCTCTTCTGTCCGTAACCCTTGCCATCATGAACTTCCTCCCAATCCCGGCCCTCGATGGGGGGCAGTTTGTGTTTCTCGCTTACGAGGGCATCACGCGCCGCCCCCCCTCGGTCCGCGTGCGGCTCATTGCCCAGCAGGCCGGCATGATTCTACTGCTGGGCTTCATGGCGTTTATTATCTTTAACGATATCCTTCGCCTCTGACCGGTCGTATGTGATGAGGTGCCACGCGTCGTTGGAGGACAGAGAGCGTGAGCACGTTTACACAATGTCCACGCACGAGCCGTTGACCTTCGCGAGTGGATCCTCGTATGTTACCGCGTTGTTTCACTCTCGGCTTCTTTGAGGCCCCGTCTCGGGGCGCCCCGTCCCAGGGGCGACGTACCGATTGATGCCTTTGTGCTTCATGTCTTGACCCATGCCATCCACGCCGCCGTCATCCAACACCACTGCTTCCGAGTCCTCTGAGACGGAGGACGCCCACCGGCAGAAGGCCCTACAGGAGCGAGGAGAGATTCCGTCTCACATCGCCTGTATCATGGATGGGAATGGGCGCTGGGCGCAGCGCCGCGAAAAAGCGCGGTTCGTGGGGCATCATGAGGGGGTTACCTCGGTTCGGGAGATAACCGAAGCCTGTGCGGAGCTCGGGGTTGACCATCTGACGCTCTACACGTTCAGCACGGAAAACTGGGAGCGGCCGGATCCTGAGGTCAATGCCCTCATGGAGCTGCTCATCCACACGGTCGAAGAGGAGCGCAAGACCCTTCTTAAAAATGACATCTGCCTTCGCACCATAGGGGATCTGTCTGACCTTCCCACCGCGTGCCAGGAGGCCCTGACCCGGACCAAGGAGCAGACGGCAGAGAACGACTCGATGACGCTTGCGCTCGCGCTCTCCTACAGCGGCCGCCGGGAGATTGTGCGGGCGGCGCGGCAGCTTGCGGAGCAGGCCCAAGACGGGACGATTCGGCCCCAGGACATCGATGAGGAGGCCATTGCAGAGCGGCTGGATACAGCGGAGATGCCCGATCCGGACCTGCTGATCCGGACGGGAGGGGAGTACCGGCTCTCGAATTTTCTTCTGTGGCAGTGCGCATACACAGAGCTGTACATTACGGACCAGCACTGGCCGGCCTTTCGCCGGCCGGCGCTCTACGAGGCCATCCGAAGTTTTCAGGACCGGGACCGGCGTTTCGGGCGCATCGAACAGGACGCCTACACGGCCGATGAAAATGGAGGCCCCGCCGACCCTGCGTCGTAACGACCCTGGAGGGTCGGCCTTCTAAAACATAAACGGCCAACGAGAGCGAGGGGCATCCTGCTCGGTGTGCGAGCCGAGTTGAATGCAACAGAATAATTCTCGGGGAAGCTTCGTTTCCTCGGGAGAGGAGGAATCATGGGTCCGAAACCGCCCATCTGCCCTGCGGTAGGACTGTTTCTGATACAGAGACCGGGAATGGTGACGTCTGCGTACTTTTTCCACGAGCAACGCCGCGGCATGCGCTCGCAATTTTTGATCTCGTGCCTTGTTCTCATCTTTGGGTGCACCGGAGGTGTGGTGCATGCACAGTCTCCGATGGGAGAGGGGGGAGGCGCTGGGGCAGCCCAAGCGCCGCAGTACCGGATAGAAAGCATTGAAGTAGAGGGGGTCGAGGATCAGCGAATGAAGCAGTTCGTCATCCAGTCGAGTGGGTTGTCCGTGGGGCAACAGGTTACGCTTCCGGCGGGAGACGCAATTGCAGAGGCCATCCGATCCGTCTACGACGCCGGGCGCTTCTCAGACGTGGAAATTCGGCGGGGAGGAGGGGGGACTGATGCCGTGGATCTCGTGATTCACGTCGAGTCGTCGCCTGTACTCCTTGAGTACCGGCTGGAAGGCATTCGGGGCCGGCACGAGGATGACCTGAGAGATGAGATCCCTCTTACCCAAGGGCAGGCGGCGCGGCCGTCGGACATTGAGCAGGCGAAGCAAGAAATCAGAAGCTTTTACCGGGACAAGGGATACATGCGGACGTCTGTCTCGGTGGATCGAGAGACGAACGATTCGGGACAGGTGCGCCTCACCTTTAACGTGGACCGGGACAAGGAAATCGAGGTGGACCGCATCCGGTTCGAAGGAAATGAGGAGTTCGATGATGGGGACCTCCGAGGGGCCATGGAGGAAACGCGTGAGAACCGGTGGTGGCGGTTCTGGAAGGGCGAGCAGTTTGACGAGAATGAGTACGAGGATGACCTCGACCGGGTCGTCGATTTTTACCGCGAGAAGGGCTATTACGACGCCCAGATTGTCCAAGACTCGGTGTACTACATTGGCGAAGAGGGCCTCGCGATCGACGTTGAGGTGCGGGAGGGAACGCGATACTTTATTCGGACCCTGGACTGGGAGGGAAATACGGTTTTCTCGGATCGTGAACTCACACAGCAGCTTGGCCTTCAGGAGGGAGAGCCCTACAACGGAAAGGCGCTCGACGAGAACCTGTTTGGAAACCAGCAGGGCAGCGACGTGATGGGGATGTACATGGACCGTGGTTACATGCGGGCCGATGTCCAGCCGACGGTGCGCGTGGCAGGAGAGGATTCGCTCGACATCACCTTTGATGTGCGGGAGGGCGACATCTACACCTTCGGCGACATTACCATAGCCGGCAATCAGAAGACGAAAGACTATGTTGTTCGCCGGGAGCTTTATACGGTGCCAGGAGAGCGATTTAGCCGCAGCTCGATCCAGGAGTCGATCCGCCGGCTCAGCCAACTGGAATACTTCAGCAAACAGTCGCTGCAGGGCGGGCCGGATGTGAACGTCGATGAGGAGGAAAAGGAAGCGGAATTAACGTATAACGTGGAGGAGGTTGGGAGCGACCAACTGCAGCTCTCCGGCACGTTTGGGCAGTTTGGGCTTGTCCTTCAGCTGGGCTTCACGTTCAATAATTTCTCTGCTCAAAATCTCTTCAACGGAAGTGCGTGGCGCCCCCTTCCCTCCGGAGATGGACAGAGGCTTTCCGTGAACGCCCGAACCAACGGAACCTACTATCAAAACTACTCACTGTCGTTCACTGAGCCCTGGTTTCGGGGGCGGCCAACCCCGATTGGTGGATCGCTTTCGTACTCGAAGTACACCCAGAGCTTCTACGGGGGGCAGAACGTAGAAAACGGCCGCTTCCAAAACTTTTCGGGGAGCCTCTTTGTCCGCCAGCGGCTCAACTGGCCAGACGACAAGTTTGAGGCTGGGGTGTCCGTTGGGTATCAGTTGTACAACAACCGGGGGTTCACGACGGATGATGCGGGGAATCGACAGAACGTGGGACTCTTCCGGAGCATTCCGTCCGGGCGCAATCAGTCGGTCACCATCACCCAGTCTCTGACCCGAAACTCCGTTGACAATCCTCGCTTCCCGAGTTCCGGGTCGAAAATGGAGCTCTCGGTCGAGGTGGCGCCGCCGGTAGGAGAGTTTGTACAGTACCACAAGTGGAAGCTCGATTCCTCGTGGAACGTGCCGCTGGGCGACAACTTCTCGATCGGGATGGGGTCGAACTTCGGATACATTGGCTCCATTACGGGCGACCCAGTCCGCTTCGAGCGATTTGAGGTGGGCGGTACGCAATTCGATTATCAGGGGCGCAACTTTGGGACGGAGCCGATCTTCATGCGCGGGTATCCGCGAGGGGTCATTGGTCCGAAGGTGCGCCGGGGCGGCTCGCTTCAGCCGCAGGGAGGGCGCCTCCTGAACAAGTACACCTCCGAGCTTCGATGGAAGGCCGTAGAGTCGCAGCAGCTGCAGGCACGACCGTACCTCTTCTTCGACGCGGCCGGGTCGTGGAACGATGTTCAGTCGTACAATCCGTCGAACCTCTACCGCTCGGCGGGCCTCGGGGTGAAGCTCTTTCTCCCGATCGTTGGCATGCTTGAGTTCAATTACGGCTACAACTTCGACGAATTTGAGCCCCTTGAGTCTGGCAGCGACGGAATGCCAGGCTGGACCTTCCAGTTCTCTCTCGGACAGGGAGGGGGACGAGGAGGCCGGTAATGAACTGCCGAGGTCAGATTCCCTGTCGCATCGCCGAACACCTCAGTTTTCTGACGCCTGTCAGTCATATGAGAGGTTGGATTTCCCCGGGCATGGCATGGTGGGGCGCTGTTGTGGCGATCCTTATGGCGGGAGGTGTGAACCCGTCTGAGGTCTCCGCACAGCAGCGCATCGGCTACGTGGATACCGAATACATCCTCGATCAAATGCCGGAATACACCTCGGTGCAGCAGAAGCTCGATCAGTTGGAAGAGCGGTGGCGCGAGGAGATTGAGAGCCAAAAAGAGGAGGTGGACACGCTGCGAGACGAATTTCAGGCCCGAGAGGTGTTGTACACAGACGAGGAGCGGAAGCGAAAACGACAGGAAATACAGGAGGCTCAGAAGGAGATCGAAAAGCTTCGACAACAATACTTTGGCCCCGAGGGGCAGTTGTATACTCGCCAAAAGGAGCTGATGCGCCCGATCCAGGAGCGAGTGTTAACGGCCGTGGAAGACGTGGCCACAGAGGCGGGCTATGATTACGTGCTCGACAAGAAAGGCGAGACGTTATTCATGTTCGCCCGAGATGAACACAGCCTGAGTGATCAGGTCCTGCAAGAGCTTGGCATTAATGTTGACGAGACGGAGGGGGAAGAGTAGTCCAATGTCGAGACGGGCCCGGAGCACCTGGGGCTTTTTCGCCACTGGCACTTACCGCTTATTCCTTAGAATAATTTCCATCGCTATGTTCGATCGTATTCGTACCCTTACCGCGCTTTTTGTGCTCGCCGCAATGGTGGCCGCTCCGGCGGTCCACGCTCAGAAGATTGGATATACCAATCAGGAGGCCATCCTGGCGAACATGCCTGGAATGGACGATGTGCAGCAGCAGCTGCAGCAAGAGGCCAAGGAGGAGCAGCAGCGGCTGCAGCAGCGGCAACAGGCCTTTCAAAAGGAAGTGCAGCAGTACCAAGAGCAGCAATCTCTCCTCTCCGACTCGGCCCAGGCCCAGCGCGAGCAAGAGCTGCAGCAGGAGCAACAGCAGCTCCAGCAGGCCTCTCAGAAGCGCCAGCAGGAGCTCCGGCAGCGGGAACGGGAGTTGATGCAGCCCCTCCTGGAAGACCTTCAGAGTGCGATCGATAGCGTATCGACGGCTGAGGACCTAGACGTTGTGATGCGTACGCAGGCCCTCCTGTACGTGGATCAGAACAACGAGTCGGTGGTCGACATCACGGAAGAGGTGGCGCAGGGGCTTGGAATTGAACTTGACCAGGCGCCGGACGAGCCGGCTCCCTCTGTTGAACCGAACAACGAGGCCCCCCCGACAGGTGGACAGTAATCCCCTGGAGTTGGCCTCCTTCTACGACTGGCGAACTGGCTGGGCCGGGCCCTTGGGGCCGGGCCCAGTTTCTTTTGAGGCCAG
>JAWOAQ010000156.1:0-18441 GCA_046498495.1 Salinibacter sp. | reverse complement strand
TCGCACGCATCATGCATCAAGACTATTTCGAGTACGATGTCATCGTGGTCGGCGGCGGCCACAGCGGCAGTGAGGCGGCGGCTGCGGCGGCCAACATGGGCGCCGACACGCTGCTCATCACGCTGAAGCTGAATCAGATCGGCCAGATGTCGTGCAACCCCGCCATCGGCGGCATTGGCAAGGGCCACATTGCACGTGAAATCGATGCGATGGGCGGCCTGATGGGCACGGTGACCGACCGCGCCGGGCTCCAGTTTCGGATGCTCAACAAGAGCAAAGGGCCGGCCGTGTGGGGGCCACGGGCCCAGTGCGGCAGGGCCGAGTACGCCACCTGCATGCGGGAGGAGCTGGAGGCGATCGACAACCTCTCGATGCGGGCGGACATGGTCACGGAGGTCCTCACCACCGACGAGGGGGAGACCGTCACCGGCGTCCGTACGAATCTGGGGCAGACGTTCCGCGCGCCGTGCGTGGTGCTCACGACGGGCACGTTCTCGAACGGCGTGATTCACGTGGGCGAAAAGAACTTCGGCGGCGGGCGAATGGGGGAGAACGCCTCGCACGGCATCACGGGCTGCCTGCACGATCTCGGCTTCGAGAGCGGACGGCTTAAGACGGGCACACCCCCCCGCGTCGACGGGCGCTCCATCGACTACAGCGTGATGGAGAAGCAGCCCGCCGACCCGGAGGCCACGGCCTTTTCGTTCATGACGGATGATCTGCCGCCCGTCGACGAGCAGCTCTGCTGCTGGCTCACGGACACGACGCCGGAGGTGCACGAGACGCTCCGCGAGGGCTTCGACCGCAGCCCCATGTTCACGGGGCGCATCCAGGCGAAGGGGCCGCGCTACTGTCCGTCGATCGAGGACAAGATCGACCGCTTTTCGGAGAAGGACGCGCACCAGCTGTTCATCGAGCCGGAGGGCTACCGGGTGCGCGAGGTGTACGTGAACGGCTTCTCGACGAGCCTGCCGGAGGAGGTGCAGTTTCGGGCGCTGCGGCAGGTGCCGGGGATGGAGGAGGCCCACATGCTGCGGCCCGGTTACGCCATCGAATACGACTTCTTTCCCCCGTACCAGATCCAGTACAGCCTGGAGACGAAGTCCGTGGACGGCCTCTTCTTCGCGGGGCAGATCAACGGCACCACCGGCTACGAGGAGGCGGCGGCGCAGGGCCTCATGGCGGGCATCAATGCCGTGCAGAAGCTGCGCAAGGCCGATCCAATCGTGCTCAAGCGCTCAGAGGCGTATATCGGGGTCCTCATCGACGACCTCGTGGCGAAGGGCACCGACGAGCCGTACCGCATGTTCACGAGCCGCGCCGAGCACCGCATTCTGCTGCGTCAGGACAACGCCGATCTGCGCCTCACCGCGCTCGGGCGCAAGCTGGGCCTTGCCTCGCAGGCGCGGTACGAGCGCATGAAAGAAAAGGAGCGCGCGATCGATGTTACACGTGAAACACTGGCCGACACGACGGTGACGCCCGAGCAGGTGGACGACTACCTGCAGGAGGTGGGCACCTCGACGCTCAGTCAGCCGCGCCCCGCGATCGAGCTCTGCAAGCGCCCGGAGGTCGATTCCGAGGATCTGCTCCGCCACGCCGGCATCTACGACGAGGTGGTGACGGAGGCGCCGGGCATGCTAAGCGCGCCGCGCCTCATCGAAATCGACCTCAAGTACGAGGGGTACATCGACCGGCAGCAGGACATGGTGGAGGAGATGGAAGAGAAGGAGCGCTGGCCGATTCCCGACGACTTCGACTACCACGCGCTCGATAACATCTCGAAGGAGGCCCGCGAGAAGCTGAGCAAGGTGGAGCCGGACAATCTGGGCCAGGCCTCGCGCGTGCCGGGCGTGCGGGCGTCCGACATCTCGGTCCTCATGGTGCTCCTGAAGAACGAGGGCGTGGAGCCGCTCCCCAAGGAGCGCGACCTGGACCTCGACGCGATGGGTGGGGACGGGCAGTCGTTTGGTGTTTCACGTGAAACGGCGGTCGAGGTCGGCTGACACAGTGGACGTGTTTACGAAAGAAGCCTGTCATACTCGGCGTGCGTTCCAATCCAGAACCACACGATGCCTTCGGGTTTTTCTCGTCCCAAGGCCCGATAATGCAATCCGATTCGCACGGACCATACCTGCTTTTTGTTACCGATCTTCTTGGGGTGGAGCGAGGGATGGCGCGGATTGGACTTGAGCAATTCGAACTTCCGATCTGCCAATTCCTGGATGTGCTCTGGCAGATCGTCGTAGTGGTCCCAAAAGCGAGGAAGAGTGAAGTGTCTCACAGCGAAGTTGCCTCCCCAGCTTCGTACGCTTCATCGACCTCTTTCAAGAGAGAATCCAATCGGCCCTCGTCGAGATCCTGTTCGATTTGTTTGTCCCAGACCTTTGCTTGGTAGTCTGCGAACCACGACGATAGCTCGCCCAATTCTTCCGGCGAGAGCTGGGTAATTGCTTTTTCGATTTCCTCGACGCTCATGGTTTTTGGCGGTTCCATTGATGAGCATTAACGCGCTTTCAACGGCACGATATGCCATTCGATCCCTTTTCCCAGCTTTCCCAGTCGCAACGGGAGAAACTAGAGCGGTACGAGGAACAGCTTCTCCGCTTCAACCAGCGCGTCAACCTCATCTCGTCGGAGAGCGAGCGGCAGTTTCGGACGCAGCATCTTCTGCACTGCCTCACGCTCACGGTCCGTGATTTCCCGGACGGCTGTACGATTGTCGATTGGGGCACCGGGGGCGGGCTGCCCGCCATTCCGCTCGCCATCTGTGAGCCCGAGGTGACGGTGGTGGGCGTGGACTCGGTGGGGAAGAAGAGCCGGGCCGTGCGCACGATCGCGCGGCGGCTGGGGCTCGAGAATTGTTTCACGTGGAACGGGCGGGCGGAGGAGTGGACGGGCGAGGCGCACTATTCGGTCTCCCGCGCGACGGCCCCGCTCGCAGACCTCTGGCGGTGGCACCGCCGCGTCGCGGTGCTGCTCGATGGCGCACCGAGCGACGATGCGTGGTCCCCGGGCCTCCTGGCGCTGAAGGGCGGCGACTTAAGCGAGGAGATTACGGACCTTCGCGCCGACGATCCGGACGTGGAGGTTGAGCGCCACCCGTTGGACGCGCTTCTCGGGCGAAACGGCTTCTTTGGCGAAAAGGAGATTGTGGCGGTACACTCGTAGCCCTATGTTTCACGTGGAACGTCGCGCTTCCCGAAGAGGCGCGAGGTTTTGCACAGGTCCCTCACTTCATGCGCCGCATGATGCTCACCGCCGCCATTGGGCTTGTCGTCGTCTACGGAGCGATCGTCGGGCTCGCGTTTTCTTTTCAGGACCAGCTCCTCTTCCAGCCGAGCAGTCAGCTTCTCGCCACGCCCGACGACGCGGGGATGCCGTACGAGACGGTGAATCTGGACACCGAGGACGGGGAGACGCTCCACGGCTGGTGGATTCCTGCCCCTAATGTTTCACGTGGAACGCTCCTCTTTTTTCACGGCAACGCCGGCAATATCTCCGGGCGGATGGAAAGCGTGCAGCAGTTCCACCAGCTCGGCCTGAGCGTCTTGATTGTTGATTACCGCGGGTACGGGCAGAGCACCGGCTCGCCGTCGGAAGAAGGACTCTACAAGGATGCGGATGCCTGCTGGCGATATCTCGTTGAGCAACAACAGATTGCACCGGAATCAATTGTCGTGTTTGGGCGATCGATGGGGGGCGGGCCGGCGACGTGGCTTGCGGCACGACACCCGCCCGGCGCGGTGATTCTGGAGTCGGTGTTCACGAATGTGCCCGACGTCGGCGCGCACCACTACTCGTTTTTGCCCGTTCGAGCCCTCGTCACGAATCAATTCGACAACGAGTCGCGCGTGTCACAGATCGACGCGCCGAAGCTTTTCATTCACAGTCGCGGAGATCGGGTCGTGCCGTTCGATCTGGGGCGACAGGTCTACGAGGCCGCCGCCGAGCCGAAGCAGGTTCTGAAAATCGAGGGCGGGCACAACGACGGATTTCTCGTGTCCGAGGAGGTCTATCTCCGGACGATTGACGATTTTCTGTCGGAGCACCTCACCGGGGAATCCTAATCTGATCGTACCCACTCTTGTGGATTCTTGCGGATGTAGTGCCGGACGCGACGGAGCTCTTTTCGGTTGCGGACGATGCGGTCGCGGAAACTCGATTGCCAGATCGTCTCTCCCGGCGCGTCTCGCTTCTCGTTGATGCGGCGGGGGACGGCTGCTTTGAAACACCCGACGATGGTGGAGAGAGTCCCAGCTCTGCGCTTTTGCAGCCCGGGAGGTAATTCCAGGGAAACCGCGTCTCGGAGCTCGCCGGTTCGTTTCCATTCCTCGGCCACGATTCTGCCGTAGTGGTTTAGGTACATCCGCCCGCGCTCGACCGTGCCGAAGCGGGGAGCTCGGTTCTTCGTGTTCGTCGTGACGAAGTACGCGCCGCCGCGGTAGTCATGACGATCGCATCGTCGGGAGCGGGCACCCGGTGGTAGGTTGACGAATCGCCTCACGGAACGACGGGGAATAGGAAAAGATCAGGTCCATTTCATTGACACCTGCCGCACCTCTTTCAAAACGTGGACGACCACGAACCTCACCCTTCATCGTCAGTTTACGCATCGAGTTATGCATAACCTTCGGAATCCCAGACTCCATCATGCGACACAGCGTCTCGATTCAAGACGAGATCGGGAAGGAAGTCGAGGCAATGGCCGAGGAGGAGGACCTCTCCATCAGCGAGTTTTATGCTCGGGCAGCCGAATCGTATCTAAAGAGTCTCCGACGCCGCCGTGCCATCGACGAACTCGATCGGCAAGCGGGCACGATCAACGCCCATGGCGACGTCAATGAGGCCCTCAGCAGCATTCGGGAGGATGATCCGGAGCGCCCATAATCTCTTCCTTCCTCCTCACCCGTCAGCATCGTTTTTATGCGGCGCGGATTCGACACCGGGTACTTCGTCAAGTACGCCACTGGGGAGCTTTCGGAAATGCACCGTCAGGCCCTCCGGGAACTGGCGAGAGGGGACGGATTGGGCGTCGCCAACGGACTTGTCATCTACGAACTGAAGAAGTTGGGATACCGCGGCGTTTTGGACATGGAGGACGCAGAGTGGCTCCTCGGAATTGTCGGCGATGTGTGCGATGTGGATCGGAGGCTCTCGAACTCGTTTCTCGACGAGGCGGCGCGGCTCTCCCATGGCAACGACCTGTCAATGGCCGACGCCATGATGCTCGCCACGGCCCTTCGACACGACGCGGAGGAACTCTACACCACCGACCACGATCTCCTTGCCTACAAAGGATCGATCGAGATTGTCGTGGTGTGAGATGGACATGCGAAAGGAGGGAGGGCTTTTTGCCTCCATTCCTCTATGCGTCCGGACCTCCACGCTCAGAGGGTTTCACGTGAAACACCTCTTGTTCTGGAGTCACGCCTCGACGGTGGCAACGGTCTCCGTCTCCTCCAGCAGCAGCGACTCCGTCACCTGAAGCGCGTCGTTCAGCGTCGGCACGTCCTGCACGATGGCGCGCATGAGCCCGCCCTCCACGTCGTCCTTCATCACGTACTCGTTGTCGAGGAGCGAGAGCTTCTCCAGGAGCGGGTGGAAGACCTCGTCGTAGAAGTACGGGTCGGCGTCCTCGCTGGGGAGATAGAGGAAGAGGCGCTCGTTCTTGTAGAGCACCTTTGGCAGCCGCAGTTGCTCGCCGAGGAGACGGAGCTGGGCGCCGGTGAGCAGGTGCGCAACCGGTTGGGGCACATCACCGAAGCGGTCCTCCAGCTCGTCGAGCAGGTCCACGAGCGTCGTCTCGTCCGGTGCGTCGCTAATGCGGCGGTAGAGGTTGAGGCGCTCGGTGTTGTCGCGCACGTAGTCGTCGGGGATGTAGGCGTCTTCCTCCACGTCGACCGTCGTTTCGGGGCCGGGCGGCACGGCCTCGCCGTCGAACACGTCCTCGAACTCCTCCTCCCGCAGCTCCTTGATCGCCTGGTCGAGGATCTTATGGTAGGTTTCGTAGCCTACGTCCTGCACAAAGCCGCTCTGCTCGGCCCCCAGGAGCGCCCCGGCGCCGCGAATGTCGAGGTCGCGCATGGCGATGTCGAAGCCGCTGCCGAGGTCCGAGAACTGCTCCACCGCCTTGAGCCGCTCGCGGGCGTCGTCCGTGAGGCTGTGGATGGAGGGCACCAGCAGGTAGCAGAACGCCTTGCGCTGCGAGCGGCCCACGCGTCCCCGCAGCTGGTGCAGTTCCGAAAGGCCGAAGTGCTCGCCCGCGTGGTTGATGATCATCGTGTTGGCGTTGGAGATGTCGAGCCCGTTCTCGATGATCGAGGTCGACACCAGCACGTCCAGTTTTTCGGTGAGGAAGTCGACCATCACATCCTCTAACTGACTGGCGCTCATCTGTCCGTGGCCGATCCCCACCCGCACGTTTGGCACCATCGCGCGCACCATCTCGGCCACCTCGTTGATCGTCTTCACGCGGTTGTGGATGAAGAAGACTTGCCCCCCGCGGCTCGTCTCGTAGACGATGGCGTCGCGGATGAGGTCTTCGTCGAAGGTGTGGATTTCGGTGTTAATGGGCTGGCGGTTGGGCGGGGGCGTCTCGATGAGCGACAGGTCCCGCGCCCCGAGGAGGGAGAACTGGAGGGTCCGTGGAATCGGGGTGGCCGTGAGCGTGAGGGTGTCGATGTTCGCCCGCATCGTCCGGAGGGTTTCCTTCGTCTTCACGCCGAAGCGCTGCTCTTCGTCTACCACCAGCAGGCCGAGATCGGCGAACTCAACGTCCCCCGAGGTGATGCGGTGGGTGCCGATGAGGATGTCGACCTGTCCCTTTTCGAGTTTCTCCAGGACCTCCGTCTGCTCGGCCTGTGTGCGGAAGCGCGAGAGCACCTCCACGTGGACGGGAAAGCGCTTGAGGCGCTTGCGAAACGTCTCGTGGTGCTGCTGGGCGAGGATGGTGGTGGGCACGAGCACGGCCACCTGCTTGCCGTCCTGCACGGCCTTGAACGCCGCGCGCACGGCCACCTCGGTCTTGCCGAAGCCCACGTCGCCACACACGAGGCGGTCCATCGGCACCGGCTCCTCCATGTCGCGCTTCACCGCCTCGGCGGCCTCCGCCTGGTCCGGCGTGTCCTCAAACTCGAAGCTCGCCTCCATCTCGCGCTGCCAGGTGGTGTCGCTGGAGAAGGCGTAGCCGTCCGAGGCCTTCCGCTTCGCGTAGAGCTTGATGAGGTCGCGCGCAATGTCCTTGACCTTGTTCTTCGTTCGCTCCTTCGTCTTCTCCCACTGCCCGGACCCGAGTTTCGTGAGGGTGGGCTGATGGCCCTCCTTGCCGGTGTACTTGTTGAGCTTGTGGAGGGCGTGGACGTTGACGTAGAGTACGTCGTCGTCGGCAAAGTTGAGGCGCACGGCCTCCTGCTGCTTGCCGCGGACGGTGATCTTGCGCATCCCATCGAACCGCCCGATGCCGTGCTCCACGTGCACCACGAAGTCGCCCGGCGTCAGGTTTTTGATGTCGCGGATGCTCATCCCGCCCGTCGACTTCTGCCGCTTCTTGGTGGAGGGGCGGTGGTAGCGGTTAAAGATCTGGTGGTCGGTATAGACGGCGAGCCTGGCGTCGGGCCACTCGAAGCCTTCGTGCAGCGACTCCACGACGAGGCGGGCCCAGCCGTGGTCGATCTCCGACTCCAGCAGGTCGCGGAGGCGGGAGCTCTGGCCGTGGCTGTCGCAGAGGAGGAACGTGTCGAGGTCGTGCTCGCCGTTGTTCTGCAACCGCTTGCGCACCAGGTCCATGTCGCTGTTGAACGACGGCTGCGGGTCGGCGCTTAGGTCGAGCGTGTCGACGGGCGTGCCGTTGGTGCGGTCCGGGGCGGTGAAGGTGCCGAACTGGAGGCGGGGATGGCGCGTGAGGGCGTCGGTGAGCGCGTCGCCGTCGAGGTAGCGCTGATCGGGCGGGGTAAGATCCTCGGGCGTTTCTTCCGCGTCGTCGTTCTCGTTGAGCGCGGCTCGACGCTCGGTGTATGCTTCGACGGCTTCATCATACTGCGCCTGCGCGCCTTCGCGGACCTGCGCCTCGTCGATCGTGGCGAGGACGGCATCCGTGGGAAGGTAGTCGAAGAGGGGGATGGAGCCGCGGGCCGAGTCCTCCCGCTCCAGGTTTGGGACGAGGCGGGCGGTGGTGAGGCGGCTCACCGAACGCTGCGTCTGCGGGTCGAACTCGCGCAGCCCGTCGATCTCGTCGCCGAAGAAGTCGATGCGCACCGGGTAGCTGCCGGCGTAGGGGAAGACGTCGAGAATGCCGCCGCGCCGGGCGAACTCGCCGGGCTCCTCCACGAACTCGACGGGGGAGAAGTCCTGCTCCACCAGGCGGTCGGCCAGGGCCTCCAGCGAAATCTCTTCGCCCTTTTTTACGGTCAGCGTCTCGCGCTGGACGGCCTCGGGCGGGGGCACGCGCTCGCCCACCGCGGGCACGCTCGTCACAAGCAGGCCGTCGAAGCCCTCCGCCAGGCGCTGCAGGGCGTCGGCGCGCTCGATGAGGGGGCCGGAATCGGTGATCTGCTCCGTGTCGTACGGCGTCTGCTGCGTGGCGGGGACGCGCAGCACCTCCGCCTCCGGATCGTCCACCAGCTGCTCCAGATCGCTCTGGAGGTAGGCGGCGGCATCCTCGTCGGGCACGAGGCAGCAGAGCGGCGCGCCGGGCGTGCGGTGGAGGTGGTAGAGGAGGAAGGCGGGGAGGGAGCCGGCGGCGCCCGTAACGCGGAGCACCGGCGCCCGGTCGCCGCGTTGCGCCTCCGCGGTCCACGAGCGAAGGCGCGTGACGGCCGAGGTCGTCTCGATGCGCTGGGCGATGGAGGAAAGGGACACAGGCGGTCGGGTCGGTTCGGAAGGCACGCGTCACACGGCTGTCCCCAAACACCGAAAGCCGTCGCTCCCATTGAAGGAACGGCGGTGGGCAACGGGTCAGGGCCGAGGAATGCGTCTGATCACTACAGAAACGACCAACGAGCCCGGGGAAACGGAAGATTCCTGCTTCCGCGCCTCATCCCCGACTGCGTCCGAAGAGTCGCGGATGTTTCACGTGCAACGTGCGTTCGAGAAGCGACGGGGGAGAGGCGAAAAGGGAGGGGGCTTTAGGGTCCGAGGGTGGAAGGTCGAGGGTACGGGCGGTCGAGAGTCGAGGATGGAGGATCGAAGAGAGAGCACGTTTCACGTGAAACAGGCCGTGCTGCGAAGCGAAATGCCTGGGACATACTCCCGACTTCTCCCGTAAGGGAAGGGTCCAGACCCAACATGGATTCCTGATTCTATGCAAGTTACTCGCACCCCCGCCGACGTATTGGCGACGCTCTCGCGCCGCTACCGAGAGCACTACGGGGATCGCCTCGCCGGTGTGTACGCTGTACCGGAGGATCCCTACGAGGAGCGGTCTCCGACGGAAGGAGAACTCGAAGGGGCCGTGGAGGTGTTTGTCGTCCTCCGTGAACCGTACGAGCCGTTCAAGGAGACCGACAATGTGACACGCATTGCGTACGAGGTAATGGACGAGACGGACTGGGACCTCCACATCATCACGCACCACGATTCGGAAACGGGGCGTCGAGCCGAATGGGCGAAAGAGAACGGAATCGAACTATGAAAGAACGCTTCCAGGTTGGATTCGACGTGGCCCGGGAGCGCCTGGAAGCGTCGGCGCTTCTCCTTGAAGAGGGATTTCCGGCCGATGCTGCGAGCCGGGCGTACTATGGCGTTTATGAGGCAGCCCGAGTACTGCTGGCGTCCCGAGACGTTTGACCGGCAACACATAAGGGCGTAGAAAATCAGCTCGGACATCGGCTCCGGAATGAGTCCATCGAGCTTCAAATCTTTTCCCGCCTCCGTACGGATCGGCAGCGGTGTGACTACGAACTCGATCGACCGGATCCGTCACGAGTGGAGGCCCAACTGGAGGATGCGAGGAGGTTCGTGAAGCAGGCGGAGGCGCTCATCGACGAGGCGGATTAAGACTCCTGCTCGATCGCCGGCCGTACAAACCCGTCCGTCGCGTGCAGTCGCCGCCGTGCCTCCTCCACGTCCACGTCCGCGAGGAGCGTGACGATCGCCGTCTTCACGTGCCCGTCGCAGCGGGTGAGCACGTCGTCCGCCGCGTCGTAGCCCACCCCCGTCACCATCATGACCGTGCGGACGCCGCGCTCCACCAGCTTGTCGCTCGTGCGCTGCAGGTCCACCATCATGTTCTCGTAGACCGTTCCGAGCCGCACCATCGCCGCGGTGGTGATCATGTTGAGCACGAGCTTCTGCGCGGTGCCGCTCTTCATGCGCGTCGAGCCCATGATGACCTCCGGCCCCACCACCGGGCAGATTGCCACGTCCGGGGCAACGTCCAGGTCCTCGCGTGGGATCGTCGTCACGAAAAGCGTCGGGCAGCCGATCACGTCGCGGGCGTGCTCCACGGCGCCCACCACGAACGGCGTGCGGCCGCTGGAGGTGATCCCGCACACCACGTCGTTCTCTGTAACGCCATGCTTGTCAAGAGTTTTTGCGCCCGCTGCGGGCACGTCCTCCGCCCCCTCCTGCGACCGAAAGACCGCCTCGCGCCCCCCGGCGATAAGGCCCTGCACCCGCTCCGGGTCGGTGCCGAACGTGGGCGGGCACTCCGAGGCGTCCACCACGCCGAGGCGCCCGCTCGTCCCGGCCCCCACGTAAAAGAGCCGGCCTCCGTTCTGGAAGGCTTCGACGACGATTTTCACCGCCTCCGCCACCTGCGGCAGCTCGCGCCGCACGGCGATGGGTACCTGGTGATCCTCGGTGTTGATGACGCGCAGGATCTCCTCCACCGAGGCGGTGTCGATGTGGGTCGAGTGCGGATTGCGCTGCTCGGTGGCCAGGTCTTTCAGTTCGTCGAAGAGGGCG
Source organism: Salinibacter sp. (assembly GCA_046498495.1). Classification (GTDB taxonomy): domain Bacteria; phylum Bacteroidota; class Rhodothermia; order Rhodothermales; family Salinibacteraceae; genus Salinibacter. The sequence continues at coordinate 7,536 of JAWOAQ010000156.1, read as the reverse complement.
GAGTGGGTGGGCATACGGGCTGCAGAGATTGGGAAGGACCGTCCGTCTCAACAAACAGGCCGGCGGCACAGGCGTCAACTTTGCCCGCCGTACGCGCAGCGGATGGCGAGGGAGTGCCCCGGCGGACGAACGAAGGCGGGGGGCCATCGTACGAGGCACCTACGCACATCTACGTTCGTCTCTCGGGCTTTCGCTCATGATTCTTCGCACCCTGCGTCTCCGGTCCTTCCGGGCCCACGCCGAGACGGAGTGCACGTTGGCGCCCAAGGTAAACCTGTTCCACGGGCCCAATGGGGCGGGGAAAACCAATATCCTGGAGGCTACGCACTACCTGTGCCTCACCAAAAGCTTCGTCGCCTCGCGCGACCGGTACGCCGTCCGCAAAGACGCGCCCTACTTTGAGGTCGAGGGGACGGTAGAGAACGTGCGGCAGACCCCGATGGACGTACGGCTGGCCTACGTGCCGGGGAAGGGAAAGAAGGTGTTCGTGAACGGTGCCGAGCTCGACCGCCTGGCCGACATCGTCGGGACGCTCCCAATTGTCGTCTTCTCGCCGGAGGATTATGACCTGACGGCAGGCGGCCCCGACGAACGACGCCGCTTCCTCAATAACATTTTGAGTCAGGCGCGGCCCGTGTACATGGACGACCTGTTGAAGTACCGGAAGGCCCGCCGCCAGCGCAACGAAGTACTTCGGAGCTATAAGAAACGCCCCGACCCGCCCCCGCAGGCGGTGCTGGAGCCGTGGACGGAGGAGCTCGTTTCCCTCGGGGCACGCGTCATTCACCGACGACAGGAGTTCCTGCAGTCGTTTGCGGACGATTTGACCCGCGCCTACGACCAGATCGACGACGTAGCCGAGCGCCCGTCCATCGAATACGACACGATTGCCGACCTCGACGCCGACGCGACCGTCGAGGCCATCGAGTCGACCTTCCGCGAGGTACTGGAGCGCAAGAAGCATCAGGAGCGCGACCGCGGCACCACCCTGGCGGGCCCCCAGCGCGACGAGCTCATCTTCCGCCTCGACGACCTGGAGGTGCGCCGGTACGGCTCGCAGGGCCAGCACCGCACCTTTGCCATGGCCCTGAAGCTGGCCCAGTACTTCTACCTCGACGATCGCCACGACACCGCGCCGCTCCTGCTGCTCGACGACGCCTTCGGCAAGCTCGATGCGCGGCGTACGCAGGTTTTCCTTGACCTTCTTCGCTCGGATGCCGTAGGGCAGAGCCTCATCACGGCCACGCGCCGTGCTCCATTCGACGAGCGCCTTGACTTCGGACGCGACGCGCACCAGGCCGTTCGGGTGGTGCCCAACGACGGGACGGCTCGACTGCAGCCCGATGACGGTGCCGCCTCGACTGCCGATCCGGGGCCTTCGAGTTCAGTTCCGTCTCCCCAGTAGCCCTCTTCGCGCCTCTGTCACGGATCACGCTCTACCATGCCCCCTGTTCGCTCCCCCCGCCGTGCCGCCCGCCGTTGGCGTCGTCATCTTCTGGTTCCCGTACTGCTGGTTCTGATGGTCGCGGCCGGCAGTGGGTGCGTCTCGACCGGCACGAATCCCGTGTCCGGCAACACCCGCGCCTACGGCTACTCGTGGGAGCAAGAAATTCAACTGGGCCAGGAGGCGGACGAACAGATTCAGAACCAGTACGGGGTGTACGACAACGAAGAGCTGAATGCGTACGTCGACGAGGTGGCGCAAGAGGTGCTCAAAGAGAGTCACTTGCGCCGCTCGGACACGGCGGAGCGGTTTCGGGATGTCGAGTTCACCTTTCGTGTGCTCGACAGTCCGGTCGTCAACGCCTTTGCGCTGCCGGGGGGCTACGTGTACGTCACGCGCGGCCTGCTTGCGCACCTCAACAACGAGGCGCAGCTGGCAATGGTGCTGGGCCACGAGATTGCCCACGTGGCCGCGCGCCACGCGTCCCAGCGGGCCGCCCGGCAGAAATTTACGCAGGGCCTCCTGCTGGGCGGGGCGGTGGCCGGACAGATCGCCTTTGGGGGCAACGTTGGGGAAAACGTGCTTGGCCTCGGGGGCACGGCCGCGGAGCTGCTCAGTCTCAGCTACAGTCGCGACAACGAGCGCGAGTCGGACCGGCTGGGCGTAGAGTACGCCGTAAAGGCGGGATACGAGGGCGCGGAGGGATCGGCCTTCTTTACGTCGCTGAAGCGCATGCAGAAGCAGAGCAACCAGTCGCTGCCCTCGTGGCAGTCGAGCCACCCCGATCCTGGGGAGCGGGAGGACACCATCGTGAAGCTTGCCCGGGAGTGGCAGGAGCGGGTCCCCGGCACGGCAGAGACAATAAACCAGGACCCGTACTACCGCAGTCTTGAACAAACCGTACTGGGCGACAACCCGCGCCAGGGCTTTACGGAGAACAATACGTTCTACCACCCAGACCTGGAGTTCCAATTCCCCACGCCGGCGGGCTGGACCGTCCAAAATCAGCCACGTCAGGTGGCAATCATTGCGCCGGAGCAGGCGGCCTACACGATCTTCGGCTTTTCGGATCGCGACACGCCGGAGGCGGCGGCTCAGGCCTTTGCGGAGCAGGAGGGGCTCACCGTAGACGAGCAACGCTCCACAACGGTGAACGGGCGGGACGCCTACCGCGTGCGGGCACAAGCGCAGGACCAGGAGGGCCAGACGCTTCGGGTGCTTTCCTACTTCATCGCGGACCAGGACCGCGTCTATCAGTTTCAGAGCGTTACGACGGCGGAGCGCTACGGGGACTTCCAGTCGGCCTTCGAGCGCACCATGACGGGCTTCGACCGGCTGACGGATCCGGACAAGCTCAACGTTCAGCCCACGCGCCTTGCCATCCAGTCTGCGTCGCGTGACGCCCCGTTTCGTACCTTCGCCGAAGGGGCACCCCTGCCCGACGAAATGGGCCTAACGGACCTCGCCATTCTCAATCAGTTGGACCTCGACACGCCGGTGGAGACGGGCACGCCCCTAAAGCTGCCGAACTGAGCGGTCCGGAGGGCGCCTAGCCCTTGCCCCCGGGCATCACGGGCTCCTCCGCCTCCTCAGTGGGCGGAATGACGCGCCCCTCGCCACCCAGCACCATCTGGTTGTCGCGGTAGATGTAGGTGCGCACCTTGACGTGCTTGTTCTCTTCAACCTTCTCAGACACCTTGATCTGCACCCGGACCTCGGAGCCGACCGGCACCGGACGCAGGAACCGACACGAAATGCCAACGGCAATGCTGCCGTGGCCGGGAAAGTCTCGACCCAGGACCTTCGATATCAAGCCGAGGAGCAGCACCCCGTGTACGATGGGACGATCGTAACGAGAGTGCTTCGCAGCGTACTCCTCATCGACGTGGATCGGATTGTCGTCGCCGGTGATCTCGGCAAAGGTTCGAACGTGTTCTTGGGTCACGACTCGGGTCCACTCGTGGGAGTCGCCGACCTCAATGCTCTCGTAGGTGTTAGTAGGCATAGAACCAGGGCTATTTCAGAGGCGCACAGCGTCGCTGTAGAGAACTGTAGCCCCTAAGTTAGAAAGGAAGAAGGGAAAAACCCACTGCCGGCCCGGCATCGCGAACAGGACGCTGTAGACAGGCGTGCCGGCCCCGGTCGCGTGGGTCTGTACTCTCGGTCCCGCTGCTTCCCGACGCCCCGCTTATGGATCACTTCTGGACGACATTGCGGATGCGGATTGGGCGGCTCCGGGTGCGGTGGCGTCGATTTGCGGCAACGCCCCGCGGACGGCGCACAACGTGGGTGCTGCGGCAACTCATCACCCTGGCGGTGGTCGGGTATCTTGTCTACCGCATGTCGCTCATCGGGTGGGGAGAGATCTGGCAGGCCCTGCCGCGGACCCCGTGGTTCTACGTCATTTTCCTGGGCATCTATTTCTGTCTGCCCGTGGCCCACGCTGTCACGTTCGGCATCATCTGGGAGCGGTCGCCGCTTCAGTTGCTGACGGCGACCCTCAAGAAGCGGGTGTACGACAAGGACGTGCTCGGCCACTCTGGCGACGTGTACATGTACGTATGGGGGCGGACCCACACCGGGCACGACGACATGACGTTGATTCACCACGTAAAAGACAACGCCATCATGTCGTCGGTCGCGTCGACGCTCGTGGCCGGGACAATTCTGGCGGTGTTCCTGGGTACGGGGTACATCACGCTCCCGGACTTTATGGTGCGTCACAGTGCGCTGTACGTGGGGGGAGGACTGGTGCTGCTTGCGGGGCTTGGGTGGGCCGCCGTTTCCTTCCGGCAGGTGGTCTTTCGGCTGGCGGGGCGTACGCTGGTAATCCTGTTTGGGGTCCACCTCGCGCGTGTTGTCCTCATTGAGGGCCTGCAGGTGCTGGAGTGGAAAGTGGCCGTCCCCGACATCGCGCTGGAGGTGTGGTTTACCTTTCTGGCCGTGAAGATTATCATGGCTCGCATCCCCCTCCTCCCGAGCCAGGAACTGGTGTTCATGGCGGCGGGCATCGAGCTTGCCGCGGCGGTCAACGTGCCCCGGGCCGCCATCGCGGGCCTGCTGGGTGTGCACAGCGTGCTCGACAAGGGACTGAACCTGCTCGTGTTTGCCGGCACCTCGATCTGGGATCGTCAGCAGGCCGCGCGAGCCTCGGGGGTCGGGGCCAAGCTTCCCTCCAGGGCCCCCGAGTCGGACGGCGAGGCCGAGCGGGCGGGCGAACCGGCGGCCTCGGCCCCCTCGGAGGTGTCGTCTCCCTCGTAGCCCACGGGCCGCGTCGTCTTTTCCGAAATCATTCCGGGCGGTGCCCCGTTCGCCTCGAAGTGTCGCCTCGTCGCTCCCGCCTGAGCAACCGATCCCTTTATGACTGCCCTGTTTGACGCTCTCCGTCCCTTCATCCGGGCCGTGGTGCGCCGCGCCGGATGGGTCCTCGCGATTGCGCTGCTTCTGACAGCCGCGGGACTGCAGCAGGCGACACAGCTTACCATCAACCCCGACATTGCGGGCCTGCTTCCGGAGGAGTATCCCAGCGTGCAGGCGCTGGAGCGGCTCCAGGAAACCGTGGGCGGGGAAAGCGAGGTGGCGGTCGGCATCGTGAGCCCGTCGTTTGAGGCCAATAAGCAGTTCGCCGAGGCCCTCATTCCGGAGGCCCTCGACCTCACGCAGCGCACCAGCGACCAGCCCTACCTCACGCGGGTGGAGTACCGGCGCGACACGGAGTTTCTGGAAAACAACGCGCTCTACCTGGCCAGCGACAGCGAGCTCCGCACCGTCGAACAGTTCCTGGAGGATCAGATCGCGGAGGCAAAGCAGGAGGCCAATCCGTTCTACGTGGAGGTGGATGAGGACGAGGACGACGGCGACGAGGAGGCACGGGAGCTGGATGGCATGTACAACCGGCTCGTGGGCACGGAGTATCCTGTCTCAGAAGACAGCACCACCATGGTGCTCAAATTCTTTCCCGCGGGCTCGCGGACGGACGTGGGATTTATCGACAACCTGTACGCCGATCTGGGTGCGCTTGTCGACAGCGTGGGGCCGCAGTCGTACCACCCCGAGATGGAGGTGACGCTGGCCGGGCGGTTGCTGCGGCAGGAGGCCGAGGTGCAGGCCATCACGCAGGATGTGCTCGACTCCTTTGGGGCCGGGGTGGCGACGGTGATCCTTGTGGTTGTGCTCTATTTCCTGTACAAGTCGTACCGGGCGCGGACGGGAGGACGATGGAATGGCCGCGTGCTTGCGGCCGAACTGGCGCGCGCGCCGGTGCTGGCCCTCGTTATTGCGCTGCCCCTGTTTATGAGCCTGGCCTGGACCGGCGGGGTGGCGCACCTGCTCTTTGGGGAGCTCACCATCATGACCTCCACGCTGGGCCTGGTGCTCTTTGGGCTGGGGATCGACTTTGGTATTCACTTCTATGCTCGCTACACCGAAGCCCGGGCCGGGGGCGCGCGCGTGGCGGATGCAGCGGAGCACACCTTTGCCACGACGGGGCAGGCCATTGCCACCGGCGCCCTTACCACGGCGGGGGCACTCTACGTGCTTGTCTTTGCCCAGTTTAAGGGGTTTAGCGAGTTTGGCGCAATCGCCGGGACGGGCGTCCTCTTTGCCCTCGTGGCCATGACGGTGGTGATGCCGGCGCTGCTCGCGCTGCTGGAGCAGACGGGTCTGCTCGACCTGACGGCCCGGGCCCCGGCGGCGAATGAATCGTCGGCCCGGCGCTTTGGGGGCGCCCGGCCCCTCGTGGTGGGCGGCCTGGCGGCGGTCGTCGCGGCGCTCGTGTTTGCGCCGCGCGTGTCGTTCGAGTACGACTTCGGCTCGCTGGAGCCGGACTACACCGCCTACGAGGACCGCGCCGCCGTCATCGACCGGGTCAACCGGAGCGAGGACGACGACCGGCGCAACCCGGCGTACGTGCTTGTGGACAGCGCCAAAAATGTGCCCGACGTGGTGGCGGCCGTGCGCGAGAAGATGCAGGACTCGACCTCCACCGTCCTCGCCGTGGAGAGCCTGCAGGAGCGCTTTCCGATGGCCGACACGTCTCGGCAAAACAAGCTGGCGCGCATCTCTGAGGTTCGAACGACGCTGAACGAGAACAAGTACCTCCGCAATCAGGACGACGAGGGGCTGGAGCGCCTGCGCCGCGCCGCACAGACCGAGCAGCCCATCGAACTGGAACAGGTGCCCGAGTTTTTGCGGAAGCAGTTTACGACCAAGGAGGGGGAGCTCGGCACGTTCGTCATGATTTATCCCTCCGTGGGCCTCTCCGACGGGCGCAACTCCATTGCCTTCTCGAATGAAATTGGCACCCTCACCACCGAAAGTGGCAACACCTACCACGCGGCCTCCACGCCCCTCGTGGCGGCCGACATGCTGAAACTGGTGCGGGCGGAGTCGCCGTGGATGGTGGCGGCGACGTTTGTGATCGTGGCGCTGCTGATGCTGCTCAACTTCCGCAGCGTGCGCTGGGCGGCCCTGGCCCTGGTGCCCCTGGTGGTGGGCGTGCTGTGGATGCTGCTCATGATGGAGGTGTTCGGCCTCAAGCTCAACTTCTACAACATGGTGGTGCTGCCCGCCATCCTCGGCATCGGCAACGACGCGGGCGTGCACATGGTACACCGCTACCGCGAGGAGGGCCGGCAGTCGCTGTGGACGGTGCTACGCTCGACGGGGGAGCACGTGTCGATGGGCACGCTGACGACGGCGATCGGCTTCAGTGGACTGCTCCTCAGCTTCCACCCGGGCCTCAACTCGATGGGGACGCTGGCGGTGGTGGGGCTGGGCACCACGCTGGCGGCGGCGATCGTCTTCCTGCCGGCGCTGCTGCAGTGGATGGAGGACGCGGGCGTGACGCCGACTGATTTGAGCGAGGGGGCTCGGGGGGAGCGTGAAGGGGAGAGAGTTGAGGGTGGAGGGTGACAGTGGAGGGGCGAAAGGCGAGGGGCGAAAGGCGAGGGGCGAAAGGCGAGAATCGCGGTCCGGTCCGTGGCCGCGAAGAGGCGACGGGGTTCTTCTTTGGACAGGAGGGTGAGGATTTGGGGCGGCCGCCCCGGTTCGGCCGGCGGGTTCCCGCCCGGCGATTTCGCCGCGCCACCCGG
>JAWOAQ010000037.1:0-4998 GCA_046498495.1 Salinibacter sp. | reverse complement strand
GCGATTTTTCTGTGCAAGAATCACGGTTGACACGGCAGTAGGGCGTTCGGGACGTCGAAGCATAAAAAGCCGAATCGGAATGCCTTAAGATCCGGCCTTTCACCGCAGTAACCGAGCGAGGAGAAGGGGGACAACGATCCCACTCGGCCCTCCCGCCCACTGAATCCTTGGAACTGCCGTTGGAGGCCTTTCATCCAAGCAATACGTGCTGCTCTTCCCTCAACTCGACATCTGGTCTGTGGGTCGCCTCCTGTTTGTCCTGTGCCTCCTTGCTCTCGGTCCCCCAACGGGCACCGCGCTGTCTGACAGTCCCCCCGAGGAGGAGACCACGGCTCCCTTCACCGTTCGGTTTGGTGAAACGACGGTGTCTCACCGCGTCATGGCCGTCCTTGCTTCGCCGGACGAAACCGTGCGTCTTTCCATTGCCGCCGGGGCCTCCGAAGACTCGTACGATATTGAAGAGGGCGACCATCGGGTCAAGTCGCTCGGAAGCCAGTCCTGGCGCGTACGCCCGCCCAAGACTCCCGGTCTTCATCCCCTCACCGTCACGGCGCCAGGCTCCGACGTCTCCATTCGCCTCCAGGTCTTCGTCCTCCGGTCCTGGGACCACGAAGGGGACGCGTTGGATGACTATCACATCGGAGAATACGAGGAGCAGCCGCGTGACAACAACCCACGGTACGAACCGCCCGAGGGCTTTGTCCGCGTGACCGATGCGAACCAGGACGCTCGCATCTCGCCCAACTTTCGCCTTGACCAGTTTCTCTCCAAGCAAACCGAGGATACGCCCCAGTATGCTCTCGTGCAGCCTCGCCTGTTGCGCACCCTTGAGGCAATCCTGGACGCCGTCAAGAAGCGCGGCCACGACGTGTCGACCCTCCACGTCATGAGCGGGTTCCGTACGCCGTACTACAACCGCTCCATTGGCAATACAACCGAATACAGCCGCCATCTCTATGGCGACGCCGCCGACATCTTTGTGGACGCCAACGGGGACGGCACGATGGACGATCTGACGGGCGACGGGCGGGTGACCCGGGCGGATGCGGAGCAGCTCGCGGAGTGGATTGAGGACGTGCCGACCGAAGGCGACGACTCGTTCGTCGGAGGCCTCAGTGTGTACGGACCGGCGAGCCACCGCGGCCCCTTCGTGCACGTGGATCTTCGGGGGGAGAAGGTGGAATGGTGACCCGGCCTGCCCGCGCGAATCCCCGATGGTTTCTCCACTTCCCATGTCTACCGTTTTTATTCCCCGTGCCCTAACACGAGCCGGGGGCCTGCTGTGCCTTCTTCCGCTCCTGGCCGGATCGCTCCAGGCAGCCGCCCCCACGGATAGCATCCAGGCCGTGCTTCGGACACGGCTCGAAATGGCACATGCAGGGAGTGCAGAGGCGCTCGCGGTCGACGACGCCCGGATGCGTTCCGGCGCGCTTTTGACGCGCTTCTACGTGGGCCGACGCTTCGAGCCTGCCTGGACCGATGACACCGCCCCTACGCCCCGCGCCGACAGCCTGGTTGCAGCCCTTCGCGCCGCCGAGCAACACGGCCTCCGCCCGAGCGACTACCAAGTCTCCACCCTCGACTCACTCCGGGCCGTTCTTCAAGCCCAGGCCGATGCGGGCGAGCCGCTGGATCCCCGCCGCCTCTCGGACTTCGAGCTGTTGTGCACAGATGGCTTTTTTCTGTACGGCACCCACCTCCTCCACGGCCGGCTCGACTCGGAGACGCACACCCCCATCGGCACGGCGGACCGCCGGGCGGATGACCTCCTGAACCAGCTGCGCGCCGTGGAGGACGGCACGCCGCTCCGCACGGCCCTCGCGACCCTGGCCCCGTCCAACCCCGAGTACACAGCCCTGACGCGCCTGCGGGCCGAATACCAGTCGATCGCGTCGGAGGGAAATTGGCCCACGCTGCCCGACGGCCCCAAACTGGAGCGCGGCGTGCAATCCGATCGCGTGCCGCCGTTGCGGCGCCGTCTCCAGGCCACGGACGATCTGTCCGACACCGCCGCTGCCGACCGCACGGTCTTCGACTCCACCCTGGCCGTTGCCGTCACACGCTTCCAGGCGCGACACGGCCTTGATACCGACGGGATTGTGGGCCCCGCTACCCGAGCCGCCCTCAACGTTCCGGTTGCGGACCGCATTCAACAACTTGAGGTCAATCTGGAGCGGTGGCGGTGGCTCCCCCGCGACCTGGGCACCCCCCACGTGCGCGTGAACATTGCCGGGTTCGAACTGCAGGTCATGGAAAAGGACACCGAGGTCCTGAAGATGCGGGTGGTGGCCGGCACCCCCTACCGCCAGACGCCCGTGTTCTCGGATCAGATCTCATATCTCGTCTTCAATCCCTACTGGAACCTGCCCACCCGCATTGCGACGCAGGACAAACTGCCCGCATTCAAATCGGACCCGTCGCGGGTCGACGCGCAGGGATACGAGGTCCTCCGCGGCTGGGGGGCAGACGCCCGCCCCATCGATCCCTCAACAATCGACTGGGATCGCCTCTCCGCCTCCAACTTTCCGTACCGCCTCCGCCAACGGCCCGGCCCTCAGAATGCCCTCGGACAGGTCAAGTTCATGTTTCCGAATGCCTACAGCGTGTACCTCCACGACACGCCCGCCCGCGCCCTCTTCGGGCGGAGCGAGCGCAGCTTCAGCTCGGGATGCATTCGGGTGGAACGGCCGCTCGACCTGGCCGCGTTTCTTCTTCGCGAAAACGAGGGCTGGTCGCCTGCGCGCATCCGCTCGACCGTGGGGGGAAGCCGGGAGCAGACCGTGGTCCTCAACCGAAACGTCCCTGTCCACCTGCTGTACTGGACCGCCTGGATGGACGGCGACACCGCCCAGTTCCGCCGGGACGTGTACTCGCGGGACGGTCCGGTGGCCACGGCGCTTCGCCGCCCGCTGCCGTCTCCCGAGCGGTGGGCCGAGCCGCCAACTTCTGTTGGCGAATAGGCGGGAAGGGCCCCGCTACGCATCGCGTTCCTCTTCTGAAGGGCCGCGGCGGCCTCCATTCGTGACGCGCACCGGAAAGGGATCCGTCTCACTCCCCGCATAGAGCGTGCGGTGGGGAAACGGAATCTCGATGCCGTGCTCCTCGAACGCCTCTTTGATCTCGGCGGGAATGCTGTTGCGAAGCTCCAAGAAATTGTCGGCACTCGCCCACACGCGAAACTGGTAGTTCATGGACGAGTCGAGGAAGCCATCGAACAGTACACTCGGGGCCGGTTCTTCCAGACACAGCGGGTTGCGGTCGGCCACCTCCAGCAGCACGTCGCGCACCTCGCGCAGATCTTCCGTGTAGGCCACGCTCACCTGCAGGTCGACCCGCCGGATGGGGAAGCGGCGGAGGTTCGTCACCTCCGATTTGATCATGGTCTCGTTCGGGATGCGCACAAAGAGATTGTCGAACGTGCGCAGCTTCACCGAGAGGAGGTCAACCGAGAGCACCTCCCCCACGGTGCCGCCCACCCGGATGATGTCCCCGACCGCAAACGGCCGCTCCCCCAGGAGGAAAAGGCCGCTGATGATGTTGGAGGCGGACGTCTGGGACGCAAAGCCAATCGCGACTGTCAGGATGCCGGCGGCCCCGAGCACCACTCCGAGGTCAAAGCCCAGCTCGACGAGGGCGGACGCCGCAAAGAGCCCGGCGACGCCGTAGAAGACCATCCGCCGGAGAATCATGGCCCGCTGGGCGTCGTCGCTCCCAAAGAGACGCGCCATTCCGTTGCCGGCCAGGCGGCCCAGTAGAAGGCCGAGCCCAATCTTGACGACGGCCCGTGCCAGGCCGGCCGCCTGCGGCCCCGTGAGGTAGTCGACGATGAGGGTCCACCACTGCTCCATGGAAGGACGGATGGAATCGAAAAAGACGCGTGGATCTCCACAGTCGCCAGGGCGGCGGCTCTCTATGCCCCCCGTTCTACGACCCAAAGAGCGCTTCAAACGCCCCAAAGGTACTGGTCATGAGCCCGCGACGGTCGGGCGTGCGGGGGGGACGGAGCTTTTCCGCCGCTTCTACAACGTCGGGGGCGCCCTCCCTTACGTGGACGGAGGCGCCTTCCCCCGTTGTGACGTGCCGCATGGTGACGGCGTTGGTCCAGAGCGTATCATTTGCCGCCTGGTAGAGGGTCAGATGGGGAGTCGGCAGTTGCACCCGCTCCAGCGCCAGGCCGGCATCCGACTGGTTTTGGACCCGAAGCGGGGTGACGGCCCGGTGGAGGCGGAGGGGAAGGTGGTCGAGCCGAAGGCGCCCCGCCGTGCGCGTAGCATAGCAGAGCTCCCCGCTGAGCGTCGACGGACCAAACCAGGTGTCGGACATCCGGTGCGACGGAACCTCTTGGAGGACGGTCTTCTCGTCGGCCCGCACCACTTGAATCCAGAGGGCCGTGCTCAGATAGAGCGTCACGGATTCCCCTGGAGGGACATGGAGTGGATGTTCGGGACGAGAAACGACCGGCCGGTCCGCGAGCGCCGGGCGCAAATGAATCATCGCTTCCGTGCGGCGCACACTGTGACGACTCGTCTGTAGCCCCTCCTCCTCCGCAGCCAGCACCGCGTCCATCTCAGACGCGGAGACCGGGACGGTCGCCTCGCTCCGATGCGCCATTGGATCGGTGGTGGCCCCCGTGGAGGGACGGTGCACGAACCGCCAGTCGTGGCGCCCCCGGTACACCCAAAGCGTGGACGGCCCCACGTCCCACCGTCCTCCCGTTTCCTCGTTCAGGGCAACCGCCCCCCACCACGGGGTCACGTCCTCTGCCTCTTCGTCCTCCAGCTCCATGGCGCGAGGGGTTAGTGATGAGCGAAAAACGCATCCCTACACGATCAGGCCGCGGCGTCGAGATCATCGTAGCCCTCCCCGTCCTCCCCGGGCTCCTCGATCGGCTCCTCTTCACGATAGAACGCATCCTCGTCCGCATCGTCGACGTCCCAGGTGTCGTCGTATTCGGGGGACTCGTCGTCGCTTCCGTTCTGGAGGGAAAACGAATCGGGC
>JAWOAQ010000151.1:0-5250 GCA_046498495.1 Salinibacter sp. | reverse complement strand
GTCGGCCTGCTGGGCCAGCATGTGTGTGAGCAGGGCGTAGCTGGCGATGTTGAAGGGCAGGCCGAGGAAGGAGTCCACCGAGCGCTGCTGCCACATGAGCGAGAGGCGTCCGTCGCCCGGTGTGCCCTCTACGAAGCACTGGAAGGCGTAGTGGCAGGGGGGAAGAGCGGCGTCTGCAAGTTGGGCGGGGTGCCAGGCGCTCACGACGTGGCGACGTGAGTGAGGGCGCTCGCGCAGGCCCTCGACCAACTGAGCAATCTGGTCCACGCGTCGCCCTGGTCCCTCAAAGTCGCGCCACTGCTTGCCGTAGACAGGGCCCAACTCGCCCCATTGCTCCGCAAAGGTGTCGTTGGTGGCAATCCGCTCCTCGAAGGCCTCCTGGGAAATCTCGTGGCCCGTGCTTTCGCGGTATCGCTTCAGGGGCCAATCCGTCCAGATGGAGACGCCCGCTTGGACGAGCGACTGGATGTTGGTTTCCCCGCGAAGGAACCACAGCAGTTCCTCCGTCACGCCGCGCATCCACACCCGCTTGGTGGTCAGGAGGGGGAAGCCCTCGCGCAGGTCAAACCGAAGCTGCCGGCCGAACACGCGGAGCGTGCCGGTCCCGGTCCGGTCTGCGTGCCGCGTGCCGTGGTCCAGAATGTCCTGAAGGTAGTCGAGATACGGGCGCATATTGCGAAAGAGAACGTCGGGCGGGGGAGGGTGACAAGAATGAGTCAATCGTTGAGGGGGCCCATGTACTGGCGCCGGGCGGCGGGGTTGGTACCGGGGAATGGGGAACGTGGAGCGCGCCCTGACGTTGGGCGCACGTAATTTTCCTCCGGACCGTACACATGCCTCGCCATGTCCGAGATCGACCCCGACATCCCCGAGAACAAGCACCTCAAGCAGGCGGTCAATCACCTGAATCGCATCCTCGACTACGCCCCGATGGTGGCCGAGGGCCGCAGTGCCACGGTTCATCTCACACCGCAGGATTGGCAGGTGGTGGCGGATGCCCTCTTCAATATGCAGACGCCCGACAGTGCGCTCCCGGATGCAATTGAAGACTATGGCCTCGAGAACAAGAACGAAACCATCACACTCACGACCGAGGACTACGACATCGAAGTCGAAGTGGTGGCGAGCTGAGGAGGGGAGCGCCCGCACGGGTGCATGCCACTCCCTTCCCGAAGAGGGCGCATCTGCACCCGGAGGGAAGAGGCGCGAGCTGCACAGATGTCAATTCGCCGCGGCGTGCAGGTGAAACGACGGCACCGACACGCGAAACTGCTCCCCGTCGGTCCGCTGCACGAGGTAGCTGCCCGTCACCGTGCCGTTGAAGGAGGTGAGGGTACAAAGGCCGTCGTGCACGTGTACGTCGCCGGCCGGCACCACCGGATGCCCCGGAAGTTCGGAATCCCCCTCCAGGTCCTGTCGGCTGCCGTTCGTTTCTTCGATCACCCATCGCCGACGCAGCAGCTGGACGTCCTTGCGTCCCTCGTTCTCGATGGACACGGCGTACCCAAACTTAAATTGCCGGTTGACGACGTCCGAGGGCTCGTCGAGGTAGATGGGACGAACCGTCACCGTGATGTCGCGCGTCGTTGTCGCGTAGCTGACCATAGGAGCAGGACGATGCCTTCGGAAAAGCGACCAGTGTGCACACCCCTTGTGGATTTTCGGGATCCTTCGGGACACGAGTGGTGGTACTCCACAATGATAAATTGTTCAAACTGCGAGGAGAATTTCATGGAACCCCTTCCGCAGCGGAGACGGGCTTGATGCCGGCCGGTGCGTCGGATTATTTGGTATCGGTCTTGGGAACCAGATCCCCGGCGGGGGTGCCGGGCTCCGCGTTCGCTCGCCGTCGCATCGTTTGTGCTCTGCATGGCTCCTCCCGGAACGCCGTCGTCCCCCTCCTGGACGCGCACCCGCCTCTCGGCCCTCAACGCGCAGTTCGAGCCACGGTCCCCGCAGGTTGTGCTCGACTGGGCAGCAACCACCTTCGGCGACGATCTGGTGCAAGGCACCGGGTTTGGGCCGTCCGGGATTGTCATCATGCACATGCTCTCCGAGATCCGGCCCGGCACCACGGTGTTCTATCTCGACACCGACCTGCTCTTTCCGGAAACCTACGAGCTGCGCGACGAGCTTGACGAAACGATGGACGTCTCCATTACGCGCGTCCACGGCCAACATTCGCTCGACGAGCAGGCCGAGGCGGAGGGGCCCGCCCTCTGGAATCGCGACCCGGACCGCTGCTGCTTTTTGCGAAAGGTTCAGCCCCTGCAGAATGCCCTCGCCGGCCGCGAGGCCTGGATCACCGGCGTGCGCCGTGACCAGTCGCCCGCTCGGGCCGATGCGCCCATCCTGAAGTGGGAGCCTAGCTACGAGGTGCTCAAGGTCAATCCGCTAGCCACCTGGACGCGCAAGCAGGTGTGGCAGTATCTCTTCGATCACGATCTGCCCTACAACCCGAAGCACGACCAGGGCTACCCTAGCCTCGGCTGCGTGCCCTGCACCGCGCCGGTGGAGGACGCCGAGGGCTACACGCGCGACGGGCGCTGGGCCGGCTCCGACAAAACGGAGTGTGGCCTGCATACACCGGCGGACGACGACGAATAGCCGCCGCGATCCTGTGAACCTATCGAAAAGCAACGGCGCCGCGCGCGACCGCGCCCGAACGATTCTCTGGCGCTGGGCGTAGGAGTGCCCGTTCATTTAGCGTCGTTCCAACGTCTTCTGAGCATGAGCGCGTCCCCGCCCAATCCCGACACGCGGGAAATCTCCGAGGCCACGGTCCTGTTTGCGGGCGATTCGGGCGATGGCATGCAGGTGACCGGGTCGCAGTTTACCCTGGCCTCTGCCTACGCCCAAAACGACCTCGCAACGCTCCCGGATTACCCTGCTGAAATCCGCGCGCCGGCCGGCACCACCTTTGGCGTCAGTGCCTTTCAGCTCCACTTTGGGGCCGTCGACGTGCGGACGCCGGGGGAAAAGGTGGATCTGCTGGTGGCCATGAACGCCGCGGCCCTAAAGGTGCACCTGCACCGGGTGCGGCCGGGCGGCACCATCATCGCCAACGTCAATTCGTTCGAGGAGAAGGACCTGAAGAAAGCCGAGCTCGACAGCAATCCGCTGACCGACGGCACGCTCGACGATTATCAGGTCCTGGACGTGCCGCTCACGAAACTGACGCGCGAGGCGCTGGCCGACACCGACCTGTCGCGACAGCAGGTCGACCGATCGAAGAACATGTTTGCGCTCGGCCTGGCACTCTGGATGTATTCGCGCCCGATGGCGCCCGCGGAGGAGTGGGTCCGGGAGAAGTTCGACGATAAGCCTGCCATCCGCGACGCCAACCTGCGTGTGTTGCGGAAGGGGCACCACTACGGGGAGACCGTCGACGCGTTTGCGGTTCGATACGAGGTGAACGAGGCGGCGATGCGTCCGGGCACCTACCGCGCCATTCAGGGCGCCGAGGCCATGGCGCTGGGGCTCGTGGCCGCGGGGACGAAGAGTGGCCGACGGGTGTTCTACGGCTCGTACCCAATCACCCCGGCCTCGGACATCCTGCACGAACTCAGCAAGCACAAGAACTTTGGTGTCGTCACGTTTCAGGCCGAGGACGAAATCGCGGCGGCCGGGTCGGCCCTCGGGGCCGGCTTTAGCGGACACATTGGCGTCTGCGCCACCTCCGGCCCCGGTGTGGCGCTCAAGACGGAGACCATCGGCCTCGGCGTGATGGCGGAGCTGCCGCTTGTTATCATCGACATGCAGCGCGGCGGGCCCTCCACGGGCCTGCCCACGAAGCCCGAGCAGGGGGACCTCCTGCAGGCCGTGTACGGCCGCAACGGCGAGGCGCCCCTGCCGGTGCTCGCCGCGACCTCGCCGGGCGACTGCTTCCACACCGCCTACGAGGCGTGCCGCATCGCCACCAAGTACCGCACGCCCGTGATCCTGCTGGCCGACGGCTACCTCGGCAACGGCTCGGAGGCGTGGCGCATCCCGGACACCGACGCGCTCCCGCCGTTTGAGCTCAACCTGGAGACCGAGAAGACCGACCGCACCGTCCACAAGGACGCCGACGGCAACGACCAGTTCTTGCCCTACGTGCGCGATCCGGAGACGCTGGCCCGCGCCTGGGCCCCGCCGGGCACGCCGGGCCTGGAGCACCGCATCGGCGGGCTGGAGAAGGAGCACCGCACCGGCGATGTATCCTACGACGCCGCCAACCACCAGAAGATGACGGAGCTGCGCGCGCAGAAGGTACAGAACGTGGCCGAGGAGTACGTGCCTCTTTCGGTGCACGGGGCGGACCGGGGCGACCTGCTGGTGCTGGGATGGGGGTCTACGAAGGGGGCCATTGTTGAGGCCACCGAACGTGCTCGGGACAAGGGGCTGCGCGTCGGGAGTGTGGCGCTTCGCCACGTGTGGCCGCTGCCCAACGACCTCGGCGATGTGCTGGGGCGGTTCGAGTATGTACTGGTGCCCGAGCTCAACAACGGCCAGCTGATTCGCGTCCTGCGCGACCAGTACCGCCGTTCCTTCACCCCGCTCAACAAGATTCAGGGCCGTCCCTTCCGGGCCGAAGAGATTGTAGAGAAGGTCGGCTCTCTTCTTGGGAAACCAGCCCCCGCGTAGTTGCCTGTTGATTCCCCCCGTTTGTCCTTCTCCATTCGGCGTATCGCGTATTTCGTATTGCGTATCGAGAGGAAGAGACGAAATACGCAACACGCGCCCCGAGTGCAACGAGGAAGTACTCTCGGGGTGAAATACGACGCCATGGAAGGAGCACAGTGCACGTTGATTCACTTTCCCCGCCCGAATTCATGAGCGACGAGACGCCCAACCCAAACGGCCCGACGCCCGACGGCACCAAGAAGCCGGACCTCCCCCCCGGCCTCGCCGACGACGCGGCGGAGGAGACTTCCCCCGAGGAGGAGACATCGCCCGGAACCAAGAAGCCGGATCTGCCCCCGGGGCTCTCAAGTGACGATGATTCCGACCCGGAGGCTGCCGAGGAGAATGGCGAGCCGGGCACAAAGAAGCCGGATCTTCCGCCCGGCCTCTCCGGAGACGAGGCGTCCCCGGACGAGAATGGCACGCCGGACGGCACGTCAAAGCCCGCCGGGCCGCCCGGCACGACGTCGCCCGCCGGTCCCGGCGGAGACGATGGTCCCACGCTCCCGCCCGGTTACAGCGGCGATGGAGGCGGCAGCCTCTCCCGTGAAGACTTTCAGTCGGACCAGGAGGTGCGCTGGTGCC
>JAWOAQ010000110.1:0-5321 GCA_046498495.1 Salinibacter sp. | reverse complement strand
GGCGCTCGCCCTCTCCCCGCCGGCTGCTCTCGCTAGCCCGTCGCGGCGTCCGCCTCGGCCGTGTGCTGCTTCGTCGACGCAAACGTAAGGCGCGGCCAGTCGTCCACCGTGCGTTCCAGTCGATAGTCACTCACAGCAAGGTAGGCCAGGTCCCCGTCTGCATCACGAAACAGGTTGTCCATATTGGCCGTCTCGAACTCCTCCATATCTTGAGCCGGGCCACTGACCCACCGACAGCATGCGTACGGCGCGCCGGAGAGGTGCGCGTCCACGTTGTACTCGTCTGCCAGCCGGTCGAGCGTCACGTCGAACTGCAGCTCGCCCACCGCCCCGAGGATGAAGTCATTCCCGCGGAGCGGCCGGAATGCCTGAATGGTCCCCTCTTCACTCAGCTGTTGAAGTCCCTTCTTCAGGTGCTTCGCACGGAACGGATCGTCGAGACGCACCTTCCGAAAGTGCTCCGGGGCAAAGCTGGGCACGCCGGTAAAGTGGAGCGGCTCCTTCTTCGAGAAGCTGTCGCCGATCTTGATGCGGCCGTGGCTCATGATGCCAATGATGTCGCCGGGATAGGCCGTGTCGACCCCCTCCCGATCCTGCGCCATGAAGGTCGTGGCGTTGTTGAGGCGCAGCGTCTGGCCCGTCCGATGGTGGATGACCTCCATGCCCTTTTCGAAGCGGCCGGAGCAGACGCGCACGAACGCCATGCGGTCGTGGTGCTTCGGGTCCATGTTCGCCTGGATTTTGAAGGCCACGCCGGTGAAGGACGCCTCGTACGGGGAGACCGTGCGGGTGACCGTGGGACGCGGTTGGGGGGAGGGAGCGATTTCAACGAACGTGTCGAGCATATCGCCGACGCCGAAGTTGCTGAGGGCACTGCCAAAGAAGACGGGGGTCTGTCGACCGTCGAGGTAGTCCTCCAGGTCCAGCTCGTTGCCGGCCTCGCGCACCAGTTCCACGTCGAACCGCAGGTCGTCGGCCTGGCCGCGCAGCACCTCGTCGAGCTGCGGATCCGCGAGGTCGTCAATGGGGAGGCGCTCGTGCTCCCCCTCCATGTCGGCGTGCGAGAAGAGGTGGAGTTCATCGCGGTACAGGTTGTACGTGCCGCGGAACCGATCGCCCATCCCAATCGGCCAGGACAGCGGTACGGTCTCCAGGTCAAGCTCCTCCTCAATGTTGTCCAGGAGGTCGAGCGGCGGGAGGCCGTGCCGATCCATCTTGTTGACGAAGGTGATCACGGGCATGTCCCGCATCCGACACACCTCCATGAGCTTCTTCGTCTGCTGCTCCACGCCCGCGGCGTTATCGAGCACCATAATAACGCTATCGGCCGCCGTGAGCACCCGATACGTGTCCTCGGAGAAGTCGCGGTGGCCGGGGGTGTCGAGCAGGTTGAGCTCGTATCCGCGGTAGGGAAATTGCATGACCGACGAGGTCACGCTAATTCCCCGCTCCTTCTCCATTGTCATCCAGTCGCTCATCGCAAAGCGGTCGGCCTTGCGGGCCTTGATCTCGCCAGCCTCGTGAATGGCGCCGCCCTTCAACAACAGTTTTTCCGTGAGGGTGGTCTTTCCCGCGTCCGGGTGACTAATGATGGCAAAGGTCCGTCGCTTGTCGACTTCGCGTTTGAGGTGCTTGTCGACGGCGCCGTTGCCCGAGGAGGGGGCCGCGACAGCGTCGGCCGGGGCATCAGGTGTACTCACGGGTCCGGGGGAAAGCTGCAAACAGAGCAATGCGATTTGACGGTACCCTATCGGTACGCAAGGGGGAGGCAACAGTTTTGCTAGAAGACCGGCCGCGTTCGGGTCTCCACGCAGCCTTAACGGGGGCCGTCGGGCGACTCGGCGTCTGGGGCCCGGGCAATCCGAAGCCCGCGCAGCCCGATCTCTGCAACCTGGCGTCCGTCCGTAAAGGGGATCCAGAAGAGCTCGTCCTTGTCCCCAACCTTCATTGAATGCGCTGCCACGCGCCCCTCTGTCTCCGCCGATTCCGTGCCATCGGGCCCACGGAAGAGAATGGTAAACCGATACCGAATCGGATGGGCGTTTCGGTTCTGAAGCCGGAGGACGACGCCGTTGTTCTGATTGTCCGCCTTGCCGTAGAAAATGTACGACACCGTCACCCCGTTGCGGGTCACGATCGTCGTCCAGGCATCCTCCTGCCATCCAAGGCTGGTGTCCGGGCGCGGGGGTGTGCTGTCCGGGGCAGCGGTGCGATCCTGGGCGGCGCCCCTAGCGAACGGGGCGCTCACGAGAAGGAGGAGAACGAAACCGATGCGAACCATCATGGCCGGCGGGCAACACGCAGAGGCAAGAGCTTTTGTATACGCTCACCGGCAGTGCCGAGTGCCCCAGATCCGTATCAAATCAGCAGAACCGCAACGGCGCTCGCCCCAACAATGAGTGCTACGCCGGGCAACACAGTTCGGCGGAGTTCGCGCTGGCCGACCAGAACGAGGATCCCCCCCTTCAAAATCGTATTGGCCGCTGCGGCAATAACGATCGCTCGAGTGGCCGTGGTGGACGTCAGGTCGCCCGCTTCATTCAGGCGCGCCATCGAAAGTGTAATTGCATCCACGTCGGCCAGACCCGCCACCAGACTGGAGACGTAGACGCCGGCGTCTCCAAAATATTGCTGCGCTCCATTTGAGGCGACGAGGATCACGGCGTAGAGGATGCCGAAGGTTAGGGCCGGGCCCAACCGAAAGGGATTGTTGACCGTCTTGGGCTCGTCGGCATCGGACGGGGACGGAGCGGTGTACAGATAGGCACAGTAGGCCAGGCTCACCGCGCTAATGCCCAGGACGGGAGCCCACACGGTCTGCAGGAGCGGTGGATGAACGGCCACGACCTCCACAATCACCCGAACGTACATGATGGTCCACGCCAGCAGGGCGGCAACAGCAAAAGAGCGCTCCAGCCCCTCGGCATCCCGGCTGCGCTCAGCAATGCTAAGCGTCACTGCTGTGCTCGATGCGAGTCCCCCTAACAGCCCCGTGAGGCCCACGCCGCGCCGCGGCCCTACGACCTTAATGAGCACGTACCCCAGGAAGCTGATCCCCGAGATGAGGACAACCATCAGCCACACATTGTATGGCACCAGCACATCTAGGGGCGGGGGGCCGTACCCTTCTCGCGGCAGGAGGGGCAAAACAATGACCGTAATGACGGCGAACTTGAGGGTCGCATAGATGTCTTCCTGGTCGATGCGGCGGGCGAGGGTGTGCGTCTGCACCTTCAGAGAAAGCAGCACCGCCGTGCCCACGCCCAGGGCCGCGGCCAGACGGAGATGGCCCCAGAAGCTGAGCGCCCCGGTAAAGAACGCGATGAGCGCCGCCGTTTCCGTTGTGAGCCCCATATCTCGCTCCTGTGCCTGATGGAAGTGCCCAACCCCAAGGAGCACAGTCACCGCGACCACGGTGGCCGCAAGTGGCCAGGCACTTTCGAGTTCAGCACTGCCAAGTGCGGCCGCGGCCCCCAGCAGGGCAATGATGGGGAAGGTGCGCGCTCCCGCCAGCAACTCCCCATCTCCGGAGGCGCCTGTCTTCCGATGAGCGTACTCGCGCTGCAGTCCCATGAAAAATCCCAGCACGAGAGCAACCCCAAACCGGTAAAAAAGTTGAAGGGAATCCAGGTCCATGAACGCGGTGCACAATCAGCGAAACAGTGGATTAGCTACATCCACGCAAAGGCCTCAAGTTCTTGCTGTTGCCCAACATGGTATCGACTTCCTCGGAAGAAGCTCCCCACCAGAGGAGTCCCGCCGACAAACGAGGAGCGAGCAGAAGCGACAGACACGTCCCATAAGCCCACCGTCTCTGTTTCTCGTGTCCATTCGATCCCGCACAACTCTTCGTGGATTTTACAACGCCGTGGCCCCCATTTATGCAGTGGCCACCATGCCTTTCTCCGCGCAGGCCCGGCGCCTGGGCGTGCACCAGTTGGGGGTCAACGATGGGGAGCGGGTCTTAGAAATCGGGCCTGGACCCGGCCGTGCCTTCCGGGCCCTTCTCACGGAGAACCCAACCGGCTGGACAGAGGCCGTGGAGCCGACCCCCTCCATGCGCACTCGGGCCCGTCGCCGGGCCGCCCGAGCCCCTCACAGGCGCTACCGCATTCAGAACGGGACGGCCTGCTCCCTTCCCTATCCGGCAGATCATTTCGACGCTCTTTTCTCCGCGTACGTCTTCGACCTTTTGCCCCGAGCCCGGCGCTCTGACGCCCTTTCCGAAGCCCGCCGCGTGTTGCGCCCGGGCGGACGTGCCGTCTTGATTACCATGGGGACAGCTCCAACCGTGTCCGGCCTTGTCTGGTCTGCAGTGGCCCACGGGGCCCCACTCCTCTTGGGCGGAAGCCGCCCCTGCGTTCTCTCTCCCGCTCTCCGCGCCGCCGGATTTGTAATCTCTGAGCTGACCAAGGTGAGCCAGTGGGGGTTCCCCTCCATTGTCACCAAGGTCCGCCCGTCCCCATCGCCGTCCCCGATGGCCTCAAACTGAATTTCAAACCCGACGGTTGATCGCTATCGACCCGTCCCGTACACTTACAGGTGCTATGACAAATGCGACAGCATCTACATTGCAGGGATGGCGCAGGTGGCCCCGTCTGCGGGTCCTCGGCCACCTGCGTGTATGCTGATGCTCACGCCCAACGTATGAGTGGCTCTGGACCCGCTGCCCCGCTGACGGCAGCGGGTTTTTTTGTTTGCCTCACACGGCCCCCTGTTCGCAATGACGTTCGAGGACTTTCAAGCACGTGTTGACGCCGCCTCCCAAGAGGGCGACGATCGTCTCATCGTCCCTGTGTCAATCCGACGCAGCGCGGACCTGCTCACGCCCGTCTCGGCCTTCCTTGCGCTGCGCGACGATGCCGAGCATTGCTTCCTTTTTGAGAGTGTAGAAGGAGGCGAAAAGCTGGCACGCTACTCCTTCCTGGGCCGCCGTCCCTACCGCCTCGTGCGGGCCACCGACTTCGGTGCCACGGTAACGATTGACGAGCGTCGCGTGCCGGCCCCGGAGCGGGAGATGCCCTCCCCCGAGGGAACCATCTTTGAGGTACTAGATGCCTACCTCGACCGCTATCGCGAGGTACCGATTCCCGATCTTCCGCGCCTTCGTGGCGGTGCCGTTGGCTTCATGGGGTACGACACCGTTCGCCTCGTCGAAGACCTGCCCGATGCCCCGCCCGATGCCCTCAACGTCCCCGACGCCGTGTGGGGATTCTACGACACCGTCGTCGCATTCGATCACGTAAAACACCAGCTCGTGCTGGTTGCGAACGCCTTCATCGGACCCGACACCGATCTTCGGACCGCCTATGAGCGGGCCC
>JAWOAQ010000017.1:0-4742 GCA_046498495.1 Salinibacter sp. | reverse complement strand
GCCTCAAAGAGACGGAGGTGGTCACGCCGGGAGATATCATAGTTCTTTCCGGGGTCGAAAATGTGAAGATCGGATGCCATCGAGCCGGAAACCCTTCACCTCGACACGCCGGAAGGCCCGGTCCAGATCGATAACGACTTCGTGCTGGCGATGACCGGCTACCGGCCCAACTACGATCTGCTGGAGCAACTCGGCATCGCAACTCGTGATGACGCGGCCCGCACGCCCGTTCACGACGAAGAGGGCGAGACCTTTGAGACCAATCGCGACGGCCTCTATCTCGCGGGCACCATCTGCGGCGGATGCGACACGAGTCGATGGTTCATCGAGAACGGGCGCTTCCACGCCGAGAAGGTGATGGACGCCATCGTGGCCGATGTCAGCCGCGAGGCGGCCCTGGCGTAGCCGTCGCCGACGGGAAACAGGGAACCCGTCTCCCCGCCCCTGCTCTCTCACATCCACCCCCTGTTCCTCGCGCCCTGCCCCTGCGTGCTTAGACCGTATCGGTCACCTTGAACTGCCGGAGGGTCCGAATCGCGTGGGGGTCGCCAGAAAGGTCGGCGGCCGCGTCCACGAGGGCCTCGAGCTGGGCGTCGCTGAGGGGCTGATCAATGGCATTGACGTCATAGGCAATGCCCAGCGCGGGAAAGTCCCGATGGCTCGACTGGAGGTTGCTCGCCCCGGCCTCGTAGACGCTGTCGTCGATGGCCTTCTTGGTCCCGCGCACGTCGCTGTGCACCACCGCCAGAATCCAGTGGGGGGGCTCGGCATTTACGCCGATCGTGTGCCCCTGTCCGAAGACCGCGTCGCGCACAGTGCCCTGCTCGTTCAGAAGGCGCGTGGAGGTGGCCATGCGCGACGCAATGCGCGGCTGGGCCTCCTGGGTGGCAGCGCCGATGTGGGGGGTGCTGAGGACGCGATCTTCCGTCGCGTACGGATTGGTCCATTCCTCGTCGGCACTGCCCGGCTCGTTCGGATACACGTCGACCGCTGCGGCCCGCACATGGCCCTCCGCGATCGCCCGCTTCAGGTCGGCCGGGTCGTACAGGAAGCCGCGGGCGGCATTGATGAAGGCGCGGGGGCTATTGTCGGAGCGGTCGGCCCCGAGCTGGCAGAAGTGGCTGTAGTCGAGCAGGCCCTCGTTTGGCTGGCCCTGGGGGTCCTCCGCAGATACGTGCACCGTCACGAAGTCGCCCTTTCGGAAGGCATCGGACAGGCTGTCGCAGGCCGTCCACCCCAGCGTCGTCCCCACCTCGCGGGCCACCTCCGACCTGTCATAGAAGTAGACGTTCATTCCCAGCGCGTCGGCCAGGCGGGCAAGTTGCTTTCCGATGTTGCCGAGGCCAATGACTGACAGAGACTTATTCATCAGCTCATATCGCCGCGTGCTGTCCTTCGTCCATTGATGCCGGCGGCCCGACTCGTTGGCCGTAAAGAGACGGCGGGCCAGCACGATCATCTCGCCCAGGACCATCTCCACCACCGAGCGCCCGTTGCTTACAGGGTCGTTGAGGACGAGCACGCCGGCGTCGGCGCAGGCCGGTTTATCGACCGTATCGTCGCCGATGCAGCAGAGCATGACCGCGGCCAGGTTGTCCGAGGCCTGCACAATGGGCTCGTCTACGACAAACTTGCTGCGCTTGTAGATGAGGTCGTGCTGCCCGTCGCGCAGCCGCTCAGCCATTGCCTCCTGGTCGTAGCAGTCGGGCTTCGGAACGCGGTCGGGCGTGATGCCCTGTTCGCGGAGGTAGTCGTCGAGGCTCGGGTCAGGCTCCTCCAGGATGAGAGCCTTGTCAAACTGTGCGTTTAGGAATCGCGTGCTCGAGTGCGCCATGCGGTACAGAAGGGGGGTCGGGAACGGGGCACCGATCGTGCTACCCTCCAACTAAGCCCGGGACGACTGTCAAATGCAGCGGGCGAAGGTAAAGAACGAGGCAAGTCTCTGATCGAACCGCTTCCATGTCATCCATTGTTGAGACCGACGGTCCCGATCCACTGTCGGATCTTGCCAATGCCCCGCCCGCTCGCCGCGGAGGTCAGCACCGTTGGAGGTTCCATGCCGAGGTCGTCGAGGCAGGCATCGATGCGACGCTCGGCCTGGGCCCGGCCGTTTCCGGAGAGCTTGTCGGCCTTCGTGAGCGCGATGAGGTGCGGGCGGGCGATCCGACGCAATGTCTTCATCAACTCCACATCGCTGTCCTGCGGTGGATGCCGGCTGTCGACAAGCTGGATGACGCCGCGGAGCGCATCGCGCTCGGCCAGGTAGCGCTCCTGGAGTTGGGCCCACTGTGCGCGGGCCGACCGGGGCGCCTTCGCATATCCGTAGCCCGGGAGATCGACGAGGTAAAAGCGCCTGTCGATCAGAAAATAGTTGAGCTGCTGCGTCTTGCCGGGGGCCTTGCTGGTGTACGCCAGCTTCTTACGGTGGAGGAGGGCATTCAAAAGCGAGCTCTTGCCCACATTTGAGCGTCCGACGAAGGCCACCTCGGGGCGCCCGTCGGTGGGAAGCTGGTTCCATTCCGCGGCGCCAATGACAAAAGAAGCGTCGTCGAACATCGAAGGTGGACGTCAGGGAACGGGCAGAGACGAGCGCGCGGGGCGTGATGGAAAAAGAGAAGGAGGTGCAGGAACTAGTGCCGTGTCAACCGTGATTCTTGCACAGAAAAACGCACCCTGTCATCCCGGGCGGAGCGTGCGTGCGAGCGGAGATCCGGGATCTATACAGCGGTAGAAGAGAGCACTCCGGGTTCCGCTCCGCCCCCCCCACAGGGCCATTCCTACTCAGTCGAGCCCCATTGAGTTGGCTGGATCGATCCCGGCTCGGCGCCCCGAAAGCCCTCGGGGCTTGGCCGGGATGACAAACACAACATTGAGGTTTGACACAACACTAGTCCTCCATCACGCATCTATACGCCCCGCTCGCGGGACAACAGGGTGCGCAACCCCTGCTGTGCACGGAGGCGCCGTCGTCAGAATGGCAGTGTCCTGGGGCACCGCTACCCCATCACCTCCTTCACCGTGTCGCCGATGAGGGCCGGGTTTTTCACGACAGTCGCGCCGGCCGCTTCCAGTGCCTCGAACTTGGCCTCGGCCGTCCCGGAGCCGCCCGACACAATGGCGCCGGCGTGGCCCATGCGGCGTCCCGGAGGGGCCGTGCGCCCGGCAATGAAGCCAAAGACGGGCGTTTCCATGTGGTCACGGATGTATTTGGCGGCCTCCTGCTCGTCCGACCCGCCGATTTCGCCAATCAGCACGACGCCCTCCGTATCCGGATCGTCCTCGAACATCTCGAGGGCGTCGATGAAGCGGGTGCCAATCACAGGGTCACCGCCAATCCCGACGGCCGTGCTCTGACCGTAGCCGGCGCGCGTGAGCTGGTCGACCGCCTCGTAGGTGAGCGTGCCGGACCGCGAGATCAGGCCGATGGGGCCCGGCTCAAAGATCATGGCCGGCATGATGCCAACCTTCGCCTCGCCCGGCGTGATGGCGCCCGGGCAATTCGGGCCAATCAGGTGGGCGCCCTGCTTCCGGACGTAATGGTAGGTGGGCTTCATATCGGACTGCGGGATGCCCTCCGTGATGCACATGATCACCTCAATCCCGGCGTCGGCGGCCTCCTGAATGGCATCCGCGGCGAAGGGAGGCGGGACAAAGATGATAGAGGTGTTTGCGTTTTCCTTTTCGACCGCCTCGGCCACGGTATTGTAAACGGGCCGGTCGAGGTGGGTCTGCCCGCCCTTCCCGGGCGTCACGCCAGCCACCACGTTCGTGCCGTACGCAATCATTTGTTCGGCGTGGAACGAGCCTTCCGAGCCCGTAAAGCCCTGGACCACCAGGCGGGTGTCATCGTCGACGAGAATGCTCATTCGATTGTAGGATTGGATTCTGGGGGGTGGACTGACCCTTCCCGAGCGGGCGGCGTCCAGAGCGAGTATGCAATCTGATGGATGCCTCTTCGAGAGGGGTCTCAATATGAGCGAACGACGCCCCAAAATCGAAAATCCGCAATCTAAAATTACGTGAGGGCGTCGCCGGCCTGGAGGAGCGTGGCCTCGTCGAAGTGCGGCCCCAGCAGCTGCAGGCCCACGGGCAGGTCGGGATTTTCCGGGTGGGCGCCAACGGGAACCGAAAGCGCGGGGATCCCGGCCAGGTTGGCGGTCACCGTGTAGATGTCGTTCAGGTACATCTCCAGGGGATCTTCTGTTTTTTCGCCCAGGCGGAAGGGAGGGGTCGGCGTCGTGGGCGTGACGATCACGTCCACGGTCTCGAAGGCCCGGTCGAAGTCGTGCCGGATGAGGGTGCGGGCGCGCTGGGCCTTTTCATAGTACGCATCGTAGTAGCCGGCGGAGAGGGCGTAGGTCCCCAGCATGATGCGGCGCTTCACCTCATCGCCGAAGCCCTCGGTGCGAGTGCGGGTGTAGAGGGCATCGAGGGCGCTCGTCTCGTCGTCGAGCTCGGCTTCCAGTTCGGCGACTCGATCTTCGTCGCCCTGCGCACGTGCGGCGGCACGCTCGTCCTCCAGTGCGCTCCGGCGCTCGCGGAGTTCGGCCTTTGCGTCTTGGAGATCTGCGCGGTGGCCGTAGCGGATCCCATCGTAGCGGGCCAGGTTGCTGGAGGCCTCGGCGGTGGCGAGGAGGTAGTACGAGGCGATGCCGTACTCGGTATGCGGGAGGGACACCTCTTTAATCTCGGCGCCTTTGTCGTCGAGGCTCAGGTCGACCGCCTCGCCGACAAAGGCGCCG
>JAWOAQ010000004.1:0-8030 GCA_046498495.1 Salinibacter sp. | reverse complement strand
GACACCCCGGAAGAAAGGATTCGCCTCCTCCCAGTCCTGGAGAGTCTCATGGAACACTTGTGCGAAGGTGCCCTCGCCGGAGATCCGGTAGGCACGAACCAGGTCATAGACCCACGCGAAGCGGCCGGGCTCCCAGACTTCTTTGATGTCGCCGAAATCTCCGAGGTGTCGGATCTCCCCTAGACGTGGAGGTCGGCCCTGCAGAGCCGAATGCCGTCGATGATGGAGGCATGGTTCAGCTCGTCGCTGATGATGGCGTCGTTCTCGTCGAGCAGCGTCTCGAAGAGGCCCGTGTTCGCGTCGAAGCACGAGTTGTACAGGATCGTGTCGTCGGTGTCGTGGAAGTCGGACAGCGCGTGCTCCAGGTCTTTGTGCACCGACTGGGTGCCGCAGATGAAGCGGACGCTGGCGACGCCAAATCCATAGCGGTCGACCCCGTTCTTGGCCGCCTCCATGATATCCGGGTGGTTGGCGAGGCCGAGGTAGTTGTTTGCGCAGAAGTTGATGACGTGCCGGCCGCCCTCCACCTCAATATCAGCGTCCTGCTGTGAGGTGATGACGCGTTCCTCGTTGTAGGTGCCGGCATTTTTGATTTCCTGAATTGTGTCGCGGAAGTCGGCCGCTACATCGTCGGTCATCGGCATGGCGCTTCTGGAAGGTTTGTGCGTATGGACGTGTGGAAGCACGTGTGGACGTGTGGAAGCACGGGATGGGCAGGGAAGGAGGGCAGCGCATCCCGTTCATACTGCATCCGCCCTCCCCCCGTCTCCATCCCGGAAAAGCCGTCAGGCTTCAAGCGTTTCAGCAAGGTGGTCAAGCATGTCCTCGGTCATCGCCTCCAGGTCGTACTCGGGGGCCCACCCCCAGTCCTCGCGTGCCCGTTGGTCGTCGACGGTAGACGGCCAATCGTCGGCGATGGTCTGGCGTTCATCCGGCGCGTACGTGCACTGAAAGGCAGGCACATGGGCCCGGATCGCGTCGGCCAACTCTGCGGGAGTGAAGCTAAGGGCCCCGAGGTTGTAACTGTCGCGTACGGAAAGGGCGTCGCTATCGGCATCCATGAGGGCGAGGGTGGCCCGCAGGGCATCCGGCATGTACATCATCGGCAAGCGCGTGTCGCGCTTCAAGAAGCAGGCGTAATCGTTTCCTGTGGCAGCTTGCGAGCACATGTCAACGGCGTAGTCGGTGGTGCCGCCCCCAGGCTCCGTCTTGTAGCTGACGAGTCCCGGGTAGCGGAGGCTCCGCACGTCGACCCCGTAGCGGCGGTGGTAGTAGCGGCACAGCAACTCGCCGGTGCGCTTGGTGACCCCATACATCGTGGTGGGATCGAGGACGGTCCGCTGGGGCGTGTTGTGCTTGGGCGTAGAGGGGCCAAACACGGCGATGGAGCTGGGCCAGAAGACTTGCAGGTCGTGCTCACGGGCGAGGTCGAGCACATGCTTCAGTCCACTGGTATTCACGTCCCAGGTGCGATCAGGGTGCTCCTCGCCGGTGGCGGAGAGGAGGCTGGCCAAGTGGTACACCGTGTCGATGTTATAGTCGGTTACGACCTCGGCCAGGGCGGCCCGGTCGCGCACATCTGCCGTGACGAACGGCCGGTCTCTGTCTTGTCCGTTCTGGGCGGGCGGCGGGCGGAGGTCGAGCCCCACCACGCGGCTGGGATCGTGTCGCGTGCGGAGCGTCTCAACGAGTTCGCTTCCAATCTGGCCGTTGGCGCCGGTGACCAGGGTGCGGGACATGCGGCAGGGGCGTCCGGTGAGGGGAGAGGTGCAGAGGCAGGGTGACGATAATCGCCGTCGTATGTACGAGCCGGTCCTCCGCTCGTTCGGAACCGCTTCCAAGACAACACGATCGCATTTTGCCCGGTCCGGAAGCGGTTTCATTGCGGAATTTTACGCATTGTACAAAATTATTTGGGTCAAACGGTTGAATAACCAAACTTTGTCGCGTACTGTAGAGGCGAGGCAAAAACAAATAGTCGACGAAAAAGCGTGGCGCATAGCATCGACGAAATCGACGCGAAGATTCTGGCGCTGCTCCAGCGCGATGGGCGCATGAAGCGGAGCGACGTGGCGGACGAAGTCAACCTGTCCCTCTCGGCTGTCAGTGAGCGGATGCGCAAGCTCGAGGCACGCGGGGTCATCAAAGGATACCGCGCCATCGTCGACGCCAAGCGCCTGCATCTCGATATTACCGCGTTTATCCGCGTGTCGGTCGACGGGTCGGAGCACTATCCGAACTTCGTCGATCAGGTCACCGGCATGGACGAGGTGCTGGAGGTTCACTCCATTACCGGCACGGGCTCGCATGTAATGAAGGTGCGCACCAAAAACACCACGACGCTGGAGCGTTTTCTTTCGGACATCCAGGCGATTCCCGGCGTCAGTTCCACCACGACGAGCATCGTGCTCAGCAGCTTCAAAGAAACGCGCACCGTCCCCACGGAGCCAATGGAGCTGTACAACTACGACGAAAACGACGATCTGGACTGATCCCGATCCGCGGGATCCTCACGCGTTCTCTCACAACCGACCCTTTTCTCTCTCATGGCCACGAAGGACCACGTGCTCGACCGCATCGAAGAGGAGGATGTTGACTTCCTCCGACTGCAGTTTACCGATATCCTGGGGACTGTCAAAAACGTCTCCATTCCTGCCCATCAGGCCGAAAAAGCTTTTGATGAAGGCATCTATTTCGATGGCTCCTCCATCGAGGGGTTTGTGCGCATCCAAGAGTCCGATATGCGCCTTGACCCAGACCCCTACACCTTTGCCGTTTTGCCGTGGCGGAGCCAACGGGGCGACGACACGGTCTCGGCCCGGCTGATCTGCAACGTGATTAACACCTCCACGGGCGAGCCCTTTGAGGGCGATCCGCGCTACGTGCTGCAGCGGGCCATCGACCGGGCCGATGAGATGGGCTTTGAGCTGAACGCGGGCCCCGAACCCGAATTCTTTGTCTTCGAGAAGGACGAGAACGGCCGGGCCACCACCGAGACGCACGACTCGGGCGGCTACTTCGACCTCGCGCCGAAAGACCTGGCGCAGGAGATCCGGGCGGAGGTCATCTACACGCTCGAAGCGATGGGCTTCGAGGTGGAGGCCAGCCACCACGAGGTGGCCCGCGGCCAGCACGAGATCGACTTCAAGTACGCCGACGCGCTGACCACGGCGGACAACATTGCCACCTTCCGGGCGGTCGTGCGGGCCATCGCGGAGCTCCATGACGTGCACGCCACGTTCATGCCGAAGCCGATTTCCGGCATCAACGGCTCGGGGATGCACACGCACCTCTCGCTGTTCGAGGATGGGGAGAATGCCTTTCACGACGACAACGACGAGTTTAACCTGAGCGACACCGCCTACCAGTTCCTCGGGGGAATCCTTGAGCATGCGCCGGCCCTGACGGCGGTCTGCAACCCCACCGTCAACTCGTACAAGCGGCTCGTGCCCGGATACGAGGCCCCGATCTACGTGGCGTGGAGCGACGTCAACCGCTCGGCCCTCGTGCGGAAGCCGGCGGCCCGCGTCCCGGCGGCCTCCCGGATTGAGCTTCGCTCGCCGGACCCATCGAGCAACCCCTACCTCGCCCTCGCGGTGATGCTGCACGCCGGGCTCGACGGCATCGAGAACGGACTCGACGCCCCCGACCCGGTCCGCGAAAACATCTACGCCTTCACCGAAGAGGATCGCCTGGCGCGTGGCATTGAGACGCTGCCCTCGACCCTGGGGCAGTCCATCACGGCCCTCCAGGAGGACGACGTGATCCTCGACGCGCTGGGGCCGCACGTCAGCGAGAAGTACCTGCAGGCCAAGACGCAGGAGTACACCGAATTCCTGGCGTCGGTCTCGCAGTGGGAGCTCGACCGCTACCTGGAGACGTTCTAACGCGGGCCCTCAGTGCCATTCGTCCCAACCGTCCGGCCGGTGCCCCTCATGGGGCATCGGCCGGTTTTTTATGGGGCCGGACCGGCCGACGTTGACCCGCGTCGTCCGGTGAAACAGTGCGGAGCGAAGCAAATTTTCTACACACATATATTTCGACCCCCGGAAGTAAAACGACCATGCTCTCGCACGTCACGATGGACGGTGACGCGTTTCCAGACGCCTCCGACGAGCGCGTTTACCGGATGACGTGGCTTCGACGCGGGGTGGCGCTGCTGGGGCTCGTCGGGGTCCTCCTGCTCCTCGGATTCGAGATCGTGGAGGCCGGAACGCTTTGGTCGGGAGGCGTCCTGATAGACCTCGCAATGGTCGGCTGTGTGGTTGGGAGCGCGGTGCACCACTTGGGGATCTACGTTCGCGTTTCTGACAGCGCAATCCGGAAATCGATGCCGCTGTGGAGGGACCGGAGGGTTCATTTCGAGGATGTTTGCGGCTTCCACGTACCGATGGTGCTGGCCGACGGCGCTGTCCGGCTTTACACCGACCCCGACGCCGCTCCCGCCCTCACCCTTGCGGGCCAGGCGTACGAACGCTTCGACGATCTGCTGCGCCAGGTCGCCCGGCGCCTGCCCGACGAGGCAGAGGTGCGGGACCCGGCCAACCGGATCGCGGAGAAGGGGACGGGGGCGGAGGGCGAAGACGCGTAGCATCGGACGGACGGTTTTGAAGGGGACGGGAAGAGGCCAGGGGGCGTTGGCAATCGACAGGGGCGTGCGGTACGTTTCCGACGTCCGCGTCGTCCTTCCATTTTCTTTTCTCCCCGGCTCCTATGATCGACCGCTATACCCGCCCGCCCATGGCGGACCTCTGGAGCGAAGAGCAAAAATTCCAGTCCTGGCTCGACGTCGAACTGGCCGCCTGCGCGGCCTGGAGCGAGATCGGCGCCATCCCGCCCGAGGACGTGGAGACGCTCTACGACGAGGCCACCTTCGACGTCGACCGCATCAAGGAGATCGAGAAAGAGACGAAGCACGACGTGGTGGCCTTCACGCGGGCTGTCAGTGAGACGTTGGGCGACGAGAAGAAGTGGGTGCACTACGGCCTCACCTCCACCGACGTGGTAGACACCGCCTACATGGTGCGCCTCAAGAAGGCCAACAGCCTCCTCCGCACCCAACTGGAGCGCATGATCGATGTGCTGGCGGAGAAGGCCCGTGAGCACAAGCACACCCTCACCATGGGCCGCACGCACGGGGTGCACGCCGAGCCCACCACATTCGGCCTCAAGATGGCACGCTTCTACGATGAGATGAATCGCCACAAGGAGCGGTTCGAGCGGGCGGCCGAGGAGATGCGCGTGGGGAAGTTGAGCGGGGCCGTGGGCACCTACGCCCACATCCCGCCCGAGGTGGAGCGGCTCACGTGCGAACGGCTTGGCCTCAAGCCCGCCCCGATTTCCACGCAGGTCCTCTCGCGGGACCGACACGCAAACTACCTGAGCGTAATCGCGGGCATCGGCACCACCCTCGAAAAGATGGCCGTGGAGGTGCGCCACCTGCAACGCAGCGAGGTTCGGGAGGCCGAAGAAGCCTTCAGTGCGGGGCAGAAGAGCTCCTCGGCCATGCCGCACAAGCGCAACCCCGTCGGCTCCGAAAACATCACCGGCTGCGCGCGGCTCTTGCGCGGCTACATGAACAGCGAGTTCGACAACGTCGCGCTCTGGCACGAGCGCGACATCAGCCACTCGTCGGTCGAGCGTGTGGTGCTTCCGGACGCGACGACACTTCTGCACTATGCGCTCCGGCGCTTCAGTGGCATCATCAAGAACCTCGTGGTCTACGAGGACACGATGCGCGAGAATATGGACGAAACCTACGGCCTCTACAACAGCCAGCGCCTCCTATTGAAGCTTGTGGACAAGGGCCTGAGCCGCGAAGAGGCCTACGACCGCGTGCAGCCGCTCGCCATGCAGGCATGGGAGGAGGAGCGCTCCTTTCAGGAGATTGTGGAGCAGGCCGACACGATAACCGAGGTGCTGTCCGAAGAGGAGATTGCGGAGGCCTTCGATCCGGAGTATCACGTTCGAAATGTCGATCGTATGTTCCGCAGGATCGGGCTCGAGACCTAACGGGCCCGGTTGGACGCGGGCAGAATGGAGCCGGAAGAAACGCATCAGGACCGGGACTGGAGGGGCACTGCTCCGCTGGGGATCATCGTCTTGACCGTTGCGTCTGCCTGTCATGCTCCGAGTTGCACTGTACATTCTCGCCGGTCTCCTGGGCCTGGCGGTCGTGGGCTACTTCACTGTCGCCGCCCCCTTTGCCGACGCCCGCTTCAACGCCATCCCATCGCCCCCGAGCGAACCGGTGTCCGACAGCGCGCAGGCAGTGCACGAGGGCGTGATGGTTGCGGATCTCCACAACGACCTTCTTCTGTGGCCCCGCGATCCGCTGGCGCGCCACGACCGGGGGCATTCCGACGTGCCGCGCCTCCGCGCAGGTGGTGTTGGGCTGCAGGTGTTTGCCGCCGTCACGCAGGTGCCCCGGGGCCGCAGCTACGCCGGCACATCCGCCGACGCACTCGACCAGATTCCGTTTCTGGTAGCGGCCCAGCGATGGCCCCTCCGCACGTGGACGAGCCGTCTGGAGCGGGCGCTCTACCAGGCCGATCGGCTCCGCCGAGGGGCCGCGCGCGACGATCGCCTCACGATCCTGCGCACGCAGGCCGACCTGGCGAATGCCCGCATGCGCCGCGCCGACACGCCGGATCTGCTCGCGACTGTTCTGGCCGTCGAGGGCCTGCACGCACTGGAGGGCGACGCGGCGAACGTCGACACACTCGTGGAGGCCGGCTACCGCATGATGAGCCTCACCCACCTCCACGACAATGCCCTCGGGGGATCCAACACGGGCGTCGAGAAGGGCGGCCTCACCGAGTTTGGCGAGACGGTGCTCGATCGCCTGATCGAGCAGAACGTCACGATCGACCTCGCCCACGCCTCCGAGGCCCTCATCGACGACGTGCTGGCTCGCACGGAGGCCCCCGTGGTTGTCTCCCACACCGGCGTGCGCGCCACCTGCGACAGCCCACGCAACCTGAGGGACCGGCACATCGAGGCCATTGCGGCCCAGGGGGGCGTGATCGGCATCGGGCTCTGGGAGCGGGCCGTCTGCGGCGATTCTCCATCCGCCACCGCCCGCGCCATGCGCCACGTGGCCGACCTCGTGGGGGTGGAGCACGTGGCCCTCGGCACCGACTTCGATGGCACCGTGTCCGTGCCCATTGACGCGGCGGATCTGCCCTACCTGACGGAGGCGCTTCTGGGCGAGGGGTTTACGCCGCAGGAGGTGCGCAACATAACGGGAGGCAATGTCGTGCGGATTCTGCGTGGCACTCTTCCGCCCGGACGATGACGATAGTCGCGATCGGCGCGGACGCTCCCGCTGGAGAAGGAACACTGGATCCACGGCTCGGAGAGGCAGGCGAGCCTCGAGTCGATCTCGTGCGCATTGTGAAGAGCCAGTTTCACCCGCTCTTCGGCATCGACTGTGGGCCGGCTCGTTGCATCCGCGACGGCTGAGTCGTAGTGTGCTTTCTCCCTCACTTATCTGTTTTCGCCGCGCCTGCTCTCGCGAACACCCTGCGCGCCCATGTTTGGTGAATTCGTTCCGCTTTTCGTCATGATTGCGCTGGCCGTTGGGCTGGCGCTCACCCTGCTGGCGGCCGCCACATACCTGGGGCCCAGTCGGCCAAGTGGGACAAAGACAATGCCCTACGAGAGCGGCATGGACCCCGTTGGCAGCGCCCACGAGCGGTACTCGGTGAAGTTTTACCTTATCGCTATGATCTTCATCGTCTTCGACGTGGAGGTCGTGTTCATGTGGCCGTGGGCGGCGAGCTTTCACGACTTCATTGACGGCGGGGCCGCGCTGGGCGTCACAGCGGTCGTTGGGCTTTTCGGGCTGATCCTTCTGGTCGGGTTGCTGTACGACATCCAGAAGGGCGGGCTCGACTTCGAGCAGTAGGCCCACGCGATTGATCGTCGGCACTCGGGGCCAATGCCACCTGCCGTTGGGGGCAACTGTGACGGTCGAGGTGTTTTCCCGGGGAACGGAGAAACAGGAGAGCGAGGCCGGGCATTCAACA
>JAWOAQ010000271.1:0-11190 GCA_046498495.1 Salinibacter sp. | reverse complement strand
GGCACCATCAGTGGCCCCACGAAGGACAGCTACGGCAGCATGCTGGAGCTGTCGTGGCGCGGACAGGAGCCGGTGGCGCTTCCTGAGGGGGAAACGCGCGCCTTTCTGGAGGACGGCGACCGGGTCGTGATGCGCGGGCACGCGGCGGGCGACACCCACCGCGTCGGGTTCGGCTCGGTGGAGGGCACCGTGCGGCCCGCATCGTGCTCGTGATGCCGCCGCACTGGCGCATCGGCAGGGGGGCGGACGCGGTGGCAGTGTGCCGTGGACGCCACTTGTCACAAGTTCTCCTCCCTCTCCGCCAGAATTGTCATCTCGTCGCATGCTCCGCCACTCTGGCAGATGACACCGGCACGGCCTGCAGGTTGGTACGAGGGTTGTATTGCAGGGGACATGACGTTCTCCCACGGACGCATGGCCGCCACGGGCCGCCATGCTCCGCTCCGTTTTCTCCTGAATTGACCCATCGATCAACCATGACTGGCATGACCCGCCGCACCCGCACCCTCAACGACCTCCAGCGCGAGATGGATCGCGTCTTTAACCGGTTCTTCCCGTCCCAAGAACAGGATGGGGACCGATCCTCTCAGCAGGCGGTCTGGGCCCCACGCACAGACCTCACCGAGACGGAGGAAGCGTACCGCATCCACCTCGATCTGCCTGGAATGCGAAAGGAGGACCTCTCAATCAACTACCAGGACAACGAACTGACCGTGAGTGGCGAGCGGACCAGTGACCGGCCCGAGGACGACGCCGAGTACGTGCGCGTCGAGCGCCCCTTCGGCCACTTCTACCGCTCCTTCACCCTTCCGCAGACCGTGCACGCCGATAACATTAGCGCCACGTACGAACACGGCGTCCTCACCATCGCCGTCCCGAAGAGCGAGGACGTGAAGCCGCGGCAGATTGACATCAAGTAGTCCGTTCGAGTTGCTCTCTCGTGCGGAACTCTGTGCTTCGGCTTCAGCGTTGCGCCGTTGCCGTACTTGCGCCCCTGATCGGCCCACGCCGGTCAGGGGCGCTTTTTGTGCAGCACGCTTGGGGAGGCCGGAACCTCGTTCCCCTCGGCGTCTTGTCCGGAGATGACCATGGCTTTTTCCGTTTCGCTTCTTGACCGGTTGTCCGCACGCCTCCAGCGCCCGCTCCCCGGCCATGAGGCGCACCTGCGGATGGCGCCGCGCTACGAGATGCGCCAGAATGCTCTTTCGGTGGAGGAGCGGGCGTGTCGAGAGGCCGGGGCCCTTGCGCTCGTGGTTCCAGACGACGACATCCCGTCGGTTGTCCTCACGGTGCGGCGCGAGGAACTGACGGATCACGGCGGGCAGGTCTCTTTCCCGGGGGGCGAGTGCGAGGACGGGGAGCCGCTCCGGGACGCGGCCCTTCGGGAGGCCGATGAGGAAATTGCGCTGCCTCCTTCCTCCGTTCGAATCCTCGGCGGCCTCACGCCCCTCTACATCCCGCCGTCCAACTTCTGCGTCCACCCGTTCGTGGGGGCAGTTGCCACGGCCCCCACCCTCCGCCCCACCGATCGGGAGGTGGCCCAAATCCTGCATGCCCCGCTGCATCACCTGCTCGACCCGCAGACGAAACACGTTGAAACCTGGACGCTGAACGGACAAGCCGTGGATGTGCCCTACTACGATGTGGCGGGCCACACGGTGTGGGGGGCTACGGCCATGATGCTGTCCGAGCTGCTGACGATCGTTGACGACATCCCCCTCGCCCCGTAGAGCCCTCCGACGGCTCAGAGGTACCGACTGAGATAGCGTGCAACGGCGTCCGGGCCGGAAAGGCGGGCCGCCGCCCGTGTCGATCCCTCCCCTACTTTTATCGTGACGGCCGATCCCTCACTTTCCTGAAGCGTCTCGAAGGCGTCCTCGTCCGTCGTGTCATCCCCGAGATACACCGGCGTGCACTCTGGGTGCTCGTTCGCGATTCGCTCGACGGCCGTGCCTTTTGTGAGCCCGGCGGCGCGGAGCTCCACCACCTTTTTGCCCCAGACCACGTCAAGCACGTCTGGGAGGTCCGAGAGCCACTCGCGGAGTTGCTTTTTTGCCCTCTCCTCATCGGCTGCCGCGCGGTAGTGCACCGCGAACGTCTGGTTTTTCTTCTCGACACGCAGCCCATCGATCGATGGCACGGTCCGGCGCAGGCGACGCAGGGCCTGCACCGCCGCCTCGGGCAGG
Organism: Salinibacter sp.; assembly: GCA_046498495.1. Taxonomy (GTDB): domain Bacteria; phylum Bacteroidota; class Rhodothermia; order Rhodothermales; family Salinibacteraceae; genus Salinibacter. Next base: position 9,004 of record JAWOAQ010000271.1, on the reverse strand, counting down.
AGCTGGCGCACCTCTCCCCCCACCGTCCCCTCTTGCGCTCCATGCAGCCCAATGGCGCGGTAGGGGCGATCGAGAAACTGCGACAGCGCCTCAATGTCACGACCGGTTACAATCCAGAGCGGGAAGTGCGCGTCGAGCCGCCGGAGCAAATCCGGCACGTCCGGATGGGGCACGGCGGCGTCGGGGTCGTCGACGATGGGAGCGAGCGTCCCATCGTAGTCTAGGAAGAACAGGGGGCGCTCCACAACGGGCGGCATGACAGCGCAGCGGTTGAGAACAGTCCAGTTCGGGACCTCGCTACCGGCGGAGCGCTTCCAGAAACCCATCCGCCCAGCGGTGTACGTCGAGGGTTTCGATGGTTTTCTTCAGTCCCTGGAGGCGCTCCGTTTTTTCTGCGTGTGGCATTTCCAGCGCCGCCTTGATGGACTCGGCCAGGCCACCCTGATCGTACGGGTTCACCTGTACGGCCTCCGGAAGCAGGTAGGCCGCACCCGTCAGCTCCGAGAGAATGAGCACCCCGTCCTGCGTGGCAGTGACAAACTCCTGCGTCACCACATTCATGCCGTCGCGGAGGGGGGTGATGAGCGCCGCGTCGGCCGCCCGATAGAAGGTGCACAGCTCGTCCTGCGTGTACGTGCGGTACCGATAGTTCACCGGCACCCAGCTGTCCCGCGCAAAGCGCCCGTTGATGCGCCCCACCACCTCGTCGACCTCGCGCCGGATCTGTTGATAGGACTGCAATTCCGTCCGGCTCGGGGTGGCAATCTGGAAGAAGCTGACCTTGCCGTGATACTCGGGGTTCTTCTCCAAGAACTCCTCGAAGGCCAGCATCCGCGAGCGGATGCCCTTCGTGTAGTCGAGCCGGTCGATGCCAATCACCACATAGTCCGTGCCCAGGCGGTCCCGAAATTTCTGCGCCTCCTCGTCGATCGACGGGTCGTGGGCCATCCGCTTGAAGCGCTCCACGTCGATGCCGATGGGGTGGGCCTCGGCACGCGTCTCGCGACCGTTGTACCGAATGACGTTGCCCTCCACGTCTGCATCGAGCAGCGTCTCTGCACTTTCCAGGAAGTTATCGACGTATTCCTCTACGTGGAACCCAATCAGATCACAGCCGAGCATGCCGCGCAACAGATCGCGCGACCACGGGAGAATGCGGAAGACCTCCATAGCCGGCCATGGAATGTGCCAGAAGTGGCCGATCGTGGCGTCGGGGCGCTCCTCACGAATGAAGCCGGGCGAGAGCATCTGGTGGTAGTCTTGAATCCAGATGGTCTGGTCCGCCCCCGGGTCCGTTTCCTCGAGCACCGCATCGGCGAAGCGCCGGTTGACGTCCCGGTAAATCTCGAGAAAGTCCTCGTTTAGTTCGAGGTGTTGAATCAGGTAGTGCGAGAGCGGCCAGAGGATCTGATTGGCCATGCCGTAATAGTAGCCGTCGAGCTCCTCGGTGCTCAAGGGCACGCGGCGCACCACAAAGTCAGGATCGTCGGCGGGGTACTCTTGCCGCTCGGGCAGGGTGGAATCTTCCCCCATGCCCACCCACACGCCCCCTTGCTCTTCCAGTACAGGAAGCAGGGCCGTGGTCAGGCCACCAACGGAGGTTTCCCAACCATCATCGGTTTGTCGAATGGGCACCCGGTTCGCTACAACGGTGAGACTCAAGGCGGAGACGGAAAGTCGCGTGAGAGGAGAGCGGCAGGAAGCCTTTCATGGTACAAAACGGGAGAGGCTCGGTGTATCCCCCATGGGCCTCTTCACAAAAGCATATCATTCCGGGCGACCGATGGCAAGAGCGGAGGGAGATTTCTTTGCCGACCGGTACGTTCCGCCCAGCCTCACCGGTCCTTCTCTCGAAGCACAGCCTGGGCGCGGCCCGGATCGTCGGTGATGAAGCCGTCGACCCCGAGGGCCAGCAGGCGGCGCATGGCGTCCGGCTCGTTTACCGTCCAGGGGATGAGGGCCATGCCTCGCGTACGCACGGCCGCTACAAGGGCCTCATCTACGAGAGATGCCTTTGGACTGTACACATCGGGGCGAAAAGAGAGGCGATCGAGATTTTTTTCGATTCCATCGTCCGTCCGCTCGCTCACCAGAAGGGCAGTCCGCACGCCCCCGGTGCGGGCGTGGATGGCCTCCAGGACCCGGACGTCGAACGACTGGAGCGTCGTTCGGGGCGCCACCCCTACCGTCTCTACAACCGCGAGCACGCGCTCCACGAAGGCATCCGGCGACGGGTGGTACTGCCCCTCCCATTCCGGACGGCTCTTGATTTCCACATTGTAGAACACCGGAGAGCGGCCAGAGTCCGTGACATAGGTTTCTGCCTCCTCAATGACGTTACGGAGCCGGGGCTTGACCGCCGGCTCAGGCGTCTGCTCTGGATCGTCGGGGTGCCGGTGCCCCCCGCAGTCGTAGGCCGCCACCTGCTCGTAGGTCATCTCGTAGATGTTGTGGCGGCGTCCGGTCCCGGGCGCGATCCGCTCTCCCTCCGGCGTACGGCAGAGTGTGGGACGCATCCAGGGCTCATGCGACACGACGACGGTGCCGTCCCCGGCCACCACCACGTCCATCTCCAGGGTCGTCACCCCCAGGTCGAGCGCCCGTCGGAACGCCGGGATTGTGTTTTCCGGGGCACGGCCGCGAGCGCCGCGGTGGCCCTGTAGGTCGAACCCGTCGGGCGTGCGGATGGGGTCGGGGAAAGCAGGAGGCATGGCAACCGCAGGAAGACGAACCCAGACGAAAGGAGGGGTACAGCCAACGCCTCTCCCCGGAGCCCCCGAGGCGGCCTCGAATGCGGCCACGTTGAGTGAGGCGTGTACGCGCTGCGCATAGCACACCTGTGCTGAACGGCCTCGTTCCCGCTTTCTTCCTGGGTCCGTCGTTCATTTCAAAAGCATACGGAGAGTGGGGCACAGCCGCCCAATCGGTGGCACTTGGAGGGACCACTTCCTACGTTAACGATACTCTCTGCGCGAGCGCAGGCGCGACGTATTTCTGATTTTCCCCACAGATTCCCCGTTGGAGTATGGAAGCGGACGACAGCCGCGTCATCCCCATCAACATCGAGGACGAGATGAAGTCGTCCTACATCGACTACTCCATGTCGGTGATCGTGAGTCGTGCGCTGCCTGACGTGCGCGACGGCCTGAAGCCGGTGCATCGCCGCGTGCTCTACGGCATGCACGAACTGGGCCTCACGCAAGGCGCCAACTACAAGAAGAGCGCCCGCATCGTCGGGGAGGTGCTCGGAAAGTACCACCCGCACGGCGACTCGTCGGTCTACGACACGCTGGTGCGCATGGCGCAGCACTTCTCGATGCGCTATCCGCTGGTCGACGGGCAGGGCAACTTCGGCTCCGTCGACGGCGACTCGGCAGCGGCCATGCGGTACACGGAGGCCCGCATGACGCGCATCGCCGAGCAGATGATGAACGACATCGGGAAGGAGACCGTCGACACCCGGGAAAACTTCGACGGCACGATGGAAGAGCCGACCGTGCTCCCGGCGGCGTTCCCCAACATGCTGGTGAACGGAGCCGACGGCATTGCCGTGGGCATGGCCACCAAGATTCCGCCGCACAACCTGGGCGAGACGATCGACGCAACGGTGGCCTACATCGACGATCCGGAGATCGAGATCGATGCCCTCATGGAGCACCTCCCGGCGCCGGACTTCCCAACCGGCGGCATCATCTACGGCTACGCGGGGGTCTACGAGGCCTACCACACGGGCCGCGGGCGGGTGGTCATGCGCGCCACGATGCACGAGGAGGAGGTGCGGAGCGGTCGGCGGGCGCTCGTGGTGACCGAGTTGCCCTTCCAGGTGAACAAGAGCCGCGAGGTCGAGCGGATTGCCGATCGGGTGCGCGAGGAGCGCATCGAAGGCATCGCCGACCTCCGCGACGAGAGCGACCGCGACGGCCTTCGCATCGTCATTGAGCTGAAGCAAGGCGCCAACGCGGAAATCGTTAAGAACCAGATCTACAAGCATTCGCGCCTGCAGGATACCTTCGGCGTCAACATGGTGGCGCTGGTGGACGGCCGCCCGCAGGTGGTGAACCTGAAGGACGCGATTGAACACTACGTAGACCATCGCCACGAGATCGTGGTGCGCCGTACGGAGTACGACCTGGAGAAGGCGCAGGACCGCGCGCACATCCTGGAGGGCCTGACCCTGGCGCTCGACCACCTCGACGCCGTCATCGCCATCATTCGCCATTCCCCCGACACCGACACCGCCCGCCAAAAGCTGCGCGAGGGCCGCTACCCGGACACCCTCTCCACGACGGACCTCCGGGAGATCAACGTGCCGCTCACCCCGCCGGTGGAGTCTGACAAGGCGCAGGACACCGTGCAGGCACTCCTCGGGGACGAATACGAGGAGCTCGTGCAGCAGCCGGAGGAGGGCCACTGGCTCACGGAGGACCAGGCGAACGCCATTCTGCGCCTTCGCCTCAGCCGCCTCACTGGACTGGAGCGCGAGAAAATTATCGGCGAGTACGAGGACATCATCGATACGATCAAGCGGCTCCAGGACATTCTCGCGAGCCCTGAGCGCCGGATGCAGATCATCAAGAAGGAGCTCCTGCGGGTCAAGGAGCGGTTCGACGATGAGCGCCGCACGATGATCGACAAGACCGGCGGCGACGACATCATCATCGAGGACCTGATCGAGCGCGAGCATGTCGTCGTCACGATCACGCACCAGGGCCTCACCAAGCGCACGCCCATCGATACGTACCGCACACAGGGCCGTGGCGGCGTTGGCATGCGCGGCACCGGCAAGCGCGACGACGATTTCATTGAGCACCTGTACGTGTGTCACTCCCACGACATGCTGCTCCTCTTTACCGACAAGGGGCAGTGCTTCTGGCTCCGTCCCTTCGAGATCCCGGAGGGCAGCCGTACGGCGAAGGGCCGCTCGATCCGCAACCTGATCGACATCGACCGCGACGACCGCGTGCGGGCCGTCATTAGCGTCAGCAAAGAAGACTTCGAGGACACGGACTTCCTCAACAGTCACTACGTGCTGGCGGCCACACGGCAGGGGCAGGTCAAAAAGACCGTCCTGGAAGCCTACAGTCGCCCGCGCCGCGGCGGCATCATCGGCATGAAGGTCGAAGACGACGACCAGCTCATCGAGGCCTCGCTCACCGCCGGCGACAACACGGTCGTGGTGGCCTCGTCCGGCGGCCGCGCCGTCCACTTCCACGAGGCGGACGCCCGCCCGATGGGCCGCAACACGGCCGGCGTACGGGGCATGCGGCTGCCCGGAACGCAGACCATGGTGGGTATGATTTCGGTTGCCCCGGAGAAAAAGGACGACCTGGACGTGCTGGCCATCGCGGAAAACGGCTACGGCAAGCGCACCACGCTCACCGACTACCGCGTGCAGAGCCGCGGCGGGAAGGGCTTGATCACGCTCAACCGCACGAGTCGCACCGGCACTCTCGTGTCCATCAAGGGTGTGGCGGGCGACGAGGACCTCATGATCATCACCGAAAATGGCATCATGATCCGGACGCGGGTGGGTGAGATCAGCCAGATGGGCCGCAACACGCAGGGCGTGCGCGTCATCAACCTCAAGGACGGCGACGCCATCGCCGACGTGAGCTGCGTGGCACCGGACGCCCTGGCCGATCCGGCGGCGGACGAGGACAACGGGGACGGCGAGGATCCGGACGGTGTCGACGAGACGGAGGCGACCGTCCAGAATGGGGAGATGGACGACGAGGCAGCCTCCGACGCGGTGGATGGAGTGGACTGACGCCCCCCTCCCCGCCGGCCCAGCATCGCGGGGCACCGTCGCTTCTCGGTGCTACTTCACGTGAATGGCCTGTACGGTCTCCGAAAATTCGGTGCCGTCGGCTCCCTTCCCAATGACCCGGAAGAAGTACACCCCACTGCCGAGGCCCTCAAGCGTCCGGGCCCTGATTGGAATGGACTCGGAATCGGTAATGGTGCGGGACACGGTGGGAACCGCGATGCGCTGGCCGAGGGCGTTGTACACCTGAATCTGCACGGCCACGTCCTCGCCCTTCAGGGCCTCCGGCAGCGTCACTGAGATGCGAGCCTCCTCCTGAAACGGATTCGGGTAGACCGTGATGTCGGCATCCTCTGCCCGGAGAACGATTCCAGTAGATGCCTGCGCCAATACGCGGTCATCCAGCGCTCCATCCCCGTCGGTATCCGTTCGCTGAACGGCGGTAACGCGAAAACGGTGAGCTCCGGGGGCAAGATCGTCGATTCTGCGACGGTATTCCCCGGCGCTCCCCCCATCCAGCCGCGCCAGCTCCTCGTATCCTCCCGAAAAGAACCGCCGCTCTACCACGACCTCGTCGACATTTTCCTCTCCCACCTGACGCCACCGCAGGGTGGCCCCTCCCGTCCCATTTGAAACCAGCGCGCTGTCGGACCGCAAGTTGGTAATCTGAACGCCCGTGGGCGTAGGTACCGCCTCATTGGCCTGCACAAATCCATGCCCGCTCCACGGATCGACGCCGGACGCGATCTCGACAAAATCCCCGTCCCGATTCTGCCGAACGGTCACGTCGGCCGCCGTCGACTCCAGCCGCTCGTAGATCTCGGAGGGCGTGAGGTCCGGGCGCGCGCTTCGCATCAGCGCGCCGATCGCCGCAATGTTAGGCGCCGCCGCCGAGGTGCCAAAGAAGTTCGGGTGCGGGTCGGCGTCCACGCCCTCAAAGAAGGAGTCGTCGATGTCATCTCCGAAGAACGTGTTGTCGATGCCGTCGGCCCCCGTCACGTCGGGCTTCTCTCGCTCCTCCGGCGATGCAAGTTCATTGCCAGTTTGGTCGAACCGGATCTGGATTCCTCCTTTCGACGAAAACGGCTCCAGCGCCGCCGGGTCGGAATTCGGATTGTACTCTGCGGTGTAGTAGAACGGCGCCGCGGCTACCGCCATCGCTCCCTCCGCCATCGGGTGCCCAAAGACCGTGGGCCCGAGGGTGTCGTACTCTTCCACGGTGAAGTCGCTTCCGGAGTAGACGTACTTCAGTTCGTCGGGATCGGGCCCCCCGGCTTTCTCGATCACGAGGTCGAGTTCCTGCGTGCTTCCGCTGTTGTTGGTGTACTCCATCGTCTCGGAGGGCACCCCGGACGCGATGTTGTCGTTGCTCGACTCCGCGACAATTTCACCGTCCTGGTCGACCAGCGCAATGTCGAGATCCGTGTCTGCTCCCGTTTCGGACACCTGTGAGGACGGGTCCGTCCACTGCAACGAAAACACCTGAAAGGTCCCGCCCGCCGCCACCGTCACGCGCTGCTCGGTGTCCGTGGACAGGTCGGAGTCGTCGAAATCGTGCCGATCGGAACTGCTACTAAGCACACCCGACTCCCCCGAGTTACGGAACGGCGCTTCGTAGGAATCCTGCCCGTTGTTGCCCGCCGAGGAGAAATAGACGGCGCCCTCGCTCTCGACAGCGTCGTCGACGGCATTTGATACCGGACCGTCCTGATAGAACGGCTCGTTGCTGTACCCCACATCGTCGACAATCACACCGCACCCCTCCGCTGCAAGCTCTCCAATGCCCTCCGCAAAATTCCCAATGCCCCCAAATGCCGTGTGGAAGCCCAGCTCCGCGCCCGGCGCGATGTCGTGAATGAGCTGCAGCATGGCGCGGCCCTCGTCCGTCGGCTCCGGATCGCTTCCGTTGTAATCGGACAGCACGTCCACCGCTGTCGTGCGGCCCTCCGGGTTTCCGTCGCCAGGCAGGTCGCCGGACTGCACATCGTCGGACGCGTCGGTGGCGGCGGACGCCGTATCGTAGCTGTCCGACAGGGCGCAGACCTTTTCCCCCGCTCCATCCACCCCCTTCTCTGTTCGGGCCTGATACGCACGGTGCGCAGTGTCGGCCTCGGACTCGACACTGCCGACGTGGACCCGCATGTACGACGGCATCATGCCCCGCAGCGACGCCAGCTGGGCCGCCTCTTGGAGCGACGCGATGGGGATTCGGCCCGATACGACGGCCCCCGCCGTGGCTCCAGCCTCCAGCCCGAGCGCCTCCAAGTCGTCGAGCAGAGTCGCAACGTCCTCCGCCGCAACCGCATCCACCACCACGGTCTCTCCGTCCGCCGACACAGGCGACATCACCCGGCTTCTCCCTCGGGGCTCGTCCTGCGGCCCCTGAACACTCGGTTGAGGGCCCGCCCCTTCCCGAAGAGACTGCACCGCCTGCGCCCCTCCGGCCTCGTGCTGGTAGTACAGCAGGGCCAGCTCCGTCCCCAGCGCCGCCATCGGGCCGTCCTTCTCCCCGGATGCCGCCCCCCACACCGCCTGACGGGCGGCCTGCTTGACGTCTTGGGAGGCCCCCTCCACCGAGAGCATGCCCACGGCGTCAGTCGCCATGCGCCCGTCCTGAGCAACGGCGCCCCCTACATGAGGCCCAATACCGAGGAGGGCCGCGAGAATCAGTACAGAAAGCGTGCGGTGTAGCATGACGGGGCGAAATTGAGAACGAAATCAAACAGGGCGTTACTGCACAACAAGCATCTTCTGCGTCTCAGCGATGCCCGCGTCCCCCCGCACCCTCAGAAAGTACATTCCACTGCTCCACTCATCGACATCCAGCGCGATCGTCGACGGCACCTCTCCATCGAGATCCCGGTCCTGGCGGTAGACGCGCTGCCCAAGTGTATTGTACACCTCCACTGTCACAGACTGAGACTCCCGGGCGGTCAGCTCAAAAGTGGCAGTCTCACGGACCGGGTTCGGGTACGGCCCCAGCGCGTATACATCCCCGTCAAACTCCACCTCAAGGTCCTCCGACGCACTCACGATGGAATTCCCCTGCCCGTCCGTCGATCGCACACGATACTGGTATCGCCCCGGCGTCTGCTGTTTGGCAGTATACTGCTGGCTCTCCTCCTCATCTGCCGCTTCCTCCTGCTGCACCGACGCCACCGGCTCGAACGCGCCCTCCTGTCCCTTCCGTCGCTCGACCCGATATACATACCCGGAGGGCGTCTTTGGTGGAACCGTCCA